>NZ_JACVVM010000026.1 GCF_016751895.1 Candidatus Sarmatiella mevalonica | reverse complement strand
CGACTGCGATATGTAGGAATAGCAAAAAATCAATTTGCTGAATTTATGAATGCAATCTGTTTTAATTTAAAGCGTTTAACCGTCCTTGCTGCATAAAACAGGTAAAAATACATCTATTTAGGCTTATAACAAAACTAAAACAGCTAAAAATGAGATTAATTTCTGATTTGACTAAAAAACTATGCAGCTTTTAATAGCAAAATCCTTATAAAATCACTCAAACAAAAATTTTAACTACAAAATACAAAATTTTCTAAAATCTCATCTTACAACGGTCCCACTCTGTGTTTTTTTAAGTTAACTTACTTTCTTACTTACGCAGCAGCTCTAATCGATAGCTCTATACGGTCAGAATTTAAGATAGGATATTAGAATCGTTTTGCGCAGATTTTTTCCGCGTAGCCATGATCTACAAGGAAGGGTTAAAGTTCCAGGGAGCAGAATTGATATTGTTCATATCGCACGTTTTTACGTGTTAGCGAAAGCAGTATACCAAACCCAAAGCACATGCTTAGCATCGAAGACCCGCCATAGCTGATAAACGGTAGAGTCATCCCCTTAGTAGGTAATAGATTGAGCGTAACGCTGATATTAATGATAGTTTGTAGCGCGAATTGAGAGATGATGCCAGTAGCTGATATTTGAACGAATAAATCATCTATTTTAGTTAAATGCAATAAAACTCTAGTAATAATTAAAGCAAAGAGCCACATCATTATTAAACAAAATATCATACCAAATTCTTCACCCGCAACCGCGAAAATAAAATCAGTGTGAGCGTCTGGTATGATGCGTTTTATCACCCCCTCTCCAGGGCCAGTGCCATATATACCGCCTTTTTGAAATGCCAATAGAGATTTAACTACCTGATAGTTCGATTCTTGGTCATCTAAAAAAGCATTAATTCTCTGAGCAACGTGTGGAAATATGAAATATGCAACAAAAGCACAGCATATTGCTAGGGCAGCAAGGAGGGCATGCCAAAACATTGGCAAGCCTAGCACGAATAACTGGATAATAAAAACGCCGCTAATAACCACGAGCATTCCTATATCTGGTTGGATGAGCAGGAGCAGGGCAATGATGCAGTATATTGCAATATTTATAATAAACTTCCAACATATTGGTAGGGTGCTGGCGCAGATCATGCCCACAACGCAAGCGAAGCATGGTTTAATAAATTCCGATGGTTGAATGGAAAGCGGGCCCATATGCATCCAGCGTACTGCGCCTTTAAACTCATAACCAACAAATTTGACTAGCGAGAGTAGCAACAGGTTAATGCTAAAACCGATTAAAATGATTTTTATAATCATCTCTCGTTTACACATAGATAACGCAAACATTACTGATAGCCCTATGCCGATATAAGCTGTTTGTCGAGTAATGAAATAGTTTTTACTCAATCCTATCTTCACAGCTATTGCGCTGGAAGTGTAGATTAGCACTATATCTAGCAGCACAAGCAGCAAGACAGACCAAACAATCAGCCAATCTACAGATCTAACCCATGAAAATAATAGTAATTTTGGGGATCGATATTCCATTATATCAAGGCGTCATTCAATACAAAACTGTTTAGTGTTATATCAATGACTTCTTAGCAAGTTCTACCGCACGCTCTCGACCTTCCCAATTTTTAATTCGCACCCATTTGCCAGTTTCCAAATCTTTATAATGTGTAAAAAAATGCTCTATTTTCTTTTTCGATATAGGACATAAATCGTCTATATCATTTACTTTATCATATACCGGGTCTAATTTTTTAGTTGGTACGAGAATGAGTTTTTCATCCATACCGGATTCATCTTCCATCACCATCATTCCTACGATTTTTGTCTTCACCAATGCGCCAGCAACAACCTCGTGGTTTGAAATGAGTAGCGCGTCTAGAGGATCGCCGTCTTGACCGAGTGTACCAGGTAAAAAACCGTAGTTATAAGGGTAGCGCATTGCAACATTCAGAAAACGATCTACTCTTAAGGCACCAACTTCCTTGTCGAATTCATATTTGACTGGCTGTGAATTCATTGAGATTTCAACGAGTATCTGCGCTTCATTGTTGTCAAAATCATGTACTATCTGTTCGAGCTTCATAAGATAAAAGAATTGTTATATGCAATGAAAAAAAATAATCTAACTTCAACATACTATATAATTACTTATTCCAAGTAAAGTGGTGATTGTAAAAAGACAGTTTTAAGTGGGTATTAATCCTATCATTTTCCACCACGCAACTCCAAGACCTCCCCATATTATTATATGCACAAAGCTAATAATGAGCCCCACGCCCCACCAGCGCTTTATTGATATAAAGTTTGATCCAAAAAAGATAACTGCACCGGTAGAACCATAGTGGGTGAGCGTTGCAAACAAATTAGAGGCAAAGGCTAGCAGCAGCGCAGAAAAGAGGGGCGGCGCGCCTAGCATTACAGCTAATGCCAGACATGTAGAATACATTGCGCTTATGTGCGAGGTCATACTAGCAAAAAAGTAGTGGCTATAGAAGTATACCAGAGTTAATATAATTAAACCATGATATGCACTAAAGTGTCCAATGTGCGAAGATAAGATTGCACTGAACCATGCTATTATTTTATACTTTTGCATAGCTTGAGAAAGAGCCATCAGCACGGAGAGCCAAAGAAAGTTATGCCAAGCTTCGGATTCATGCAGTATGTCAGAGGTAGTGATGATTTGAGATACGAGCAGCAGCACCAAGCCTAACAATGCCGTAACAGTTGGATTAATGCCAAAATTGTCGCCAAATATCCATAAAAATAACATCAAACCAAATACTATAAGCACAATATACTCCTGATGTTGCATCTTACCTAAGTCTTGCAAATGTTTTTTTGCTAAAGCTTTGGCATTAGGTATAGCAGTGATTTTTGGTTTCATGAATATATATGAAATGTATGGCACAACCAATAAACTCACAAAGCCAGGTAATATGGCGGCCTTGGCCCAAGCGGCCCAGGTGATTTCTATACCTTGGTCTAACGCAATCTGCTGTATCATCAAGTTAGCAGCCATAGCCGTTAGAAACATTGCGCTAGTAATATAATTAGTATGGTATGCATTATATGCTAAAAAACCACCAAAGCTTTTATACCCTTGCGTATCCTTATTTGCGCCGCAATTATCTGTGATGGAAAGAAGCACTGGATAAATCATGCCTCCAGCTCTAGCTGCTGCACTTGGTATTACTGGGCAGATCAATAGTTCGGTAAATGTGAGTACGTAAGACAAAGTAAGAGTATGTCCTCCAAAAACGCTAATGAGTAAGTATGCTGCTCTAGTGCTCAAATGCGCCTTAATCATCGCTCTTGCGATACAAAAAACAAAAAGGATAAGCCATGTGACGCATGAGGAGAAGCCGGACAAAGCTTCATTCATAGGGAGAATTTTGCAAGCGGTGGCAATAGCCAGGCTCACTAGAGCTATTCCGCCCATTGGTAAGGGTTTAGTGATGAGGGCCACTATAGTAGACACAAAAAGTGCGAGGAGAGACCAAGCCTGATTGTCTAATGTTTCTGGGCGAGGTATGCAACAGATAATCGCCCCTACGCAGAAAGGTATGAGATATGCAAATAAAATTTTACTGTGTTTTTTAGGTGACATAAAGATGTTGTTGATAATGTGGTTAATTAGCTATGTTCTTTACACACTGTATGTATTCTATCGCTGAATAAATCAGTAATTTTAAATGTATAGTCTTTTAGGTAAGTAGCACATAACTTATTGATCAATTGCGAGTGAAAGTCAAGAGTGGCTTGGAATTTTAGCAAGGTGCCGCTTGGCTTATGGTCTAGAAAACTCCAGCAACCTGTTAGGCATTTGAGTTGGTCTGAAGTAGAGCGCATTCTAACATGGCATTCATCAATTTCAATTTCTGATCTATATTGCACGTCTATCGGCAAATTAATAAAGCAGTCTACCAGCATTTTGTCTGCGCTTTTACTTATGACTATAACTTTTTTAAGCCATGGTATAAAATTTGGATAGGATTCTACATCTAGTATACACTGCTTGATTGCCGATTTATTGTATGGAAAGTAACGCTCTTCATCGATATTAAACATAGTATTTATTTAGCGCGCGGAGATGAGTTTATCTACAGTTGATTTTTCCATGCTATTGAGGTTATTCACTAATTGTTCAGATAAAAGAACCATATTATGGCTCTGCTGCATTAATTCCATGGAGTGTATAGTAGATACATCGGAAATTAACAGAGAATTTGCCATGATTGTAGGATTAGCGACTGCGAATTCTAAACCGGAATCTTCTGCATAAAGATTATTACCTTCTCGTAACAACTTCGCTTCTTCTGGAAAGTCAAAGACCCCTATTATATCTATTCGCGTTCCGTCATAATAAACGCTGCCGTCGCTAGATATATCAATTAGTGTAATAGACGCGTTATTTGGTAGAGATATTGGTTGGTTGCCAGAATTTAATAAAAAGAAACCGTTCTTATTTACCATAAAATAATCGCTATTTATTAAAAATTCCCCATTGAGAGTATATCTTGGCCCTTGTGACGTGAGAACTTTAAAGTAGCCAGGGCCTGATATAGCAAGGTTAAGTCTATTTTTAGTATTCTTATATTGTGTCGTCATTTTTGGTTGATAAGACTCAGTCACTCGTACAAAATGATTGGAAGTTTTGCGGTGTTTTGTGCTAATTGGGCGAATAATAGGAGCGTTCTCGCGATATCCTATAGTATGCGCGTTAGCTAAGTTATTAGTAACCATCTCGGACGTGATTTTGCGAGCCATCCTGTTAGAAGTGAGTATGTATCGCGTGTTTGTGCTAGCATGTATTTCAGAACACAAGATGCAGGTAATAAAAAACAGGAGAATAGATATTTTCTTCCAGGTTGTGTGTTGAATCGTAGAAAACATTGCTTCGCGCTATAACAGGTTATAGTATGAGATGATAAAAATAAATTTAAATTATCTATAATTTGTATATTTATTTAAAATTCGAATACTAAGGTTCCAATTTCAATATACTTATATTATAATCTGTATGTAAAATAATAACAAGAAGCAATTTATTGGTCTTTAATTAATATTTGAGAATACAATATGTCTGATTTAGATCCAACAAAACAAAGCGCCCTGCTATCTGATATTGATCAGGAAAGAGAGAAGTATGAAGCCAAAAGTTTATTAATAAAAAAAATTAGTAGATATTTGATTATTGGCTTAGTGATATTTTTTATTTGCGTTGCGTTTTATGCATTGTTTATGAGAGGAAAAAGAACTGAGTTAGGTTTTGATAGTAATCGCTCAAATGAGCAGCAAGGTCATACCGCTAATATTTTAGTAATACCAACAATTACCACTGCAATTTATAGCGGCTCCTCCTCCGATCAAGAAAATGAAACGATTTCGTTAGCTTTAGCTCTTGAAGTTGTTGATAATGATGATTTGCAAGATTTGCGTGATAGAATACCAGAAATTTCTGATGCAGTGACGGTTTTTTTATCTCAAGTATATAAAAGTGATTTTAGTACTAGTCATGGAGTACAGATATTTAAGGAAGCGCTCTTTCTGTATTTGCGTAATCTGTTAAGTCCTTGTGAGATTAGAAATGTGTTGGTGACAAGTATGTCATTTCATTAGATTGCGTAATGAATTTATGTATCAGATTCTACTCATCAGAGTTTATATGTTTAAAGAATTGAGATTATTATTTCCTAGTAAATTATGAGTAAACAAAAACCAAAAACAACTCGCTTGCCCTCTATTAAACCTAAATCTAAGCCTAAGCGCCGATCTGAAGGGGTTATACAAGTAGATAGTAGTACTCAGCGTTTGAATATCAAGCAGTTTTTAGATCAGTCTTTGCAGGCTTATAAGAAGTTACCGATGCTCAATACTATTTTTGAGCGTTTTTTGCAGATTCTATCCTCGTCTTTGCGTAGCATGACTCTTGAATCTATGGAGTTTAGTGGCGATAGATATAAAACTACCAGATTTTCTGAATATGTAGAGCATTTGCAGATGAATTCTACGGTGGTAGTGTTTAAGATAGTGGAGTTAGATAATTTTGGTTTGTTGGTGCTAGATGATTTATTAGTAAATAATTTTATTTACCTACTGTTGGGTGGGAAGTTAATAGATAAAAAGATACCTTATAAACCTAGTCATAATAGATCTCTTACTTTAATAGAGCAGGGCATTATTTATAAACTTGCGGAGATGATGTTGGGTGATTTAGCTAGCGCATTTGAGCAAGTATATGCCGTTTCCATAGTTTTTCAGAAATTTGAGTCTGTTAATAATTTAGCAACCTTAGCTAAAGATAGCGACCATATCGCTCTGTTTGATGTAAATATTGATATTGCTGGCAATAAACAGGGAGCTGCAATAGTAATACCATACAAAACTCTCGAGCCCATTAAGAAGCGTTTGCAACATGTGTTTTTTGATAAGGCAGAAGATCAGAGTAGTTGGAGCGATGTGTTGTTACGATCAATGCAAGATATGCATCTAGATTTAGATGTTGTATTGATGAGCAAAAAGATATTGCTGCAAAGTTTGTTACGTAATTTGAAAGTGGGTAATACTATAGTAACAGACCATCACGTGAATCAAGAAATGATAGTAAGATCTTCTGGTGTGGAGATATGCTATGGTAAGATCGGTAAGGTGCAAGATGTGATGGCTGTAGTTATTACTTCTTTGGGAGATAAAAATAGTGATATTAAAGGTGATTTGAAGATTTGACATAGAAGGATTTGACATAGATTTAATATTGATGGGATGGTATGAGAGTCTGATATGGAAAGCATTGGTTGGGTGATTGATTTTATTTTATGTATCGCTGTTTGTTTTTGTGGATTTTATGTTTTTAAACTCTATAAGAATATTGAACTTTTAAATGAGAGCAAGAAGGAATTTGGAAAGATGATTAACATGTTCTCCGCAAGCGTGGAAAAGTCGGAGCGTTGTTTATCTGAGCTGAACCAAGCCAAGGATTTAAAAGATCTACAACGTCTTATAGAAGACGCTCATAGGGTTGCTACTATCTTAGAATCAGCGAGTTTGCAGGCTAAAGAGTTAATAGATCAACTAGGAGATACTGGCGATAAAATGAGCGACGTTGAGGCGAAGAACAATAAGGTTGAAGAGAAGTTGAAAAAGAAAACGCAAAATAATAAGATTTCTCTCACGCAGAAAGATTATTATGATTTATTACCTAAAATCACAAAGACACCTTCAGATTAAATAAGAATCTTTTAATTTATGAAAACAAAATTTCTACATATAATGTTAACCGCTATAGGACTTTTGCTGATTACGAAAATGGTTACTACCTTTATGAGTTTTCGTCAAGGCGTTGCAGATAAGTGGAATGATACTCATATGCGAGCGAGCGCGTCTGATACAACAAGCTCGAAGAAGGCGCGTCAAGTAGAAGCGAAGATACCAGTTGATAGCAAGGGCGCCTCGCGTCTTACTAAAACAAAAGAAGGGGGGCGGAGCAAGAATAGCTTGGAGACGGAGAACAAACAGGATGTGCAGGAGTTAGATGAAAAGGATGCGCAGGATGCACAAAAGACTAGCGACACTAAGGAGGTGGATGTGAAAGATTTTATGCAAAAGAATCGGACTAATTTAGGTACGCAGGAAGTGCTGTTGCTCAATGCCTTGATGCGCATGCAGCAGGATATGGAGCAAAGACAGCAGGCTATGGACAATAAAACTAAAGTATTAGAAGCTACTAAAAAATCTGTCGAGCAGCAGGTTGCGCAACTACAAGAGTTGCGAGCGCAAATTGATGGTATCGTGAACAAACAGCAAGCTGGCCATGAGCAGCAGATTCAAAGTTTAGTGAAGGTATATGAGAACATGAGGCCTAAGGAGGCGGCTCTTATTTTTAATCAAATGGAAGTAGCGGTTTTGGTAGAGCTAATCAAGTATATGAAAGAAGCAAAAGTGGCTGCGATTTTATCTTATATGAATCCCATGAAGGCGAGAGATTTATCAATCAGATTAATTGACAACCAAGATAAGGCTTTGGATAAAAAAAATGCTAAAGTTGCGCAACCCTTAGAGAATTGACATAAATAGCATGTTGGCTTATAATTCTTACGTAGCTCATTGAGCTCATTAGCTTTTGTTTGCATTATGTGCAAGAAGCTATACATACGAACTTCGTTTCCCTTAATTAGTTTTATCTTTTCTATGCATCCTAAAAAACGTTTCGTCAATTTACCTTTTGACACATCCTTTGCCCAAGATCAAAATTTCGAAGATCTTCTGAATAGCGTGAGCGGTGAACATCTAAAAGAAGGGTCAGTTGTGAAGGGCCAGGTTGTAACGGTTGATCGTGATGCGGTAGTGGTGGATGTTGGTTTGAAGAATGAGGGGCGTATTGCTATCCAAGAATTTACCACTGGTGGTAGAACCACACCGGTTCCTGGAGACGTGGTGGATGTATACATCGACAAACTTGAAGGTAGAAATGGTAGAACAATCATCAGTCGCGAAAAAGCTCTGCGTGAAGAGTATTGGGGTACGTTGGAAACTATGTACAAGAACCAAGAGTTGGTGAATGGTGTTATTACTAGGCGCGTTAAGGGTGGCTTTAGCGTCGATTTATCTGGAGTACATGCGTTCTTGCCTGGCAGCCAGGTGGATGTGAGGCCTATAGATATATCCGGTATGTTTGGCGTTTCTCAAGCGTTTAAAATTCTAACAATGGATCATAGTACCCATAATATCGTTGTTTCTCGCAAAAGTATTGTTGAAGCTTCTATGCAACATGCAAGAGGCGAGATGCTAGAGCATGTGCAGGAAGGGCAGATATTGGAAGGTAAGGTTAAAAATATTACAGATTATGGTGCTTTCATAGATTTAGGTGCCGTAGATGGCTTATTGCATTTAACAGATATTTCGTGGAGCAAAATTCATCATCCCTCAGAGGTTTTGCGTATAGGTCAAGATATTAAGGTATTAGTTATTAAGTTTGATAAAGAAAGTGGAAGGATTTCGCTTGGTGTAAAACAGCTAGATGATGCTCCTTGGCGTGAGATAGAAAAATTATTCCCGGTTGGTACTAAGCTTATGGGTAGGGTGTCGAATTTTACAGATTATGGTGTGTTTGTAGAGTTGAAGGATGGCATCGAAGGATTAGTGCATAGCAGAGAAATTAGCTGGACAAAACCTGATCGCAGCTATAAGAAAATGTTTAATATTGGTCAGTCAGTTGAGGTGTTAGTGCTGAATATTGATAGTAAAGATCATAAAATTTCTTTAAGCATCAAGCGCTGTTCTCATAATCCTCTGCAAGACTATGTGGCGCAGCATCCTATTGGAACTGAAGTGAGTACAAAAGTAAGAAAGGTATCGGAAAATAATATTTTTGTGCAGTTAGTTGATGGGATTCAGGGTAGAATCAATAGATCAGAGATTATATCTATTACTGGCGCTGATGGTGATATTAGCAAGCATTTTCAGAAAGATCAGTTATTAAATACCGTTGTATTAAGTTATGATCAGAAGGATGACTATGTATCTCTTGGGATAGCTGGAGTTTCTTCGGTGGCATCGCCAGCTTCTCATGCTTGCTCCTTGGATAGCGCAGAGCAAGATCGGGAAGACGTGCAGCAGGAGATTTTATAGCAGATGGTGTTATGCTCGAGGCGTAATTCTATGGAGTATATGTGGTATATAATATAGTGTGTGGTATGTATGTATAGTAATTTAGGTTAAATTAGGCATTTTAACAAAGCAAGCAATAGCATCATGAAGTTGTGTAAAATTTGCTTATTTTTGATTTTTATGATAGCAGATTTTTATGATAGCAAGAGATTATGTCTAATTTTATAGAGGGGCTGTAGCTTCAGTTGGATAGAGCAAGCGATTCCTAATCGCTAGGTCGAAGGTTCGAATCCTTTCAGTCCCACCATGGTGCGTAAAGTTAATCAGCATTAGGCACGTGAATATGCTAGAATATGCTATTTTGTTGAAATATTTATAGCTTTATTGGTTTTTATTCTCATAGATCGCACGCATCTTTCTCTCGGTAAAACTCATTTTTATAGATCTCGCTTTGTATTTATCGCATATTGCATTTGTATGCGCATTAATTGTATTTGTATCGCGCATTAATATATTGAGAGTTCATGCAAATTTCTGATTTTTTACCAAATTACCATCTACATCAGAGCAATAAGCTGTTGCTGCACTCATGTTGTGCGCCGTGTATGGGGCCATTAGTTGAAACAATATTAAGTCATGATATTCAACTTACTATTCTATTTTATAATCCTAATATTCATCCTAAAAAGGAATATGAACTTAGGAAAAATGAAAATATCAGGTTCTCCGAAAAAATGCGAGTTCCTTTTGTTGATTTAGATTATGATGTACAGGATTGGTTTGTGCGCGCTAAGGGTATGGAGCGCGAGCCTGAGCGTGGCGTAAGATGCTCTATGTGTTTTGAAATGCGTTTTTATCGTACAGCTCTTTATGCATTTGAGAATGATTTTAATGTGATTACAAGCTCTTTGGGTATATCTAGATGGAAAAATATGCTGCAAGTAAATGAAGCTGGGCAGAAGGCCGTGTCTTATTATCCTAATTTATACTATTCTACGTACAATTGGCGTAAGGGTGGTGGCGCGAGCAGAATGTATGAAATTGCTAAAAAAGAAAATTTTTATAAACAAGAGTATTGTGGATGCATATATTCTCTTCGAGATACTAATGAGTGGCGTAGAGAAAAGGGAAGGGAGGAAATTGAGATTGGATGTGAATTTTATCGTTAGATTTTTTACACCTATAGAAATCAAGATTTGCACTTTGTTTTGATGGTGAGTGCAAATGATGGTTATGGTGTTCAGATAAATTAGGGCTGCTATAGTAAATTAACTTGAGGTACAAGGTAAAGAACTGATTTAAAACTTCATAAAGATCAAAAGAAGAATTTGATATTTCAACGAGTAAGCTTGAGCTAGAATGGTAACAAAAGGTTATAAATAAGTATAGAGACGTGGAAGGAGGGTTTATGTTTGGGATTGATGACGCAAGGGTTTGTAGAATTATAAAGACATTAGAACCATTGCTCGCCAGAATTGTTGCTATCGAAAAGAATAAGGATGTTATCTTATGAAGAAACTGCGCAACTGATAGATGTTACAGAATAGGTGATAGAAAGGCCAAGGCAAAAGTATAAAAGTTGAAAATATTATCGCTCAACTTAAAAACTTTCGCATTTTATCGAATCATTACCGTAATAAACGCAAGGCGTATAACTTAAAGTTTAATATTATAGCTGGAATTATTAATTTCAAAAATAGATTTTATAATAAAGCATTAGCGGCATAAGAACACATCAGCTCTACACCTAACATACTCTGTGTTTTTTTAAGTTCGTAACTTACTTTCTTACGCAACCTATTTATTATTACGTTTATGCTTAATATCGTTTATGCTTAATATAACTCAAGATGCGACTCAAGATGCGAAACATGCGCTCATTGCCGCTATCGACTCAACCCCACAGAAATCATCCAGATTTTTTAAAGTAAAAAGCGGTGATTATGCACAGCACGATCAATTTCTCGGCATTACTGTTCCAACTTTAAGAAGAGTTGCGAAGCAGTTTGCTACAGTTCTTTCCCTCATGGATCTGAAAATATTAATAAAGTCTCCTATAAATGAAGAACGATTGTTTGCATTGATAATATTAGTGCAACACTATAATAGTGGTGATGAGGGGCATAGAGAAGAGATTTATAGATTCTATATTAATAATATTAGTTATATTAATAATTGGAATTTAGTAGATAGTTCAGCGCATCTCATATTGGGAGCTCATTTATTTAAACGAGACCCAACTATGCTCGAAAATTTAGCGCGCTCGCAAAATTTATGGGAGCGTAGAATTGCAATCGTTGCCACTTGGTATTTTATTCGCGAATCACAACTAGACTGGACTTTTAGAATAGCTAAATTATTACAAACAGATCATCATGATTTGATACACAAAGCAGTTGGCTGGATGTTACGCGAAGCTGGAAAAAAAGATGAAGAGCGCCTTATATCTTTTCTTAATGAGAATGGGCGGCAAATGCCAGCGGTTATGCTTCGCCATGCTATGGAAAGATTACCGCTATCTAAGAGGTGCGAAATCAAGAAATACAAATGACATAATGAATATTATGGAAAATAACTATCAATATTAGCAATTCTAAAGATATTATTCGAATTTTTGTATACGGCTCCAGCTTCTTTGGCAAAAAGTTTTGCTGCAATTTGAAAATAACAGTTTTCATTATCAGAGTAATGTTCTATCAAGTCTATTTGAGACTTAAGTAACAAAGATAAATGATACATAGGAGATAAGCAGTTAATTATATTGCGCGTCTTTGGTATCACATCAGGATCAACGTTTGGGTTATTTGATCCATGTGTATCATAAACAGCACTATAGATTAAGCCCTCTTCTCTCTTATTATTATGAAGTGTAAGCTTTACCGCCTCACTGCGCATTCCTAATTTTTCCATAGCCACGCCTTTGCCTATACTGGTATAGTATATTTCATCTAGTATAGGTAGATAAAATAAGGAGTGAGTAGCCACAAGCTCAAAGTTATTGATGGTATGGTCATTATTTATCATTGCCTCTGACCTTATAACCTTGCTTACAGATAACGCAAAAAATGGCAAAGCTCTAGCAAAGTTTGTTGGGGAATCTAATGGTTCAATGATTAAAAATGAGTCTCCTAAACTATGCGTACTCACATTTGGTAGCTCACTCGCTAAAACTACGTCTTCTGCCAGAGCCTGCGCTAAATCTTGATAAGCCTTAATAATCGCTCTTTGCAAAAATCCCTTAGAAGATGCGCTAGTAGCAGATTGCATCGATTCCAACTCAAACCAATCGCGCTTCAAGCCGCGTGCTACATTGCGCGTTTCTAAGATGAATCTATGCAGAGTTGCGTCATTAATATTAAATCTATTATGCAGATTATGCTTATGCCTATTATTGGAATTTTTCATTATATTCTAAGTAACTTCAAGTTTTTGTCAATTTTTACATTTGCCTTTTGCATAAATGTGATACGATGCACTGGTAGCATTGTGGCGATTGTGCTTTGCACACATACCTACCATGTAGCACAAGCCAGTGGTGTGCATTAATAAGGTATTTTTTTGGTATCAATTTCATCAAATCATCTTCCACTTTACGCACAGTTTTGGCGTTAGTTAAACCTATTCTCCTACTTACGCGAAACACATGAGTGTCTACCGCCACTACCGGGCTTTGGTAAATGGTATTAAGTATCACATTTGCGCTTTTTCTAAAAACCCCTGGTAACGTGATAAGATCTTCGAGGTTATTTGGTACAACGCTATTGTATTTTTCTATTAGTATTGCAGAAGAATTAATAATATATCTAGCCTTAGAGCGAAACAACCCAATCCTATTTATAAATGGTATCAGCCCCTCTATTCCTAACTCTAACATTTTTGATGGGGTATCATATACCGCAAAAAGCGACGGAGTGCATTGGTTCACAACTTTGTCCATCGCTCTGGCGGACAGAACTACAGCTACGAGTAGAGTAAAGGCATTAGTATAATGCAATTCAATCTTTGGATTTGCGTTAGATTTTGCAAACTCAGAAAATAATTGCTCTATAGTTGCTTTATCTAACAATCCAACCTCCACCCATTACCCTCGTACCAGAGTATATTACGCATGCCTGACCTGGTGCAACCCCCTTTTCGGCTACAGATAGCGTAACTTGCGCTTCTCTATCGCTAGTTTTAATAATGGTTGCCGGCATTTTAGCCTTTGTAGAACGAATTTTGACTTCGAAGACACCATCGCAACAATTCTCGGTGGCAAGCCAATTCAAATCTTTAATATTAAAAGAATGCTTTTCTAACGCTTGTTCGGGACCAACCCAAACTATAGCCCTTTCCGGATCTATTTTAACTACATACAATGGATGAGCAAATGCTACTCCCACTCCCCTTCTCTGCCCTATGGTATAGTTAATAACACCCTGATGGGCGCCAAGCTCAAAGCCGTCAATATGCATAATCAGCCCTGGGCGCTGCGCATCTGGTTTGTAAGCAAGAATAGTATCGCGATATTTACCATCTGGTACAAAACATATATCTTGGCTATCGGGCTTATCTGCTATAGGTAATTCAAACTGCTCTGCCATTTTTCTTGTTTCTTCTTTTGAAAAATTACCTAATGGAAAATCCAAAAAATCAAGTTGTTCTTTGGTAGTAGCGAACAAGAAATAACTTTGGTCTTTACGCTCGCATTTACCCATATGTAGTTCATATCCATGCTGCCCCATGAGTTTTCTCACATAATGACCAGTATAAAGCTTGGTTGCGCCTAGCTGCTTCGCCATTTCAACTAAATCATAAAATTTAACCGATTGGTTGCAGCGTACGCATGGCAGTGGAGTTTCGCCTCTAACATAGCTCTCAACAAAATCGTCTATCACTGAGGCTTTGAATCTGCTCTCATAGTCCAGCACATAATGAGGAATCTGTAAGGTATCTGCTACTGTTTTAGCGTCATATATATCTTGACCAGCGCAGCACGCGCCTTTTTTATTCAGCGCTACGCCGTGATCATACAATTGGAGCGTAATACCTATCAATTCATCATACTCACCGCGTTGTTTTAATAAAGCTGCTACCGTTGAACTATCCACCCCTCCAGACATAGCAACAACCGCGCGCTTTGTGCTCATAACAATTTTTTATATTTTATGATATCGATAATATAATAATTCGCTCTATATTTTATTCAGTATTTGCTATGGATGCAATAGACCTCTTCTACAAACTCTAGTTATGATGACAACTGTGACGACGCCGTCGATGCGCGAGCCCTCACTTAACTTCATGTACGCTCAGGTTCTGTACTTCGTATATTCCTTGCATTTGCTCTTAATTGAGCGAGTTTGGAAAATGATCTAATGAAGAACTGTTTTTTAGAAACAGTAATGCCCCAAAAATAGGGCCAGTTAAAGACGGACTTTTTAGATGTTATAAACAATATAGAGCTGTTGCGTAAATAATCTTAAAAAGATTCTTGGATGTTTTCTGGTTTTCTGATTTTTGTGTACGATATTGCTATATGTGGAGTAGTGTTCGATCCCAGAAAATAATGGTGTATACTATGAAGAGAAAAATCTTATGGGACAAATATTACACGCGAATGCCAGAACAACGGAGGCAATCCGTAGAGAGATCCGTGATAGTAAAGAGAGCATAGAGAAAGCGGCTAAAAGATTTAATGTTAACCCAAAAACAATAGACCTCTTGCATAACCTATTCCGTGGGGTAATTTTGTTGTCACAACTCCTTTGCGCTCCTCACATACTCTAGTATGCCGCGGCGCTCAACATCATTTTTCTTAAAAATTCCTCTTTCATTTTTAGGTTATGCAAGAGGTCTAATGTTAACCCAAAACAATCATCAAGTGGAGAAAAAGAGAAGATACGCAAGACCTTCCGATGGGTCCTAAGAAGATAAAATCAACAGTACTCTCTGAAGCTGAAGAAGAATCTATAGTCGCATTCAGAAAGATGACGGAATTACCTTTGGATGATGTTGTATAGCTTACAAGAAACGTCCACATTTAGCAGATCAAGCCTTCATTAGACCTCTTTCCTAACTCTACTCCTGATGGCAACTGTGGCGACGCTGTCGATGCTCGAGTCCTCACGTACTTCATGTACGCTGCGGTTCTGTGCTTCGTATACTCCTCACATTTGCTCTTAATTGAGCGAGTTTCGAAAGAGATCTATTGTTGCCTAAAGCGTAATGGCTGCTCTGTATTGCCTAAAAAAGAAATATCTACCTTTGCTGATAAATAGAAATTCAAGCAATATCCAATTGGATATTTTCATATATAGTAAATTAATTTGAGGTAGCGTATTTAAAAAAGAAAGATAACGAAGCAAAAAGACTCTGAAAGTCAGAAATTTTCTGCTTAACCCATCGCTTCATATTAGCCCAAAATTTCTCTATTGGGTTAAAATCAGGTGAATAAGGAGGAAGAAAAATTACCTTACAACCAACAGATTCAATGAGATCTTTTGTCTTTTGTGATCTATGAAATGCAGCGTTATCCATTATCACAACTTGCCCAGCTTTTAGCTCTTTGATCAAGAATTGCTCTACCCAGCTTTCGAATAGCTGGGTATTACATGAACCATTAAATACCATAGGAGCTA
>NZ_JACVVM010000025.1 GCF_016751895.1 Candidatus Sarmatiella mevalonica | reverse complement strand
AAAATATACCATCCCATAAACGTCTGGCATCCCTAGGGGGCGGCCTGCCTTGTTTCCCCCTTCTTTTGTAAATTATCTTTTCGACTACGGCCCATTCTTCATCTGTTAAATCACTCGTATAGCTCGTTGACATCTCATATCCTCCCTTTGATGCCAATCATAACGATGTCCCTCCAATACTTCAACCTTTTGCGTGACTGGTTCTTAATCGCATCATTGTATTGCCCTTGCTTCAATGCTTGCAGGCGCAACTCTTTCATCTTAATTGGTAATTCCGCAAGCATCTTCTGACGATCTTTTTCTTTTTGTGCTCCAAATTCTTCTTGATTTGGTTTGTACTGTGCAGTAGAAGGATTAATATTCTGCATAATACACACCTAATAGTTAATTCCGTATCGAAGATTGGGATCTTGTACAACAAATACTAAGTCAAGTATCGCACATCTCGCTTCTAACAAAAGGTAGCATTTATAGGCTAGTAACAAAATCTGACATACTATACACACCGCCAACCCTACCTACAAGCCACCGCATAACCCTCAGGGCGTTCTTGCTAAATACCTCTCTGTTGAACGCCTCATGCTTAATGGTAATAACCTCGTCACCGGAGGCGAAAATCACTTCGTGCTTACCTACAACATCACCACACCTAATAGAACAGATATCATTATCAATATCTATCCCTTCAATTAATCGCGCTAACATCAAAGCCGTACCTGATGGACTATCCTTCTTTAATTTATGATGAACATCAATAATCTTCACATCACACTCAGATAGAGCGGTGCGAATCTGGGGTATAATATCTTTCATCACATTAATTCCAATACTAAAATTGCTGCTATAAAACATTGGAGCCTGCAATGCTAAGCCAGTTAATTTACACATCATTTCATCAAAAGCATCAGGGGCAAAACCAGTAGTACCTATTACACAAGGTTTTGTGCCTTGCTCTTGCATTACTTCCAACAAAGCACATGTCAGGGATGGATGAGAAAAGTCTATCACCCCATCGCATCTAGCATATTCCGCGCTGAGCGACGATGCATTACTCTTATTAATAGCGCATGAAACAATGAAATCTGAAAAAGCTGAACTATTTAACAATCGCATCACGCCCTGGCCTACTCTACCAGATCCACATAATAACAACTTCTTCGCATCTCGTTTCATAGCACCCTTTTTTGTTCGTTATTTTATACTCGTAAATTTAATTAATTTGATTATTTTTTTTTATATTTTTTTATAAAATCTCTAATAATTCTCCAATCTTTATCAAGAAAAAGACCTAACCTACTATCGCTACATTCTTGGTTATCACAAGTTTTCAAAAGAGCATTAATCTTGCATAAAATATTAGTAGCCTTAGATTGATCTATCTGATTCTTTTCTAAACCTTGGGTAATGTATTCTACTAATTGATTCGCAAATCGTTGTAATTTTTGATACTTCATAGCTGATAAAACAGAATAATATAAAACATACAAATGAACACATAAAAAAATAGAGCCACTACACGTAAGATTCGTGCAGCAGCTCTATCATGTTATAACAATTTACCAACTCAACGCTAATCAAAGAGCCTATTGCCGGCTACTAAGCCATATCTAAATTTTCAAAGATTTGTTGCGCAACTCACGCTTATGCGCTTCTTTACACACTTTCCGCGCCAGCAACAATTTCACTCAATTCCTGCGTAATACCAGCCTGCCTTGCTCTATTTAGCGCCAACACTAAGCTATTAATCAAATCATCCGCATTGCTAGTAGCATTATCCATAGAAACCATCCTAATCGCCTCTTCACTACACCTACTATGCGCCGCGGCATAATTAATAACCGCATTAATATAAACGCCCATTAGCGCCAACAACAAACCATCACCCTCAGTTTCTATATTTTTATCCTGACTCGCTATCTTTGCTCCATTCACCATTAAATGGTTGGTAGTAAAAGGATGAATAATACAAGACTTCTGGTGTTGAGTAAGTACATCTGCAAATTCATTAAAATATAAATAGCAAGTGCTAATTTTATCCTGAACAATCAGATCTAATAAATGCTGCCCTACACTCTCTACAACACTATTCATTGAGCCAGAATCGCAGTAATAGTTCTGAATAATGATACCCTCATACTCATTCTTTAATGCTTCATATCCCTTCTTACCAATCACCATGAGCCGCGCATTAGAACCACTAGCGCGCATCATGCTAATGTCGTATTTTATCTTCTTTACTAAATTAGAATTGAAGCTACCGCACAACCCTCTTTCTGAAGAAAAGAGTATTAATAATGGATCTGAGTCATGATGTGTATGAGTAAAAAAGCTACGCCCCAAAGCATCAGACGTGCATCCACTATTAAATGCGCTTTGCATTGCGCTCGCTGCCGCGTTGTAACACCCAGACGCCACCGCTACAGTCTCTTTTAATTTTTTAAGCTTAGATGCCGATACAAGATGCATGGCTTTGGTAATCTTTTGAGTTGCAGTTATGCTTTTTACTCTATTACGCAACTGTTTAAAATTTGCCATATCACGCCCCCTTCTTTCTATCTAACTTCACTTACCTACCCTCTTTATTTCCCCACTCCACTTCTATCGATAACACAGAATTACAACTATCTTCCCTAAACACACGCTAGTTCAATACATCCACACTAAGACGTTACCATATCACTCGCCTCTTTCTTTTTGAAGGCCAAAAATTCAGCCTTAAATTCTACAATAATATTTTTACAACTAGCTTCAATTTCTTTAGTTAAAGCCTTTTCCACCCGAATACTATCAAGCAAATCAGTATGCTTGAGTTTGCAGATTTTAACTAATTTCTCTTCAAATTCCTGCACCAAACCTTCGTCTAAGTCATCCAAATGTCCGCGCACTCCAGCAAAAATCATAATAATTTGCTCTTCTAGTGGCATAGGACTGTATTGCTTTTGCTTAAGCAGCGCGACCAATCTCTTGCCTCTATGAATCAGCTGCTGAGTAGCTTTATCTAAATCAGAACCGAACTGAGCAAAGGCGGCCATTTCCCTAAATTGCGCCAATTCAAGTTTGATGCTGCCAGCAAGCTTTTTCATGATTGAAGTTTGCGCAGCAGACCCAACGCGACTCACAGAAATACCAACATTAATGGCTGGCCTAATGCCTTTATAAAACAACTCGCCTTCTAAAAAGATCTGTCCATCAGTAATAGAAATCACATTGGTTGGAATATATGCAGACACATCGCCAGCTTGAGTTTCAACAATCGGCAGAGCTGTCAAAGACCCACCCTTCCTCTCATCAGACATCTTTGCTGCTCTTTCAAGCAACCTAGAGTGCAAATAAAAAATATCACCAGGGTATGCTTCGCGCCCAGGGGGACGGCGTAATAATAAAGAGATTTGGCGATACGCGATAGCGTGCTTTGTTAGATCATCATACACCACTAGAGCATGCATCCCACGATCTCTAAAATATTCGCCAATGGTACAGCCAGTGTATGGCGCTAGATACTGCAAGGATGCGAGGTCTGAAGCTGTAGCAGCCACCACTACAGTATAATCCATACAATTTTCGTCACGCAATCTTTGCACAACTTGCGCCACAGTAGAGCGTTTTTGACCAATTGCTACATATATACAAAATACCTGCTCTTTGTCAGTATTATATTTTTGATTAATTATTGTGTCGATAGCGATGGTGGTTTTGCCAGTTTGTCTATCCCCGATAATTAACTCCCTCTGCCCTCGCCCAATTGGAATTAATGCATCAATGGCCTTAATGCCAGTTTGTAAAGGCTCATGCACACTTTTGCGATCTACAATGCCGGGTGCTTCTTGTTCGATTTCTTGGTATTCATCAGAATTAATTAAACCTTTGTCGTCAATCGGATTGCCCATCGCATCCACTACTCTACCAAGCAATCCTTTGCCAACGGGTATTTTCATCAGTTCTTTCGTTCTGCTAACCCTATCCCCTTGTTTAATGCTAGATTCCTCCCCGAGCACAACAACGCCAACGATATTATCCTGCTCTAGGTTAAGTGCCAAACCTTTTGCACCGGAAGCAAACAGCACCACCTCTCCAAACATTACCTTTTCCATGCCATATACTTTGGCAACGCCGTCCGACATAGAAACCACCTCTCCCACTTCCGAAATATTAGGGATTTGATCTACATCAGAGAGTTCTTTTTTAAGAACTTCGTATATTTCACTAGCATTAAACTTCATAAGTGTACGTTTCTCATTTTTTGAATTTATTCAATACATCACTAATGTTAATGCAAGAAGTGCACAAACTCAATAGACTTCCCTTACAAACTCGCTCATGAGGAGCAAATGCAAGAAAAATATGAAGCACGACACTTCGAGTATACATAAAGTTCAGTGAGGATTTGAGCATAAGCAATGCAGGTTACGCCATAGAAGAGTTTGTAAGGAGGATCTAATATAATAGACCTCTTACATCACCTATTCTGAATGGTAATTTTGTTGTCAAAACTCCTAGGCACTCCTCACGTACTAGAGTATGCTACGGTGCTCAACATCATTTTTCCTAAAAATTCCTCTTTCATTTTTAGGTTATGCAAGAGGTCTAATGAATGATTCCTTGTTCTAAGAGGCATGAGTATAACTCATCCATACTGCCGTTTCAAAACTAATAGTTATTTTAGTACCCTTACCCTTTTTACTTTCTATAGCAAAATGACCATTCATCATTTCCACTAATTTCTTGCTGAGCGGCAAACCAAGACCAGTACCATCATATTTCCTATTCAGCTGATTATTAATTTGTAGAAATGGCGAGAGGGCTTTTGGAATATCTTTTTCAGACATACCAATACCACTATCTGTAATCGATAGCACCACAGACTTCGTAACTCTTTTTAATTCGATTACAATACTTCCTTTTTCCGGCGTGAATTTAATGGCATTACTTAAAATATTTAATATTACTTGTTTTAAGCGCTTAGGATCGCCTTGAATAATAGCATGTTCCTTTTCTAAATTCATGATTATCGATAGTTTGCATTCTTGAATCTTTGGCTCCAAAAACCGAATACTGGAAGTAATAACTTTATTGATATCCACTTCTATCAACTCCACCGATAACTTATCTGAAGAAGCTTTCGTAAAATCCAAAATATCATTAATCATTGCCAGTAAGTGTTTGCCAGCGCTATGAATATTCTCTAAATACTCCCTATACTGCTCAACATTACCGGTAGTATTTTTAATTTTACTAAGCGTAATCTCCGAAAACCCAATAATAGTATTCAACGGCGTGCGTAATTCATGGCTAAGGTTCGCAAAAAAACTACTTTGCGCCATAGAGTGCAGCTCCATTTCGTCACGGGAAGTTTTGAGTTGTCTCGCGTCTTTTAACTGTAGGTTAATAATTCTGTAGGTATAAAAAATATTATAGTAATAAATCGCGCATAGAAAGAGCACAACAAATCCAAAGCAGAACAATAGTCGAGTTTCTATTTCATTCACCGCCAGCCATTCATCGTATGTATTATTAGTAACTCTTAATACACCTTGGATACGAAAATCTTTATCAATAATTGGAATAAAGGATTGAATTAATAATAACTCTTCTGATTTAGCTAAGTGCAATCGAAAATCCTTCTGCAAAATAACAAATTGATTTGAACCACTAAGTGCCCTCTGTAGGGGGTCATTCACAAAAGTCTCATTTAGAAAGTAGTTATTAATCTTGCTCTGCATCGATGCCAACCAATGCTTTTGTGGGTAATGACTAAGGTATTCATGATATTTATCACAAGCAAGAACCGCGCGTCCTTTAGAATCAAATAAAGTAATTTGAGCATTCAATCTTTCAAAGTATTTAAAAGAGTCATGCGCAAACTTAAGAAACTGAATATGTTTATTATTCTCTTTATCTCTCAAACCTTCTGTTGGCGCTTCTTTATTGAGAATATTCTTGAAAATAGAATTTATATCAAAGCTATTAAGTACCTGTTGTTGATATTGCAGCGCAATTTTTTGATTAACAGTTATGAGTTGTTTTAATATAATTTGTTGTACTATAAAATATCTATAAAAAATTACACAACCAACGATCGTTGTGATAAAAAGAAAAAAAAGCAAAAAATGCTTTCCGCGCATAATAGAACCACACTCTTATTTATAGATAATAGATGCTAAATTAAAAGATTTTGCCTGTCGTTTCAAGTGTCTTTCAGCAAGACGCAAATCACTCAAAGCTCTCACTGCAACTCTCACGCTCATAGTATTAGCTATACTCACTACCTTGCTGCGTAAATACGTAGGCACGGGAGGCGTAAAATCTAAAGCTACGCCATATTTTCTCATCTGCAAGATACTCAAATAGAAATTTATAAGAGCTCTGAGTATCAAAAAATCACCTATACCTTTCGCTTTAAGCATATCAATTTGATTGAAAAAATCTGGATATTGTTTTAAAGCAAATGCCAAACACATTTCGTAACCTTGCGCATGCACAGCTTTTTCTATCACCTGCCCAATATCCTCTATTTGCAAGGCATAATCAGACGCTTGAGATTGCTGATATAAACTCAACTTATCTAGTTCGTTTAAGATTTGCTGATGCTCCTTATAACAAAGCCTCTGCGTCAAATATTCTAATTGCTCTGTGCTAAACCCAAACTGATATTTGCTAAAAATAATCCTCTTAATGTCTTCTACGCTATCTTTATAGCACGCAACAATAGCAAACTCATTGCCACATTTTTCGAACAGCAATTGGTTTTTTTTATCATATAATCCATCCCAAAACACCACCATATGCTCACTATGCACATCGTGCAGCGCCTTTAAATATTGCTTTAAATCTTGAGAGTCTCTAATCTGAATAAGCTTACGTTCTCCACTAATATCGCTATTATTCAGAAGTTGAATTAAACATAAGGATGAAAATTCTTTATAGCTATATACTTGAGTAGAAAGATTCAATTGCAAAGCCAGATGTTTACAGAGTAAGGTCATATAACTAAAATCATTACCATATAGCAACAAACATCTTACTCCTCCACTGTTAATTGCACATAATAACTTATTAAAATGCCTAACATCGTATCTAATCATTTCGCCTTTTTATTTTAGTAATCTCTAATATCACATACTCATTTTCTGCAATATTTGGGCACATTGCGTATGAATCTTTTCCACTAAAACTCTTTAAATACTTTGCGGGACATATAATAGTACGCTTCTCTGGAACAAATTCGTTAGGTAGCGCATAGTTAAGAATGCCGGGTAGATTAGCATCGCCCAGATGAATGATCATATCTTTTTTTTCAAATAATAGTTGATCATTCTGCAGTATTTTACATGATATATCGCAGGATAATTTATCGGAGCAAAATACATATAATTTCGACGAAGGATTTTCGTTGAAAATTTTTATCTCATCAGTCTTAAAAATATAGCGTGGTAGAAGATTCGTCATTTCAATTACTACTCGACAACGCTTGCTCTGCACATCGATTGGCAATAAAGACTGAATATAATCTGTCTTTAAATAACTTTGAATAACTTGTCCTTCGTGCATCATAGCTAAAACCGAATCAAACACTGGTTTTGCTATACTATTGCCAATAAAAAACTGCTTTGCATCAGAAACAATCGGCTCTTCATACTCGTCATATATTTTATATTCTATATGCGCCAATTTCCCACAGCACGCTTTAGGTTTATTTGAATCTTTAAGTACTAAAATATTAAATAAATCGTTAGAAAACTCGGAAGCACGTACGGAATAACTTTGAGGTATCTGTTCAGCACCTACTAAATTGTATAAAAATACCTTACCCCTCTCCGTTTTCAACATACTATTGATAGTCTTAGCCATTACGGTACTAGCAAAGTCAGAAGCTAATTGATCCATATTTGGAGTCTGCACCTCATTCTCGACTGCTCGCATCTGATCGTAAAAAAAATTCTTTTTAATTTGATCCTGTACTAATTCATCTGAAGACTTTTTTGATAATTTCTCTGATTCGTCTGATGCAACGCTCGGGTTTAATAAAGAAACGTTAAAAATATCAGAAATATCAGGTTTAAAGTGGTAGTATAGGAGAAAGCCGAAGCAAATCAGAATAATTATTCTAAACATAAATCAATAACATTCGCATATTGTTCTAATAATTCTATGCCACGCATATCAATACCGGTTATCCAAAACTGCGCCCGTTGTTGATGCAGGAAATGCAGTATCGCATCAGCCATATTTTGATCTAAATGAGCAAAGAATTCATCTAATAAGATTATAGGAGTATATCCAAAAGATTCGATATATAAATGAACATGAGAAAAAAAAAGTGTAATAATAGCCGCTTTTTGTTCTCCATTAGATGCAATCTCAGCTTTACGCCAGTCCGCGTTTTTAAAAAAAAATAAATCAAAATTAGCTAAATGCACTCCACTACTTGTGCGTTTTATTACGCTATCTCTTTTTCTGTTCTTTTGCAGAAGCTGCATATAACTCTCCTCGGAGTCGCAAATTTGATCTATGCAAACCTTAGCTGACAGAAATGATGGTGGCGCATAAGAACTCTGCAAATTTAATTTTTCTAAATATTGCGTACGATTATCGCTGATAGTCTTAGCGCAACGCGTTATTTGCGATTCTAGATGATCTAAAGCCGAGCTGCTCAGATCATTATTCACCAACATCTCTATCCTGCGCTTTATCAACTGATTGTATTGGCTAGTAACTTTAGCGTGAGTAGGAAAAAGAGAGTACGTGAGTTTATCAAAAAAACTTCTTCTTTCCTGTTTAGAGCCGGCTATAACTTGATGCATGTTATGAGTAAACCAAAATACATCAGTAAACTTATGCAAGTCTTGAGTGGGAACTCTTTGATTATTAAACAAAACGCTGCGACTAAAATTAGTATTCCTACTAAATTCAAGGTCTATCCTGGCATCGCCAATTTTAGTACGCTGAGTGCTTACAACAGAGCAATAGCTGTTACTAGACTCCTTGCCACACTCCACTCCTGATGGTGATGTGTGCGTCGCTACCGATTCGAAACCCTCGCGTATTTTAGTATCATGAGCGTTCTGTATTTCGTATGCTTCTTGCATTTGTTCGTCATGAGCGTGTTTCGCAGGAGTGATACTATCGTTAGTATTAACTAACTGATCAAACTTCGCGCCCTTCAACCCCCTGCCAAATGCAAACAACGAGATGGCCTCTAGGATATTTGTTTTACCAACCCCATTCGCTCCAATAATAACAACTGGGTCGCAGCCAGCCTCAATAGTGTAATGCTTAAAATTTCGATAGTTTTGCAAATCCAGTTTAAGCACTGCGAGCTTTGAATTATCGTTCACCCAGTTCACTCCTCATTACGCAATGAAATTATACATTACATCATATTTCAGCATTCATGGTAACCTGTTCAACAATAGAAAATAACTTTGTAAGTTTAATTTCTTGGATAGCTCTATCTGTAGCCTTAGTAATTTCAAGTTCTAAACCATGCTCTGATAGTAGTATCTTAGACCCAACGGCAGGCACTTGGGCAGCCCTAGCTAAAGCTAAACCACCTAAAGTATCAAAATCATCTTCATCACTCTTGAGCTTTAAACTCAACACCTCTTCTATCTCTTCTATCTCCACTCTAGCATTTATAATAAAAGTATTTGAATTAATAATTTTTATTCCAGCATGATGATTAACGTGCATATCGTGCTCATCGTTAATGCTACCAAGCAGCTGCTCGATAATATTTTCCATCGTTACTATTCCTTCGGTGCCGCCATACTCATCTACCACGATTGCTATATGAGTACATTTATACTGCATGTCACGCAATAAATCTAATAATTTCATCGAAGTAGATGCCGCCACGGGTTGACGTATGCATTTTCTAATATCAAACGCCTTATCTTTGGATAATGGATTAGTTAGATGCGCAAAAACATCTTTAATATGAATAAAACCTAAAATTTCATCTAGATTATCAGCGTATACTAAAATTCTCGTATGATGAAACTGATTGATAGTGGATATTAAATCTCCAATATTCAAATCAGCATGTACAGCCACAATATCAGACCGCGGAATCATTGCATCTTCTACGGTTTTGCTATGAAATTGCAAAAAATTATCTAGAATCATCACTTCTTCGTGATCTAAATCATGCGCTTTAGCCTCTAAGCCAGTAATAGCGCGTTGTAGGTCAGCAGACGCTTGGGGTTGCGCTAAACCAAATAATTTTCTAATATAATTTACCAAATTGACTATCGGCGCGACTGAAAAACTCTTCTTGGCTTGCTTGGGGTTGGGTGTTTTGGTTAATTTACTCTTTAACTTCTCGGGGTCTGAGGTAGATTTATTCATATAATTTTTTGAGAATAATAATTTTTGTCTTTCAAATGAAGTTTTCTGAATATGGAGATCGAATGTTAAACTTTTTTAGAACTAATTCTTCGTGAGACTCCATAACTAGAGCATCTTGATTCGTTGTATGGTCAAATCCAACTAAATGTAATAAAGAATGAATAAGCAAATGGATAAAATAGCTTTGCATATCAAACAAACAATCTTGAGCTTCTTGCAGTAAAACTTCATAACCAAAAGCTATATCTCCTAAATAGATATAATCATCAAATTTAGGCGTTTCAATAGACATCTCGCCAAACTCTACTCCTGATGGTGATGCGCGCGTCGCTCCAGTGCGCGAGTCCTCACGTACCTCAGTGCGCTCAAAGTTCTGCGCTCCATACGCTACTTGCCTTTGCTCGTCATGAGCGAGTTTGGAAAGAGGGTTAATGTATTTTTTATGTAACTGTTCCCGCGCGCCAGCTATATACTCATCATCCAAGCTCTTTTGTAACTTAGGAGATAACCAATGCCAACTATAACTCTTGTCTGGAAAAGAAAGAACATTCGTTGGTTTATCTTTGCCGCGAAAATTCTTATTCAACTCATGCATTTCTTGCGCATTAGTCAACAAAAGAGATACTTCTATTTTTTTGATATCTGTGGCCAAAGGGAAAATACTAAAAGTACTTCTTATTACTTCAACAACAAGAGATTTGTTAATTTGTTTATATCCAGACCATCTCTTATCCTTTTTATTAATTTTAACTGCGCAGAGCATTAGAGGGTTTAATGAAAATAATATTTGTCGTTCTCGCTTTTTTGTAAAACATGTGTAATAGCATGATCTACGCAATATTCTAGCATATTTTGGGCTGATAATCCTATTTTACTCTTAATCCATGATTTTTTAGCTCCAACATACTCTATTTTAATATCTTGCCCAAAATTACGTTGAATAAAGCTATAAACATCATCGATGCCATCAATTAATCCCATATCTTTAGCGCATTCTCCCGACCAAAACTCACCATTAAAGAGCGTATCATCATCTTGCGTTAACTTTCCCACCCTTCTAGTTTTAACATAATCTACAAAATG
Organism: Candidatus Sarmatiella mevalonica; assembly: GCF_016751895.1. Lineage (GTDB taxonomy): Bacteria > Pseudomonadota > Alphaproteobacteria > Rickettsiales > Rickettsiaceae > Sarmatiella > Sarmatiella mevalonica. The sequence continues at coordinate 5,184 of NZ_JACVVM010000025.1, read as the reverse complement.
TCTATGAATCTGCGTTTGTATTCTAGTGATAATTTTCACGTCAGATTGCTGCATTGGTTTGAATGGATCTAACACTGATTTATTTTTGCCTTGTGTTAGCACCCTCCTCTCTACTCCAATTTTTTGTATAGCTTCAACAAAACCAAATCCAGCAGAAATCACTCCTATACTTCCAATAATAGAGCTTCTAGAGGCATAAATCTCTTGACCAACGCAAGCTAGCCAGTAACCACCAGACGCTGCCACATCCTCTACAAAGGTATAAACCGGCACTTTCTTTTGGCGAGAAAGTTGCATAATTCTTTGAGCTATCAAGTCGGACTGTACGGGCGAGCCTCCGGGGGAGTTGACTATAATAGCCACGGCTTGTAATTTCTTGATGTCAAAAGCTTTTTCTATTAACGTATTAACAGACTCGATATTCAAACCTGATTTAATAGGACTCACTTTGCCAATCACGCCATCTAATCGCATAATTGCAACAACGGGTTTATCTCTACGTAATCGCGAAAAGATGCATGAACAGATCTGATTTAATTTGTCTGATTGGGTCTTGCCTTCATTCTCTACAATAGTATTGTTATTTTGCGTCATAATATTTACTCATTTAAATTCATTTTTTTGTATCCTTCGGTTCTCCGTGCGTTAGCTAGCTACTACGCTGCTCTAGGTCTATCCATGTTTGAAACAAACGCTCTACTTCTTGTTGACTTTGGTTTAAATCTTTAATCTTGATCTGCATCACCATTGGTTGTGCGTTATACTTGCCGTCTGTAAAAATTTCTTTCTCTAGCTCTAATATCTCCGCCTCTAATAATTTAATTTTATCAGGAATAGATTCTAAAAGAAATTTCTCATTATAAGATAATTTTTTACTCTTTTGTCCAGCAGGTTTTTGATTTTGTTGGCTATCGTATTCGATATTCTTGTTATTTTTATTATCTTCTATTTTTAATTCCGTGTTTTGTGCGGAATATAATTTTTGATACTCATCATATCCTCCGAAAATATCAATAATTTTTCCGCTATCAGGCTGCAATACCCACGTTCTAGTAACTAATCTATTAACAAAATCTCTATCATGACTCACTAAAATCAACGTACCATCATATTCACTTAAAATCTCCAACAACACCTCTAAACTATCCATATCTAAATCATTAGTAGGTTCATCTAGAATCAACAAATTACCAGGCGCAATGAGAGTTTTAGCTAAAGCAAGACGCGCCGCTTCTCCGCCAGAGAGAGTAGCCACTTTATTAGAACGCATGGCAGGGTCAAACATAAACTGCTTTAAATATGCTGCAACATGCAAATATCTACCTTTCACAAATACCTGGTCTGAACCAGTTTCGCACAAGGTTTCCTGAATTGATAACTCTGGCTTGAGCAGTACTCTGTTTTGATCTATGTACGAAATTACAGTATTAACTCCCAATTCCACCCTACCTTTTGATGGCGTAATTTTGCCTATCAACGCCTTCAACAAAGTGGATTTTCCAGAGCCATTAGCGCCTATAATACCTATTTTCTCACCCTTTACTATTCTGCAGTTAAAAGATTCTATAATATTTTTTTTATGATATTTTAACGATAAATTAATGACTTCTATAACAAACTTTGTTCTTGTTGTCTTTTCCGTAGCCAAATCTGCAATTTTATTCTTCCTTTCCTGCAACTTCTGTGCCTGTTGTTGAAAATGTTGTCGCAATATTTGCAAGCCCTTCAGGCGCCGCTGATTGCGTTTTCTTCTAGCGGTAACCCCAGCACTAAGCCAGTCCTTTTCTTCTTGTAGTTTTTTATTGAGTTTATTTAATATTCTCTCTTCCTCCGCTATTAATCTGTCATACCAATCATCAAAATAACGAAAACCTTGATCAGTTTTTTTAATCACCCCCCTATCCAGCAACCAAATCTTATTGGTCACGTTAGTTAAAAAAGCCCTATCATGACTAATGCATATCACACTTCCAGGATAAGATTTGATAAATTCTTCTAACCAGCCAATAGTGGCAATATCCAAATGGTTCGTTGGTTCATCTAGTAGCAAAATATCTGGTTTTTGTATCAATACCTTTGCCAAATAAGCCCTGCGAATCTGGCCGCCAGAACATTCCGATAGCATCCAATGACCATCTATTTGTAATTTATCTAAGATGATATCTATCTCGTGCTTTTCTATAGCAGCATCATCGCGCTTTTTTTTGCATTGAGCGATAAAGTTATAAATGCTAACTGGTTCAATAAAATCTATATCTTGCCGCAAACGTTCAGAGCTAATACCAACATTATAAAATATCTCGCCTTCTTCTAGCTCAAGATTGCCGTCAATCACTTTCATTAAAGTAGATTTGCCGCAACCATTTCTACCTATTAAACATATGCGATCTTTTTTATAAAGATGAATATTCACATCCTCTAAAATTGTTTTTTGATACAGACGCAAAAAACCATTCTTAATATAAAAAATTGGTTTAAGCGTAGGGGTTATAATCTAAAGTTTAATATTAGACCTCTTTCCTAACTCTATTCCTGATAGCAACTGCGATGGCGCTCCAATGCGTGAGTCCTCACGCACTTTATGTACGCTTAAGACTTCTGTGCTTCGTATGCTCCTCGCATTTGCTCCTAATTGAGTGAGTTTGGAAAGAGGTCTGTTAATTCAAGCATATAGAAATTTTGATAAAAAGGCAAAATCTATGCGATGGATTGAAGGAGGTGGGGAGCGAGTTTTACGAGAAGTTTGTTAGACTTCTCCGGAAACTAAACTTTAGTTAAAAATCAGACATTCCCAAATAAATATAAACAAAGAGAAGGTATTGATATATGATTGTAGAGAAGGAGTTTTTTTATGATCAAATGTAAACATTGCGACAGTGGAAAATATGTTAAAAACGGCTTTGTAAACAAGAAGCAAAGATACGAATGCAAGGAATGCAGGAAGACATTCAGGGAAGGAGATTTAAGAGAGGTGTGCACAGATGAAAAAAGGCTGAGAGTAATTAAATGGTATAAATAAAAGATATATCTACTGAAAGTATAGTTTATATTGACGAGAGCGGTAGCGATATGACGATATGCAAGGATCTAGGATGGGGAAAGAAAGGCGAGAAACTAGTTAGTAAAAAGAGTGGCAAACATTACGAAAGAACGAATATTATAGCAGGATAAATCAATAGCACCTATGGTATTTAATGGTCCATGCAATACACTATTATTTGAAAGCTGGGTGGAGAATGTTTTAATTATATGAGGCTATTTCTTATTTCTTTAAAATACCTAATTCAACCTAAATTACTATACTTCAATCCCCTATATTCAAGTCGCTTCTACTACCTCTCACTACATAAATTGTAGGGTACTTGTAGGTCTAATATTCAACTCAAATTACTATCCCCCTTGCATACAACTTATATATTATATATAATGAATGTCGTTCAATTGTAAATTACAACTAGTAAGATTTTATGAATAAAACTTTATATGGTATAAAAGAATTAGAGCCCTTACATATTCAAAGCTCTAGTAAGCTTAAACAAGCTTTAGCATTGTTTGTATTAGATTTAGCATGGTCTGGCTATGCCTTTTTAATTCATGAAAAAGATATACCTATCATGATCTATACTATTTTATTTCAATTTATTATATCATTTGTCATTTGCGAACGTTTTTTTACCGGTTTGGGCTTTGAGTTTTTTCTACATAACAAAAGAAGCGCAAAGAAAGACAACAACCGCGATGTTAAAGTTATAGAGGTGCGTAATTAAAATTAGAGCTGTTGCGTAAGTAAGAGAGTAAGTTATGAACTTAAAAAACACAGAGTATGTTAGGTATAGAGCTGATGTGTTTTATGCCGCTAATGCTTTATTATAAAATCCATTTTTGAAATTAATAGCCTTGTATTTATTGCGGTAACGATTCGATAAAATGCGAAACTTTTTAAGTTGAGTGATAATATTTTCAACTTTTATACGTCTTTTAGCAATTATCTTATTATATATTTTTTGCCAGTAACTCAAGAGCTTTTTCTTTCGTTTTTTTATCGGTGTTTTGGCGTTCTTGCAAAGTTTCTTTAACCCCGATATCCGGAATTAGCATAAATATTGGTATCTATCGGAAGACGATCTTTCTGTTGATGAATTTTAAAACCATGAACCTTGCCGCGGTGGTGTTCGATCCCAGAGAATAATGGTGTATATTATGAAGAGAATAATTTATGGAGAAAAATCTTATGGGACAAATATTACACGCGAATGCCAGAACAACGGAGGCAATCCGTAGAGAGATCCGTGATAGTAAAGAGAGCATAGAGAAAGCGGCTAAAAGATTTAATAGACCTCTTTCCTAACTCTACTTCTGATGGCAACTGCTTCGTCGCTCCGATGCTCGAGTCCTCACGTACCTCATGTACGCTGCGGCTCTGTGCTTCGTATACTCCTCGCATTTGCTCATCATGAGCGAGTTTCGAAAGAGGTCTAATGTTAACCCAAAAACAATCATCAAGTGGAGAAAAAGAGAAGATACGAAAGACCTTCCGATGGGTCCTAAAAAGATAAAATCCACAGTACTTTCTGAGGCTGAAGAAGAGGCGATTGTGGATTTTAGACAGATTACACAATTGCCTCTTGATGATGTTTTGCATAGTACCGTACATTTTTTTGAGCTCGCTACTTAAGAGTGCAAAAAAGAGGGTGTCGGGCGGTCTTAAGTTGTGAGATAATGTCTCGATAAAACACTTCACGGTTGTACGAAAGCAGGATTTTAACCTATCAAAGCCTAAGGTAAAAAGGGACCAAATAGGAACTTTTACCTCCTCTTTTTTCTTCATTTGTATCTTTTGATAGCCGGCTTCTATTAATCCTTGTTTAATAATAATTGCAGCCGAAATTGCGGCTAAGGTGATCAATTTTTTATACCTTTCGGAGCAAGTTATACGGCTTTTTTCAATAGACCTCTTGCGTAAGTATATAGAATTGGAAATTACTTACAGGGAGGGATTGATATTTTTTATAAAGCGTGTATAGAACTTGATTTTTAACCAACAAGAGACTACACACAATGATAAGATACAGTAAAATTGCTAAACATCCAAGAGTTTTTTTAAGATTATTTGGCATGGAGCTAGAAAAGTTTGAAATAATAATAAAGAAGCTAGAAAAAATCTGGGATAAAAGAGTCGTAGGC
>NZ_JACVVM010000024.1 GCF_016751895.1 Candidatus Sarmatiella mevalonica | reverse complement strand
CAAAAACTTTGGATGCTTCTTTTTGTGTTTTGTTCTTCAATCTTCGCTATATGGTTTTGTTGACATTTTTCCTTTAACAATACCATATCTCCTTATCTAATGTAAGGTAGGTTTACTATATGGGTATAAGACTTTCGGCTAAGCACTATCCATTCTGTCGAGATTAACAGCAACAGCCTTCACCACGAATGCACGGAGCTTGAGAAAAATCCAATATACCACCCAAAGTTGCTTTGGATGGTATAAAGAATTTACTATTGTCTACAAGATTCCCGTTCAGAGAATCTTATATTTTACGCATCATAATTAACGCGTTAGTTGTTGTATTAAGTCTTGAATTGCCTGCTCATTCTTTTTTCGCATAGCAATTACTGCATCTGTCTGCGATATCAATGCGTTGTAATGATTGATATCATCGGTAACTTCAACAGCATCTATGTCTAGAACGCTACTGGATAATTCCATAATAGATCTACTTTCATCTGAAATCTGCACTTGAATCGAATCTAATGCAGCAGAGCGATCGCCCCACTCTATTATTTTAACAGCTAGCGCATCACTCGCATGCAATATTGCTTTAGCAAAGCCCGCAGGATCTGCATCAATCGATCCAGCAGAAACAATAGCCATCGCAAAGCTCATTTGCTCTAGCCCAGCAGCAATCGCACCCCTCCAGCGCTCTAACTCAGCTGCAGTTGGATTTGCGCTAGGAATATCAGTGATACCAGCTTCATATACCCCTTGTCGAGTTTGATCTAACACAAAATTATACTCACGCACCATTGCTTCATCGCCATAGAACGCCGGATCTTCTATTGATGCTCTTTTTAAATTGCGCAATTCAAACCAATTGTCGGCATTAGCTCCTATAGCTTTAGTAATATGCATCATAGCCAACGTAGAACCAGCAATACCTCTTTGAGATAGATTCGAACCTATACCAGAAGAATTAGTAACGTTTGTTACCTGCACGTTACACGCAGCAATCACCGCAGCATCAGTAAGTATTGCGAGGAGTTGACCGTGCAAATCCTCGGCATCCCCTCCTGTACTAGCAACTGTTTTTATCGCAGCTATTATCGCTTGCTGTTCAGCGGTTGGATTTGCTATTTCGTCAATAGCATCACCTATTAAACCTTTATTTGTGTTGCAATCTTCTGCAAAATTTACAGATGCAAATGCCGTGCGGAACACTTTCACTGCATCCTTGCTAAGACCAGAATTTTCCAATGTGCCAAGCAAAGCTGTTCTAATAGAATAGTTTCCACCCAACTCTGGGCTATTAATGTCTGCAGAAAAAACCATTGCATCTATTGCATTAATAGCATCCTGTGCAATACGCTTAGCCGTGCCGTGCGTTAATGGATCATTAACAATGGCCTGGTACTCTGCGCGCACAGCCGCCTTTGCTTCATCTCGATCAGCCCCCCAGTTTCCTGGTGCGGTTGCAATATTTTGCAAACCATCAAAGACTTCGCCACGATATGCGCCTGGAGCACCAACACCAACTCCTCTCGCGCGCAAAATATCTCTTAAATAGTCTGATGCATTGGCATCAGCGGCCAAAACCACAGCCTTTGCTTTAGCCAACATAGAAGTACGATGAGCGTTAGCATTCTCTCCTAAAGCTAAATCTGCCACCGCATCGTGAGCATTTTCTGCATTTCCTGCATTATCCACTACCACTTGAGCAACAACAGACAATACATGCTTAACGTTATGATCTAAATCAGACGCATCTATAGCAGCAGCAAAACCAACCGTAAGTAACTGAGATGCAGCAATGACAATATCAGCATCTAGATCCGCTTCCGCTATATCATCTACTGCAGCACGAGCAGCTTCAAACATCAAGCGAGTTTTTTCATCAGTAGCATCTGCGATTAACTGATCATAGTAAGCAAGAGCATTTGCCTTAACTGCCGGCGCATCTGCTGCGTTAGCTCCGTCTGGAGCGCTGATAGCGGCGTTCAGCGGTAGCAACTTCACCATTTGGGCCATGCACTGAGCAGCGGGTTGATGAGATATGTCGAAAACATATCTAGTCAACGCGGCAAAGTAATCTGCAGCTGTGTCTTGTCCAGGCGCTAATGAACCAAGCACTTGCGCTTCCACGCCAACAAACTGACTCAACAACTCCTCTTGTCCTTTATAAGATTTTAGCAGCTTTAAATTTTTAACAAATGCCGCCGCATCCTGTGCTGTGGCACCTAATGGCAACCCATTCATCTTGCTCATTAAATCTGCGGCAGAAAAATTAATGGTATCTTGTTTCGCAAGAATTGCTTGCGTCATTAAGTGAGCGGAGCAAGAACCAGCAAGCTGCGGAGAATTAACATGATTCAATTCTCCATTTTCATACTGAGTTATTAATCCGCGTACTGTATCGCTTGCAATCAATGCAAATTGTCTCAATGCAGAGTCATTCGCTCCATCTTGAGCAACATTTGTGTATGCTTCATAAATTACTTGCAATACTGGCAGCGCTTCCGTTACTCCAGCCTTTATTTGATCTCTCGTAACATCAGCAGCAACAGATTGAAGATGCCCGATGAACGATAAGTCTCTCTTAGTATCAGCTTCAGAAACATCGATACGACCTACTACTGAAATTGGCAATATTGGGTCAAAAGCCTCGTTAATTCTAACATCAGATTGCAAACCATTACCAGGCAATAATCTAACTTCATAAAAATTCAAAGCGCGATCGAACGAAGGAGTTAAAAAGAGAGACAATGGCTTAGAGCCTTGAGGCACTCCTGTTTTTTTGCATTGTTCCTGTGTTAGTGGCTGTGCACACTGGCCAGTAAAGATTTTTTGGCTTGCTATCTCTGCTCCGGATAAGTCGTGAAAAGCTTGTAACATCTTACTTCTTATACCATTTTGTAACTCTTGTATTTCACGCTTGTTTTGATTGCGTACAGCTCTACTTGTTAAATCACGACCACTATCAAGCGCATCTTTCGCTCTGAGCAGGCTGTTTTGCGAGCCATCTATGCTTTGTTTTATGTATTCTATATTCTGATTAAATTGCTCAAGTATACCTCCATTTACTTTCATACCTTGAGCGCTCACTATAGCATTAGGATCGCTTGCAATATTTCGCTTGCCCGTTCTAAGTTCGTCATACTTTCTGTTCACCTTCCTCATGAACTCAGAGCGTGTTTTGATCGCGGCGTTAACGTTTACTGACATAATTTCTACCTTTTAAAAATTGATTAAATAAAATATAAATAGTTTTTTGTTTACATAACTTCGCATATAAACTCTAGTTAGTGATGCGCAAGTTTGTTGTTTGAAATATGCAACAAAAAGCGCGTCGCTAAAAGAAGTTACTTGCTAGCAGTACTAAATGTAACACACATTAGAGAATAAAGCAACTATATAAATATGAAAAAATAGGATAAGTCGTGAAAAGCTTGTAACATCTTACTTCTTATACCATCTTGTAACTCTTGTATTTCACGCTTGTTTTGATTGCGTACAGCTCTACTTGTTAAATCACGACCACTATCAAGCGCATCTTTCGCTCTGAGCAGGCTGTTTTGCGAGCCATCTATGCTTTGTTTTATGTATTCTATATTCTGATTAAATTGCTCAAGTATACCTCCATTTACTTTCATACCTTGAGCGCTCACTATAGCATTAGGATCGCTTGCAATATTTCACCTGCTCGTTCTAAATTCGTCATACTTTCTACTTAACTTCTTTGCGAACTCAGCGCGGGCTTTGATCGCAGCGTTAGTACTTACTGACATAAATTCTTACCTTTTTAAATTACTATTCAAAATACATTCTTAAACTTCATAGCTCCTCTCTGCTACATATATTTGTATATCAACGCGACAACAAAAACATGTATATAAAAAAATCTATGATAGCAACTTCGAATTTAGCACACGCCCTACGATAAAACAATCCCATAGTTCAAAAAATAAAATATTTACATCATATAAGTTGCAAAATTATTAATGAATAAGAAGACTGTGGATAGTGATAATGAGTGGTTAATGATAGATTCTACTATTATCAGAGCGCACCAGCACTCAGCAGGTGCTTTAAAAAAATACCGAAACTGGTATGCAAGAACAAGGGCTAGGAAGATCTAAAGGAGGGTTTAGTAGCAAATTACATGCTGCTTGTGATGCATTGGGAAATCCTGTGAGATTCTTTGTTACTGCAGGACAAAGGTCTGATTATATAAAAGCGTTAGATTTGGTAAAAGATAGAAAAATATAGAAAAATGGAGGCCTTGATAGCAGATAAGGGATATGATGCGGATTATATGGTTAAGGCAGCTAATGATGCGAAAGCTGAAGTTGTAATACCTTCCAGAGCAAGAAGAAAAGTACCAAGGGAGTATGACGAAGAATTGTATAAGGAACGGAATTTAATTGAACGTATGTTCAATAAGCTCAAGCATTTTAGGCGTGTCGCAACAAGATACGACAAGCTTGATATTGCATATCTTGGCTTTGTTTTATAGCCAGAATTTATCTATGGATAGAATCAAGTCGATACTATCTAGGCCTTTCAATTATTTGCTCCATTACATCTATTAACTGTTCAGTCTCTTCAGAGCTTAGAACGCGATTTTTTGCTATCGCAACCAACTTCGCGACCAATCGTTCCAAAGTTTTCTTACTTACTGAAAATAATAACGCGGCTGAAGCTTAACTCTTTCCTGATTCAACATGTCTGATCACCCTAATTCTTATGTCCATATTAAATGCCTTTGTACTCATTTTTTCATTTGAGCATACCACATATTATCCCTAATTCAACCTAAATTACTATATATATCGATGAAAGCGGTATTGATATGAGTATTTACAAAAATAGAGGATGGAAGATAAAAGGAATGAGAAGCTATTCAACTAAAATTACTACAACTTACTTCTTGCGCGCAATATGTCTATATTGCCTATCATAAAACACATCTCCAACTTTAAAACATCCTACAATATTACCTTGATGCGTGGCAAAATCATTAATCATCTGTATTAACTTTTTTCTCATCTCGCACACATCAAGTTTTGTAAATACTTCACAATTACCCTCCAACCTCCCCTTATTAATTCTAATATAATGTATATGCCAACTATAATCCTCTTGCCAATGCCACAAAATCTGTGGATTTTGCAATAACACTAAGGCACAAGCTATTAGCAAAAACGACTCTCCATTTTTATTCTGTTTCTGAGTCGGTAGGGAGTTGGTTTGATAGCGCATGACGTGAATTTGCTTTGTTGCGTGATACAATTCTAACCTATCTATTTTGCATTTAATATTCAACCTTCTCATACCCCCTTCATCTTTAAGATTATGCCAAAAATCAAAATATTTAAAACAATATAATGTCTCAGGGCTACGGTCACGGATGAATGATAAATATGATTCTTCAGTCATCTGTAAGAGTTTTAACCATATAGATATGATATGTTGCGGCACTGCCCACGTGGTGTGGTGGCACAGGAGAATTTGAGAAAAAGATTCGCCAGATATATTGTGTAAAGAGATAATTTCCTTAAGAACAAAAGAGAAAAGACGCGTGTAACCATCTGTTTCTACATTAGTCAAGGGACTTAACTTAAGAATATTTTTGAGATAAAAAACATATGAATTTTGTATAAGCAACTCTATGTCTGTAACTCTCAGCTTAGTGGGAAATGGCATTGTAAAAAAAATAAATCACTGCCGCCAATGACGTTGATTGCTAATAGCATGAATATCAATAGGCGAATTAGATCTTATCGGATTAATATCTATCCCGCCTCTTCTAGTATACCTTGCGTATAATAATAGCTCCGCAAAATTCGCGCTCGCACAGAGCTTGCAAAATAACTCCTCCACTAAACTTTCATGAAACATCTGATGATCTCTCAGAGAAATAAGATAACATAACAAGCTCTGATGATTAATACGCGGCCCAGCATAGCACAGCTGCAAAAACCCCCAGTCAGGTTGGCTCGTTACTGGGCAATTAGATTTTAATAAATTAGAATACAACACTTGACGTACATCACCACCTTCATCAAACTCTAAAGTTTGATAATTAATCGAAACATCCTGCTCATCCAAACACAATACCTGCGCCTTTGCATAACCATCAAATTTATAACAAGAAACCATCAAGTTTTGATTATTATATTGTTGCATAGGTTGAATGCGCACAACTAAACCATCGCACTCACTTGCGCCACTCAAATCTTTAGTAATGAGGGTTAGCAACTCGTCTTTACCAATAGTAAGATTATTGAGCGAATTCAAATATAACTTAAGAGATTTTGATTCTAATATATACTTCGAGTCAATAGGAAACCATATCTCTAGAATCGCCACCATGGGTTTGCCATCATAACCCAACCACGACAACTCATAACAATTCCATATATCAAAACCATACATGGCTACCTCTCGTACGGTGCGAGCTATTGGTTGTAGTATAGACGCATCATAACACTTGGGATATTGGCTAACTCGCCCGAGATGAATAAAACTCATTGTTATTTTGTTAATTTATTATTATATATTTACTACTATATTGTTATAAATATTATGAATTGATGTGTCGGGTTTATAATATATCTGTACTAACTGGTATAACTATCTCAAAATCCTCGCGCCCAGACCTGAAGTCCTTTTGTCCAACATTTTGTTGGTAATTTTTGCGAGTAATGCTACTAGGCGCACCAAAAATCAGAGGAAAATTATCTCTCCCATGACCAAAGCAATCTACTTGAAAAACGGGAATTTGCACGTCCTTAGCAAATCTTTCGATGGCAAATTGAGCTTGCTGCCCACAATTACTTAAGCTACCAACAAGTATCGCCCGCGCCCCATCTAGCGCTCCGGCCTGCTTTAGATGCGTTAATCTTCTATCGATGCAATACCCATCCTCTCCGCATTCTTCTATAAAGAGAATTCTACCTTTAGCTCTCACTTGCCAACTCGTACCCAAACTATTCTCTAGAATTGTAAGATTTCCCCCTATGATTTGAGCGTCAATTTTCTCGCACTTCGCCGCGAATTTATTTAAGGCTTTAATTTTGTTATAGCGTAGCTCCAATGCCTGACTGGGCTTACGAGAGATAATCTTTATTAAATCAGTAAAATTTTTTTCATTTACTTCCGTCTTTGCCAAATCACTTGGCATTGCGCCGTGAATACCCTTCCAGCCCCAACGATCAAAAAACAAATGCAGAAAAGTAATATCGCTATATCCAATAATCACTTTACTTTGCTCTGGAGGTTGTATCTTCGTTAAAAAATCTAGCAATCGCGCAGAACCATAACCGCCCCTCACGGCCCATATATACTTTTTTTTCTTATCATATATGGCTTTTTTTAAGTCTAAAAAGCGCTCTGCATCAGTGCCAGAATGATAAGGTAGAGCTGATGTTTTAAATAGCGGTAGAGTGCATGGGAAAAGCTTGCAAATCTTACGCATACTTTCTTGGCTAACTGCCGAAGCCGGCAAAACATAAGAAATATTAGAACAATCAAAGCTTGGTAATTTTATAGATGCTTGAACGTTTGTTGAACTTAAATGCAAGATGCATCCTAATATAAGAAAAACGTACAGCATTTTGGAACTGCGATGCAGAGAAGTCTTAAGCATAAAAATTTATTCTAGTGATATCATGAAGTTAAAGCAGAGGACTTTATGAGATTCAATAAGCGCAGCGCGGCATCTTTCTGAGCAGTTTTCATGGAAGAGCCGCTGGCCATCACCTCATAATTCATAGCGCGCAGCCTAACGTGAAAGATTGGGGCATGGTCTGGCCCATCCTTTTTAACCAGCTCATACTCTGGCCATACAATGGTTTTCTGCGCTTGGCAAAGCTCCTGTAGCTCAGTTTTAGGATCATATGTTTTTACCACATCAACTTGCAGCAATAACTCATGCCAAAGAGTTAATACAATCTTTCTAGCGCGTTCTATGCCGGCATCTAAATACAAAGCACCTATTACGGCCTCCATGGAGTTTTCGATGTTGTTTTTGCTATCTCTACCACCAGAACTTTCTTCTCCGGCAGTCATGAGTATATATTTAGATAATTCTATGCTGTTAGCAACTTGGGCAATAGCATCCTTGCACACTAAAAAAGAGCGCATTTTAGCTAAAGAACCTTCGTTTTGTCGGGGGTTTTTGCGAAATAAAAACTCAGTAATAAAAAATGACAACACAGCATCACCTAAAAACTCGAGCCTTTGATAATCCTTTACCTTAACTTTTCTAATATGCTTGAGGGAAGGATGAGAGAGGGCCTCTATTAATAATTCCGGCTTTTTAAAGCGATACCCTAAGCGAGACTGTATAGCAGCGCAACTATCTTCTTTATAGCTTATTTCACTATACATCGTCACCAATTCTGTTCCATCTGAGCTCTCTAAACCACCTGATGGTATTGTAAAAATAATCTTGCCATTGCGCCTGCTCAGCAAAAAGCCTACCAGTACTGGAAAAAATAATAAATCTGGCTTTGGCCACAAGATGATCCGACGGCACGAACCCCACGTCTAACCTAGAGTCATTAGACTCATACCTATTATCCCCCATAAAAAAATAACTATCTTGCGGCACATATTCTGGCCCCCAGTTACTCACAGATGCGCTAACATCTTGCGCATAATAAGCAAAGTGCGAAAAGCCGTTTGGTAGAGTTTCGCGGTATTTATTGTAAACTTTACCAGAGTCATCATTTATCACGCCATCTGTCTGTCGCTCTATAGCAACATCATTAATGTATATAACATCATCAATAATTTGCACCTTATCTCCCGGCAAACCTATTAGGCGCTTGATGTATTTATCAGATGCCTTATGATGAGGCTGAAACACCACCACCTCACCTCTTTGCGGGGTGTCTGATGAGATGAATGGTAAATGCACTTTGCCATTCCATAGCTTGATATTGAACGGCAGCGAATAGCGACTAGCGCCATAAGAATATTTGGTAACCAAGAGATAGTCTTGCTCTAATATCGTAAACTTCATCGAGCCAGTAGGTACGCACACAATTTCAAGCAAAAAGCTGCGCACAAGCATCGCTAAAATCAAAACATATAAAAAAGATCGAAGCTCGCGTATTATGCAAAAGCTTTGAATTTCTTTTTCTCGATGTTTGTTAGTACGACTATTGTATATTGTCATGATATATAAAGAAATTAAAAATATTAGAATTATTTGTTATTTTATCCACAACTCTTTGATATGTTCAGCTTTCAAACAACCCACGGCATACACCTAAAATGGCGAAACGGCTTCGAGTATCTGCTCGCCATATTTAGGCGTTTGCAGGTCAGTAATAACGCCTTTGCCACCATAGGCAATTCTCGCTTCTGCTATCTGATCAGAGCTAATAGAATTGTCTGTCGTGATATCTCGGGGGCGGATTATTCCGGCCACCGTCACTTCCCTTAACTCATGATTAACTCGCACTTCTTGCTTACCTTGAATCACTAAATTGCCATTATGCAATACTTTCACGACCAACGCAGCAATTGTAAGCTGAACATCTTCTTGTCTTGCAATCTTACCTAGGCCAGACTGATCAGCTTTTGCGTTAAATCCTAATATATCCACCGGGTCCAATTGCCCAAGGTTCTTGCCAGTCACTGCAGCCACCACTCCTTTCTGTCCTAGAAAATCTATATCTCCTATTCTATCTGTTTTATTTCTTTTTCTTTGCGTAGAGTTGTTTAAAGATGCGCTATCTTGAATTTTTACAACTACTTTTAAAATATCTCCTACTCTCCAAGCCCTATTATCTCTAAAAAAGCTAGTGGAGCCAGGCTGCCATAAGGAATTAGTTTTGCGCACATACTTCGCTCTCTCCTCGTTTTTGTTTGCTTCTTCTTGAACTCTGCGATCTTCTTCTTCCTTAATATTCATAACTTGCACTGAGTCCATTGGAGGAGGTTTGCGAAAATTTGACAATCTATCTGAAATCTGCACGCACCCACTAAACAATGGTAGAAGGCAGACCGCTATTACAATACTCTTGTTCATTTACTCTTTTTTCATTAGCTATTTATAAATTCTTAGTGATTATGTAATTGTTAAAGAGTAATAATAGACAAACCTAATTCAAGTATCAATAAATCTGAGTAACCTGAAGGATCAAATTTATAATATGAGACCGCTTATAACGCTACTCTTGATAGCAACTACGCTGGCTCTTATGCTCAAAACCTCACTTAGTTTCGTATACGCTTCAGTATTCCGCGCTTTCATTTGCTCCTTGCATTTGGGCTTAGCCTAGCGCGAACTTTGCAAGCAGTATATTATATCATTCTAACACTTGCACCGAGCCGGACTCAATAACCTTACCACTAATTATAGCACCCGAGCTCTGATTCTTCACCTTAATCACATCGCCAACGGCGCCACTAGAAAGAGCAACTCCACAAACCCTGATGGTAATATTCTCTGAAGAATAGATCAAGTTTACCGTATCTTGTATTTTTATCACAATAGGCTTCACAAGATCTGTCTGTTTAATTACAGATCCACGCCCTATCATCTTTCGCGCCTGTAAACCTATCAAACTCTTGGCGCTAGATATTGGCACGTGACTCACTCTATCAAACAGCACTCTGTGATACGCTATATCTGACTCATGAATAATCTCTAATGGAGCAAGACTTCTTGCTGCTATAGGTATATTAGCCCATACTCGATATTTGCCAGAAATATAATCTGCACCAAACGAGTTAGAGAGATAAGTTATCTTTGCTACAAAAGAGGAATTACGGGTATTTAGCGAATCTAAATATACATCGTTCACTTCCTGTGACTTAATGTTTTTATTATTTTTATTATCTGCTAACGATGAATCTAAGATCAGTTCAATATCTAAGCAATCTTGAGATGGAGAAGCGGCAACTCTTTGCAGTATTAAATTCTTAATAAATCCTTCTAGTTGGTCATCATTAAATGCTTTGCAATCAAATACATAAAAAAGACTTATTAGTAGTAACAAGTGTGAAAAAGTAGACTTGCTAGACTTCTTTCGAAATTCTACTCTTAACGGTAAGGCACTTTCGCTGTCGATACTCAAATCCTCACGCGCTCCATAGACTTCTTCGCGTACTCTTGTATTTGCTCCTGATTGAGTGAGTTTGGAAAGAAGCCTAGTGAGTTTCCATAGAAGCCTACCAAGACCCCTAAACACAAACAACGAGGCCTTGCGAAAGTTAAACATTGCTATTATGCGAGTTCTTGCTAAGTCTGTAGTAATTTTACTAAATTTTTCTCTTGTTCTGTATTCAAAACAACCAATTGCTGTATTATTTGCTGATGAGAGTTGCAGCGCACTAACTCTGGCAATATTGTTAGTGGAGTTGCAACCGACCCCTCCACCATAAATTGAGATATATTATAAGACTCCGGATTTAATTCAAAAGCATCTCCTGATGCTGGCGATTCATATAAGGAGTTGTTACCAGCCCTTATTAGACCAGATAAATTAGCAAAGTTGTATAACACTATCTGCCCTAAAAACAATGGCTCTGCTACCCCAGGTATATTAGCTTGCACTATCCCAGCCGGCGTAATTTCTATATTTTGCAAATTACCAATCACTTCTACTGGCACCGTTATATCAGAGCTCAAAAACCGCCCATCCATACTTACCAACCTACGAGTATCCTTATCTATCTGAAAACGACAATCTCTAGTATAAGCTCTGCCATTTGGCGAAAGAGTGTCGTTTAAAGCAACAAAACCAGGGCCTTGAATAGCAAAACTCAGAGGGTCCGTAACTGCTTTCGGAGTCCCAATAGAAAAATCATATGCGATAGACAAAATTTTAGCGCCGGTCCCTACCTGCACGCCGCTAGGGGTTGGAGCGTAGTCGGAGTACTGTCTCACTCCTGCATTCTTATAGTTCTGATAGAATGAATCAACTATAGTAATTTGCGACGGTTTGTATCCTATTGTATGGACGTTCGCAATATCGTTGGTCATAGCGCTTATAAGAAGCTCGTTTTGGGCTAAAGCATTGTATACCTGAGTAAGAGCACTTCCTGCCATATATACCTATTTGAATTAAATTAGAATGGATTATCTTTATATTTTTATTTTATATTTTTATATCTTATGCATTTCTACTATGATTTTTATGTAAAAACAAACAATACACAAATTCAAGTAACTTGAGTATATCATTTTCAAAAACAATTGTACATACTTTTTTGATAGTAAAAAAATTAAATAATTAAGACTTATTTTTTTTCAAATCCATGATACACTCACCTGAGTAAGAATAGAGTACTTATTGACAGTAGGTAAAAACAAATAGATTAAAATGACGAATTCCTTGGTAAAAAAAATTGCAATAATATTAACTGGCATGCCTGGTTCTGGCAAAGGCACTTATGCACCAATTATCGCGCAGGATTTGCGTTGCCACATACTATCTGTAGGTAATGTACTACGTAGACTCGCCAAAACGCAAGAAAATGGCGAAGTGGCGCAACTTATGAACAGCGGAACGCTTCTGCCAGATGCGGTAGTGAATCGGGTAGTTGCAGATGAATTAAATGATGACAAATATTTGCCATGCTGTGTGATCGATGGATATCCAAGAAGCTTGATACAGGCACAATTTTTATCCACACTCTATTCTGATTCGTTGTATTGTATACATTTCGATATTTTGCCGCAAACGGCAATTCAAAGAGTGTTAGGTAGATTCAGCTGTGCTGACTGTGATGCTGTATACAATAAGTTTAGCAACCCACCAGTCAACAATGTGTGCGCATGCTCAAGTTCTCGCTGGGTTTATAGAAGCGACGATACTCAAGAGACGATGGAGAACAGAATCAAACAATATCACCAGAGCACTGAACCTATTTTGGAGTTATATCGTCATTCTGAGCGTTTTTATATAGTAGATTCTAATAAGCAAGCTCAGCTGGCTGCGTTAGAGGTGCATGATGTAGTGAAAAAAATCACGACCTCTATAAATTAAATGAGTTTTTGGGTGTATGTATACGCTTT
Source organism: Candidatus Sarmatiella mevalonica (assembly GCF_016751895.1). GTDB lineage: Bacteria > Pseudomonadota > Alphaproteobacteria > Rickettsiales > Rickettsiaceae > Sarmatiella > Sarmatiella mevalonica. The sequence goes on along the minus strand of NZ_JACVVM010000024.1, from coordinate 4,774 downwards.
TTATTTATGGGCTTGACATACCCCATTCTCTCCTCCTATCATACTGCTGTGAGACGGTGCGAGTTTTTATAAAATATATTTAGAAATACCACAATATGTTTAAAAAAGTACATCAGTTTTTAGGCGAAGTAAGAGCAGAGGCGGTTAAGATCGTTTGGCCAAATTTAGCTGAAATGAAGAGTTCGGTTCTGTTAGTTTGCATCATTGTGTTTGCTTTTAGCTTAGTCTGTTTGCTCTGTGATTATTTAATTCACGCGTTAGTTAAGTTCCTGCTAGCTTTTAGCTTGTAGATTGAGGTTATGTTTGCTAATATGTTTTGAGTTGCTTTTCCTTTGATGCGCTTTGTTTGTGGTAATCTAATCAAAACCTCATCTGCTTTTTAATAAAAGTACTCTAATTAATTTATTTGCGCTAACTTAACATACATACAACAGCATGAAAAAATGGTATATCCTGCACATTGTTGGGGGTTCTGAGAATTCTGTTAAACGCCAACTCGAAGAACAAATTACTAAGAAACAGAAGCAAGATTTTTTTGAACAGATAGTAGTACCCGCGGTATCTGTTTCTGTATTGAAGAATAATAAAATGGTTGAAGTTTCAAAAACTTTAATGCCAAGCTATATACTCATTAAGATGGAAATGAACGACGAAACCTGGCATTTAGTGAACTCCATTCCAAAAGTCACTGGTTTCTTAGGTTCTAATAAAAACCGTCCTACTCCGCTTAGCGAAGAGGAAGTGGAAACCATGCTTAAAAATTTAACCGCCGCTTCTGAAGATCAGCGTGGGTGTGAGTATCGAGTAGGTGAAACTGTTGCTATTACTTCAGGGCCATTTGATAAATTTTCTGGTATTATAGAAGAAATCGATGAAACAAACTCTAAGTTGCGTTTATCTGTATTAATTTTTGGTAAACAGGTACCAATCGAGCTACAGTTTCATCAAGTGAAAAAACAATAAGTTAACTGGTATTACTTATCTATGTTTATTCTTGGAATAGATCCATCATTGCGCTCCACAGGCTGGGCCATTGTAACAAGACTTGAGGAGTTGTGTTTATATACTAAAAGCGGAGTTATTATTACCTCTTCCGCTCAAGACTATACAACCAGATTGTCCGTGCTCTATAATGGAATCTCAAATATTTTAAAAGACTTTGCACCTGGTTTAGTGGTGATGGAGCAGACATTTGTAAATGCAAACCCCATGTCTTCTCTGATTCTAGCTATGGCGCGCGGTGCTATGATGGCTGCTGTAGGGAATGCTAAGGTACGCATGATAGAAAGTTCACCTAATACAATTAAACAAAATTTCACCGGTCATGGTAAAGCTACTAAGGCTCAGATGAGGCTTATGGCTAGTACTTTGTTTCATCTCGATGGCGAGGTTTTAGACCACAACCAAATAGATGCTCTGGCCGCTGCATATACCGGATATCTGGAATATAAGGTTGATTCATAGCGTAATTTAGTTTTTACTATCAAGTTTTGACTATCAAAAACTTGTAGCATTGTTTTTAAACGTGATATGCTCAAGTTACCTGATTTATATGTCGTTTGTTTTCGCATAAAAAATCGTGGTAATATAGCAAATTTTAATCGCAAGGAGTATACGAAGCCCGGAACACTGAAACGTACGTGAAGTTAAGCGAAGGTTTTGAATTATACTTCTTTTTGAAACTTGCTTATGATGAGCAAACGCAGGGAGTATACGAAGTACAGAACTTTGAGCGTACGTGAAGTTAAGCGAGGGTTTCAAATCAACGGTGTCGCCGCCATATTTGGCGTGAAGGAGTAGAGTTTTTCAAAGAAGTCTATTACCATGAGGATACAAATAGTGAGTCAACTAATAATTATTCTACTTGACAAAAGTGTAAGTGAAGATATAAAGTGCTTGTCACGTATTACGTATCATCCAGAATAAGTGTTATAACAATGCAAACACACTTTTCATCCAAACCGACAATTATTAACTATAGATACACGCCTAAAACGCCACAAACACACACCACCTCAAAAACGCAAGGTGATTTAAAGCAGTGCGAAACAGAACAACAAGATCAAGGATATACTAGACCTCTTACAAAACCCGCTCATGATGAGCAAATGCAAGGATCGTATAAAGTGCAGAACCGGAGCGTACATGAAGTATGTGAGACTTCGAGCGTTAGAGCGCCTTCACAGTTTGTGCCAGGAGTAGAGCTTCTGAAGAAGTCTACTCTAGAAACGCGCAAAAACTTAGATCACGCTACAGATATAAAAGAAAATTTAAACAAAGCCAATGTCTTACTATCTTATTCGGACGAAAGGAGTGTAGAGCAAGCATTGGATCTATTCCAACAAATACTCAAATCTACACCTAACGAGGAGGGGGCGATTAAGGGCATAGGGGATGCATATTTTAAGCTCAAAAACTACAACCAGGCAGTTTTGCATCTTGGGCAGCTATCACAAAATGCTAATGCAGCAAAAAGCTGTGGGGATGCATATTTCTTTTTAGGACAATATCAGAATGCAATAGAGAAGCTGGAGACGGCATTGTTTCTAAAATATACTCTCGTTGATATTGTGCATAAAACAATAGGAGATAGTTACTATCATCTTGCCAACTATCAAATGGCGCTTGAGAGTTACGCCAAAAGTCCGAATAACCCCTGGGCGTGGAAAACGAAGGGTGATATTCTTGCAAATGGCCTTGGCGTAAAACAAGATATCAACCAGGCCATTCAATGTTACGAAAAAGCCATGGAGCTTGGTTTGGAAGATAGCAGTGCCACGACAAAGAGTTTAGGAACGCTTTATCTCACTACTGCATCTTATGAAAAAGCCTTTGCTGTTCTAAGTCAAATTGCTCATAAAGACCCGGAGTGCGCGAAATATAGCGCAGATGCTATGCTGCATCAACAAAAATATACCGATGCCATTGCTCGATACTCATTAGCAGTGAAACTAAATGATCGATATGCAGAAGCCTACCGCGAAATGGCTCATTGTTTCTTGCAGATTGGGCGGAGAGAGGAGGCGGTAGAAAATTACAAAAAAATTCTGCAAATCGCTCAGCAAGGTACTGAAGTTTACGGTATAGCGAGTGCGCGCATAGAGCAAATGTCTAAAACATCAACTTAAAATCAAAGCTCATGCCAAAGTTCATAGACACTAACTCTACACGTCATATTGTTATATCCACAGGTGGCACTGGGGGGCACGTTTTTCCTGCCACGGTACTTTTTCATGAACTGTCTATCCATTATAAAGTGATCCTTCTTTCAGACGAGAGAGGTGCTGCCTATATCCAAGACTGCCCCTATCAAGTGATAGCAGTGAAGTTAAAAACAAATAACATTTTCAACATCATCAAATCTTTGTTTAATATAACGCATAATACTATTAAAGTATTACGTATGTTTATTCAAAAAAAACCATGGGTTGTTATAGGATTTGGGTCGTATGTCACAATACCAGCTTTAGCTGCCGCGTTTTTCTTAAGAATACCAATTATACTACACGAGCAAAATCAAATATTAGGTAAAACAAACAAACTTTTTGCGCCTTTTGCAAAAAAAATAGCACTCGCTCTTAGCCAAAACATTAGCGATAGTCGCTTTGATAAGAAGAGTGTGTATACTGGCAATTTTATAAGAACAGATATTTCGTCTGTATCATATAAATATAGCGATGCATTAAATGATGTTGATAGCGAAGAAGAGCTGCGCAAACGCAATTTTACGTCTCTAGAACTCAATGAGAGTCCGTTCACTATAGTGGCTATAGGTGGCAGCCAAGGCGCCGCCATATTTGCGCAAATCATTTCTCGCGCTTTGCTGTTGACGAAAAAGCAAATAGGCTATGCTTGCGATTTGCATATTATTCAGCAAGCAAAAAAAGACCAAATCGCTGATCTAGAAGCTTTTTATAAAGAAAATAACATAAGGCATGAGATTAGTGATTTTTTTTATGATATGAATCGCGTTTACGCTCAAGCAGATTTAGTAGTGGCACGCGGTGGGGCTTCCACTATATCAGAGTTATATGCATGCTGCATCCCCGCTATTCTAGTTCCACTTCCATCATCTGCCAGCAATCATCAAATGCATAATGCTAGATACTTTGCGCACATCGGAGGGGGGTGGTGTTTAGAAGAGAAGCGGTTTACGCCAGAAACTTTGGCATATTATCTTCAATTATTTATAAGTGAAAGACATAGATTGTTTCATGCATCTTGGTTTCTTGAGCGAAAGAAGCGCGATGAAAAGGTGGTATCAATGCTAGATATAGCTAAAGCGTTATAAACAGAATATGAATTTAGGAGAGAAGTGATATTCTGATGGGTAGGAAGATCTCAAGAGGCGCATATGGCATATCCCCCTAGCATTAAAAGATCAAAGTAAAAGAGAAAGAAGATTTATCATGCAGACTCTTAGTACCAGACAGTTAGGTAAAAAAGTAGTAGCGTAAAGGTAGCAAAGCAGTTAAACATATACATTTTTAACGATAATTAAGGATGTTTATGTTCTACAATACCACTTTACGCCAAATGTTATCAAAACATTTTCGATGGAATAAATCAAGAGTCGAATTATTGGGGATGATAATTTTATCACTTTTTAAGACCCAGAACGTACAAATTCCTAAAATAGCAGAGAGCATAATAAGAACCAGTCACGCAAAACATTTAACTAACCTATTCAGCATAATTTTTGTGAAAGCTAATTGAACAAAAGCCTTAGCGGATGAAGGGGAAATCTCATAATCCTTGGACAATCTTCTGAAAT
>NZ_JACVVM010000023.1 GCF_016751895.1 Candidatus Sarmatiella mevalonica | reverse complement strand
AAAATATACCATCCCATAAACGTCTGGCATCCCTAGGGGGCGGCCTGCCTTGTTTCCCCCTTCTTTTGTAAATTATCTTTTCGACTACGGCCCATTCTTCATCTGTTAAATCACTCGTATAGCTCGTTGACATCTCATATCCTCCCTTTGATGCCAATCATAACGATGTCCCTCCAATACTTCAACCTTTTGCGTGACTGGTTCTAATTTGTAGTAGCCGTATGTAAGATCAAATCTTGACTTGCACATGTTCACTGATCAAATCTTCAATACACACCTGCGACCTTTTTATATGATCTTAGTTACAATAGTCTATGAAAGAATTTAAACGCATAATCACGCAAATTAAAATTTATTTTAATTTTAGTATAATTCTAAAATCATGAATTCATCATCTAATTGCAAACTACGGTGTAATCTCTCATCTCGATCGTAAAGGGTACAAACCACGCTTTTGAATTCATAAAATATTTACTCACATTACTCTATCATCATCCATTACTCAGAAATAGCATGATACAAGATCACTCATCATCATAGTGACCAAGCGGAATGGCGCGAGTGGTTTGCTTCAGCCAAAGCATCAAGCTTCCTTGCCTCCTGTTTATATTTATTTAAACTAGCGCCAGTGCCAATTGGTATAAATCTACCACATATCACATTCTCTTTCACTCCTTCCAAATAATCAATTTTACCAGCGATGGCAGCTTCAGTTAGCACTTTTGTAGTTTCTTGGAAAGAAGCTGCTGAAATGAATGATTGAGTATTTAATGAAGCTCTGGTAATACCTTGCAACACCTCTTTACCAACAGCTGGCTTTTTACCAGATGCCATTACTGCGTCATTTATTTGCGCTAGCTCTATTTTATCTAACACATCACCTGGCGCAAGATTTGTGTTACCAGGATCAACAACCTCCACCTTGCGCAGCATTTGCGTAATCACTACTTCTATGTGTTTATCATCAATTCTCACGCCCTGCAATCGATACACAGCCTGCACTTCCTGAGTTATATGTTCGGCCAAAGCTATCACGCCCATAGTCGCTAAAATATCTTGAGGTGCAGGACTACCATCAATTATCACATCACCCTTTTGCAAAATATCCCTATCTTGCACCAAAATATTTCGTCCCTTAGGCACCATATATTCTACAGGATCACCACCATCTAATGGATGGAGGAAGATGCAACGCTTAGTTTTATAGCTCTTGTGGAATTCAATGCGCCCAGCAACTGATGCGATGATAGAATGATCTTTTGGTTTTCTAGCCTCAAATAAATCAGCAACTCTAGGCAAGCCACCAGTAATATCTTTTGTTTTAGCAGATTCTCGCGGTATCCTCGCCATGACATCACCAGCATTTACAACCGCACCTTCTTCTAGTAATAAAACTGTACCAGAATGCAATTCATACCTCGCTTCCAAACCATTTGGAAGATGCAAAACATTACCATTTTCATCTATCAAATGTATACTAGGCTTAAGCTCAATTCCTCTCAGGTATTGTTTAGATTCTGTAATAACTCTACTAGTTAAGCCAGTAGAATCATCCACAATATCCTTGGCCGTAGTGCCGTCTATCATATCAGAAAAAACTATCCTGCCAGAAACTTCCGCAATCACTGGTATGTTATAAGAATCCCAGTCAGCAATACTCTGACCACGCTCAATACTCTGACCATCCTGCACATGAATTTTTGCACCATAAGGTAGCTTATAACGCGCATTCTCCAAATCCTTGTCATCCAGTATCATCACCTCACATGACCTACTCATTACTATCATATGCCCGTGCGAATCCTTTGCGATATTTAAATTAGATACCTTTACTCTACCAGGATAGTTTGCTTCTATAAAAGATGACTCCGTGCCCTTAGTCGCAGCTCCACCAATATGGAAAGTTCTGAGAGTAAGCTGAGTACCAGGTTCGCCAATAGATTGAGCCGCAATCACCCCCACTGCCTCTCCAACAGATACAAGTTTGCCACTAGCTAGATCTCTGCCGTAACATTTAGCGCAAGTACCACCAATTACCCTACAGGTAAGCACCGATCTAACAGACACAACATGTATACCATGTTGGTCAATGATGCGAGCCTGATGCTCATCTAGCAATTCGTTTTTTTGGATTAACACTTCTTGTGTCTGTGGACATAAAACATCTTTTGCTAATACACGTCCCAGGGCGCGTTCCGACAATGACACTACAATTTCGCCACTATCTATCACAGCCCTCATGTCAATACTTTTAGTAGTTCCACAATCATACTCTACTATGCCATAATCTTGCGCAACATCTACTAATCTCCTAGTTAAATATCCAGAATTTGCAGTTTTTAACGCTGTATCAGCAAGTCCTTTTCTAGCGCCATGAGTAGAATTAAAATACTCTAAAACTGTTAAGCCTTCCTTGAGATTCGAGATAATCGGCGTTTCAATAATCTCGCCTGATGGTTTGGTCATCAACCCTCTCATTCCGCTTAATTGTTTAATTTGCGTAGCAGATCCTCTTGCGCCAGAGTGCGCCATCATATATATGGAATTGATTTGAGAAGAATCGGAGCCTTTTGCGATACTCTGCATCATATCAGCAGCTACTTTTTCACCACAGCTAGACCAAGCATCAATAATTTTGTTATAACGCTCACCTTGAGTAATAATACCATCGTTATACTGTTGCTCAAATTCCTTTACTTCACCCAAAGTTTGAGTGATATGTTTGGTTTTGGTTTCTGGAATTACCATATCATCAATGCCAAATGAAACTGCGGCGCGAGTTGCATGCCTCATACCAAAGCTCATAAGCCTATCAGCGAATAATGCAGTCTCTTTCTGTTTACAATATCTATAAACAGTATCTACAACTTTAGTGATATCTTTCTTAGTGAGTAGTTTATTTACTAAATCTATTGTAATATTCTCATGCTGCGGTAATAACTGGAATATCATGAGTCTACCTGGCGTAGTTTCTATTATTCTAGTGCTACCATCAGCACTCCTCATTCGATAAGAAATTTTACTATGCAAGGTAACATATTGGTTAAACAACGCATATTCTATTTCATACATACTACCAAACATCATTCCAGTGCCTATAGCATCTTTCACAATCCTACTTAAATCATATATACCAAGCACTATATCTTTATCTGGCACTATAATCGGTTTGCCATTAGCAGGACTTAAGATGTTGTTAGTAGACATCATAAGAACTCTAGCCTCAATTTGAGCTTCTAGTGAAAGAGGTACGTGTACAGCCATCTGATCTCCATCAAAATCAGCATTGAAAGCCGCGCATACTAAAGGATGCAACTGTATAGCTTTACCTTCAATAAGCAATGGTTCAAAAGCTTGAATACCAAGTCTATGTAAAGTTGGAGCGCGATTGAGTAATATTGGATGTTGTTTAATTACTTCTTCTAGCACATCCCACACCTCAGCTTTTTCCATTTCAACCATTCTTTTTGCATAGCGCAAATTTGGCGCTATTCCTTTCAATTCTAATTTAGAATAAACAAATGGTTTAAAAAGCTCTAATGCCATTTTCTTAGGTAAACCGCACTGATGTAGCTTTAACTCAGGACCAACTACAATCACAGAACGTCCAGAATAGTCTACCCTTTTACCTAATAAATTCTGACGGAAACGACCTTGCTTACCCTTCAGCATATCGCTTAGAGATTTGATAGGTTTTTTGCCATTGTTTTTAAATACTCTACCGCGTCTACCATTATCAAATAAAGCATCCACCACTTCTTGCAACATTCTTTTTTCATTACGTATTACAATTTGAGGAGCCTTGAGTTCTTTAAATCTACGCAAACGATTATTCCTATTAATGGCCCTACGATAAAGATCATTCAAGTCTGAAGCGACATATCTACCACCATTTAGCGGAACCAATGGTCTCAGCTCTGGCGGAAGCACAGGCAATACTGTCATTACCATCCACTCCGGTTTGTTCCCAGATTTAATAAAATCTTCTACTAATTTCAATCTCTTCAGGGCCTTTTTTTTCTTTGTATCAGATGGCGAACTGTCTATAGATTCACGTAGACACCTAGCAAGTTGCACAAGATCTAACTCCTTCAACAAGAATTGTATCGCCTCTGTGCCAGATATCGTGCTAAACGCATTATCTCCATATTCATCTTGCATGCTATTTAACTCCGATTCCGAAATCAAAGATAAGTTCTGTAAGGTAGTAAGCCCAGGATCCGTTACCACATGCAACTCATACACCATAATCCTTTCCAAATCTTTCATGGCGATGTCAAGCAAAATGCTAATTTTAGATGGTAGTGATCTTAAAAACCAAACATGCACAACGGGGGCAGCGAGCTCTATATGCCCCATACGCTCTCTACGCACCTTTGCTAAGGTTACCTCTACTCCGCACTTATCGCATATCACTCCTTTATATTTAATTTTCTTATACTTGCCGCACAGACACTCATAATCTTTAATTGGTCCGAAAATTTTAGCGCAAAACAAACCATCTCGCTCAGGTTTAAAAGTACGATAATTAATAGTTTCTGGTTTAGTTACCTCACCAAATGACCATTTTCTGATTTCTTCAGGGCTAGCAATGCTAATTCTAATACGATCAAAGTCGTGAGTATCCTGCTCTGATTTATCATGCGAAATATTCATTTTATACATAATGCTTCTGTTTTTCGTGTTGTAATTACAAAATATTAGTTACTTAATTCGACTATCTTTCAAAACTATATAACAAACTATTCTCTAGTCCGTTCATCATTAAACCTCTTGCAAAACTCTACTCCCAATGACAACCGCGACGTTGCTCTTCGACTTGAGGTATTTCGCTTAACTTTCATGCGCGCTCCAAGTCTTGCGCTTCCTACACACCATGCATTTGCTTTCTATGAGTGAGTTCAAAAGAGGCTTATTAAACTTCTCTGCGCACCTTTCCCCTAATAACAACTGTAGCGCGTTTTTTAACTCAAAACCTACACTTCATCATGCATATCCGAACATTCGCGCCCTAACGTCTCTTTGCATACACTTTAGTGAACGATTATGCAGGAATAATCTATTCTAGGTTTATAGGACATTGATACACCTTGCGCTCTGACTGCTCTAAATCTCCATTTTCTAGACCCATATTAAGAGCTAACGCTCTTATCTCTCCAAGCATCACTCCAAATGAACCAGGAGTGCCGTATTCATCAAAGGAGTATTCTCCAGCAATGATACGACGATATATTTTGACCCTACCATCCGGACTATCTGATTTTACTGTTAGCATCTCACGCAAGATACGGCTAGCACCGTATGCTTGAAATGCCCAGCATTCCATCTCTCCAACTCTCTGTCCACCAAAATGGGCTTTACCTCCCAATGGTTGCTGAGTTACGAGACTATAAGGCCCAATAGATCTGGCGTGAATCTTATCATCTACAAGATGATGCAACTTGAGTAAATAATTATACCCCACAGTCACTGGACGATCAAAATATTCTCCAGTTCTACCATCTATTAGTCTCACCTGAGCGCTTTGATCTTGTTCAGCTAACTCAAGCATTTGTTTAATATCAGAAATTTTCGCGCCATCAAATACTGGCGTTGCACAATATACGCCACTCCTAGAATCGTAGCATAAATTTAATAATTCTTGATCAGATAAAGTGTCCACATCAATATTAGCGGAATTTTTATGATAAAGCTGCCTCAGGAATTCTTTAACCTGTTCCAACTCTATTTCGGATTTACGGTACGACTGAAGCATGCGATCCATTTTTACCCCTAAGCTCTTTAAAGCCCAGCCCAAGTGAGTTTCTAAAATTTGCCCAATATTCATGCGTGAAGGAAGGCCTAGAGGATTTAAAATGATATCTATCACCGTGCCATCTTCTAAATAAGGCATATCTTCAACTGGTACTATCCTAGAAACTACACCTTTATTACCGTGTCTACCAGCCATTTTATCTCCCGCCTGCAACTTGTGTTTTGTTGCAACGAAGACTTTTACCACTTTTAGTGCACCACTAGGTAAATCATCCCCACTACGTATCTTCTCTACTTTTTGGTTAAAATTATCTTTAAGTTTATTCGCTTGCTCTTCATAACTTGTCCGTGCGTGCTGAATAAGCTTACTCACTTCCTCTGATTGTACCTGAATGTGAAAAACTTGCGTTTTAGAAAGAGAATTAATGAATGTCTCATCCAATGCCTTACCCACCTCTACATTTTTAAGCCCAGCAATGTAAACCTGTTGAGCCAATAACCGCTTAATGCGTTTAATAGTAAAAGATTCGAGGATATGAATTTGATCATCTCTATCTCTGGCAAGAGATGCTATCTGTTGAAGCTCAATCATCTGAGCCCGTTCATCTTTATCAACGCCACGACGCACAAAAACTCTTACTTCCACTACTGTACCATAAATACCAGGAGGTACATGCAGAGAGGAATCCTTAACGTCGGCAGCCTTCTCTCCAAAAATCGCCCGTAATAACTTCTCTTCTGGAGTCACTAAAGATTCACTCTTAGGAGTCACCTTACCAACTAAAACATCGCCAGGCTTCACTTCTGCTCCTATATACACTATACCCGTCTCGTCAAGTTGTCTGAGGTTTTCTTCACTTGCATTAGGTATATCACGGGTAATCTCTTCTGGTCCTAATCTAGTATCTCGTGCTATCACCTCAAATTCCTCTATATGAATTGAAGTATATACATCCTCTTTTACAATACGCTCTGAAATAACGATAGAATCTTCAAAGGTGTATCCATTCCACGGCAAAAACGCCACTAGAATATTCTTGCCAAGAGCAATCTCTCCTCTCTCTGTACTTGGTCCATCTGCTAATATATCTCCGACTTTTACAATTTGTCCCACGCGCACCAATGGTTTTTGATTAATGCACGTGTTATGGTTTGATTTGCGAAATTTAGACAAGTTATATACATCTACCGCATCTTTTAAATGATCTTGATCTACATAGCTTACAATAATTCTTGTAGCATCCACATATTCCACCACACCATCATGCAATGCAACCACGGATGTACCAGAATCCTTAGCCACGGTATGTTCTATCCCCGTACCTACTATCGGTGCTTCGCTACGAAGCAAGGGGACGGCTTGCCTTTGCATGTTAGAACCCATTAAAGCTCTGTTCGCATCATCATTTTCTAAAAATGGAATCATTGAAGTCGCAACCGAAACGACTTGCATAGGAGCTACGTCCACAAAATCTACTTCGCACGGCGGAACTTTTACAAAATCTCCATTATCTATTCGACAATTTACCAAATCCTCTATAATTTTGTTTTGTTCATCTACTCGCACATTAGCTTGACCAATTTTATATCTAGCTTCATCATCTGCAGAAAGATAGTATACCTCATCAGTAATCACGCCATCGACTACTTTGCGATATGGGCTTTCTATAAAACCATATTTATTTGTACGTGCAAAAATAGCCATAGAGTTAATCAACCCAATATTCTGACCTTCCGGCGTTTCTACTGGGCAAATTCTACCATAATGAGTGGGATGTACGTCTCTAGCTTCAAATGCCGCTCTATCTCTACTCAAGCCTCCCGGGCCCAAGGCAGACATTCTTCTCTTATGAGTTACTTCAGACAGTGGATTTGTTTGATCCATAAACTGAGAAGACTGGGAAGTGCCAAAGAATTCTTTTAAAACAGCTACCAATAGTTTAGGATTTACCAAATCATTAGGCATCAGCAAATCTACCTCAGTATTAGACATCTTTTCCACTACAGATCGCCCCATACGCAACACACCAAGCCTAAATTGATTCTCAACTAACTCTCCCGCAGAGCGCAGCCTTCTGTTGCCTAAGTTATCTATATCATCAATCTTGCCTCTCCCATCCTTCAGATCCATTAGAGCTTTAATGATGTCTTTAATATCCGCATGAGTTAATACCGTAGTACTTTCCGGTATATCCAAATTCAATCTTTTGTTGGTTTTGATTCTACCAACCGCAGATAAATCATATCTATCATGGTCAAAAAACAAACTATGTAATAAAGCTCTACCAGCATCAGGTGTAGCGGGCTCGCCAGGACGCATGACCTTAAAAATTTCAGTTAATGCAGCTGAAGAATCTTGAGTTTTATCAGCAAACATTGTATTACGCAAATATGGCTCAGACTGAGCGCTCAGCGCTAATACTTCAACTTTTTTTAATCCTAATTTTAAAATGACTTTGGTAATATCTTGATTAATAATCTGTCCAACCGTGGTTAAAACTTCGTTGGTTCGACTATCTACTAAATCTTGAGCCAAGAACTTGCCCTCTAGCTCTTCAATTTGGGCGATAATTTTAGTTACTCCTTGATCGGACAGTCTTTTAATAATCTTAGGAGTCATTCTATTACCGGCAGATAGCAATAGCTCCCCATTTCTCGCGTCTATTAAATCATATCCTAGCTTCTGATTTTTAAACAAATCAGGTATAAAATCAACCGTCCATTTGCCATCTATCAATTCATATGCCATCTTAGGATAGAAATAAGATATTATGTCATTATTCGACATACCAAGCGCCTTAAGTAAAACAGTTGCATACATTTTGCGCTTACGATCAATCCTAAAAAATAAAATATCCCTAGTGTCAAATTCAAAATCTATCCATGAACCTCTATGAGGTATTATTCTAGCAAAATATAGGAGCTTGCCTGAGGCATGATTTTTGCCATTATCATGATAAAAAAACACCCCGGCAGATCTATGCAGTTGAGATACTATTACTCTCTCAGTACCATTAATAATAAAAGTACCACTTTCCGTCATTAAAGGTACATCGCCAATATACACCTCTTGCTCTTTGATACTTTTTACTCCTCTAGCCTGCGTAACAGGGTCAATAGACCAAATAGTAAGCCTCAATAACGCTTTTAATGGAGCGTAATAAGTAGTTTTTCTTTGTTTAGCTTCTTCTATATCATATTTAGACGGGCCAAATTCATACTTAACAAAATCTAATGTAGCTCTGTTATGTGGATCTGATATTGGAAAAACTGACTTAAGCACTTGTTGCACGCCAATGTCCAGCCTCTCTTCGCTATTCACTCCCATCTGCAAGAAAGTTTTCTGATAGGAAGTTTTTTGAATATCTATCAGGTTTGGAATTGCAAGGGCTATACTATTCTTTCCAAAATTTTTTCTAACACGCATATATTACTAAACACAACCTCTAATAAATTAATCACTCGAATAAAATTAAATAAATTTCTTACTCGCTTGGTTCTTTGCACCATCACTCCCGATCGTGTTCCTACAACCTTCTAAACCTCACAGGAAGCGAGTAAAAATATCTAACAATAAGCACATATAAGATATAACCTTTTATTACGCCGACACCCATTCTATTAGCGCAGTACCACTGATGCATTATAAAATAAGAGAAAAGATAGGTTTGCCGGATATAAGTAATAAAATATTAAAACAAAAGATATGATGGGCTATGCCCCGTAAAACAGAAACGCATCTACCAAATAAACGATAAAATAGGAGAGTTTTTTTTAGAGTAAGCGAAGTTCTTAAATGAATGACATGAAAGCTCTTGAAAAAGCTATCGATAAAACTCAACAGCTGAGCAAAAATACAGTAAATAACGCGCAGAACAAGTGCAACGTACACAGCAAAACTAAAATAAAATGTGTAGAACAGAGGGGCAGTCATTAACCACACGCTAAAAAGACTTACATACGTCACGCAAATAACCAAAACAGGCCTCTGAAGAGAGTATAGCTATTATAGAGGAAAGTCAATAGAGGAGCGAAAAATTGAGAGAATACAGAGCTCAATAGAAAAAATTTCACAGAAAACGTAAAAAATTGAGAGAATTTTATCAAAAACTCAAGAACTCGTTAAGAAGAACGAACAGAAAAGTATACAAAAAAGTATGAGATAGAAACATAAGAAGCAAAATTCTTAATATCACAACATTAAAGTTTATGGTGGGCGATGACAGACTCGAACTGCCGACCCCCTCGGTGTAAACGAGATGCTCTACCAACTGAGCTAATCGCCCAAAAACAAAATATTAAAAGGTTAGCATATTCTTATGCAAACGCGATAGTGATAGTATATAGCTTTGAATGTAAAGTCAATACCAAGACCGCTCACAACACTAAGGTATGCGTGGTGGCCAGAGCCGGGATCGAACCGGCGACACAAGGATTTTCAGTCCTTTGCTCTACCAACTGAGCTATCGAGCCATATATCATTAACACTTTCATTCAATACAAAATCACGATTTTTGTATAAACAAAACGAACCTGCTTTATAGCGCATAATAAAAATAAAAATGCACCCAACCGATAGTAAGACAAAAAGCATCTACAGTCAAGTACTAAAATTTATTTTATGATTAGAAGTTATAGCCTATAAGCCGGATTCTGTAAACTTTCGCAATCAGGGTGCAAACGCTGATTTCTGCCATTTCGCAGTTATTCATCTAGGATTAATGTTACCATTAACCTCAAGCAACCTACCCACACAACTCTCAGCCAAAAATATCTGATAAACCCATCCATGCCACTTCTAAAAGCAATCATGGCGATTTAACGTTCCTAAAAACGGTTGTATCTACTTGGTTTTGCTCCTAATGGGGTTTGTCTAAAGCGCGTCACTGTCACCAGAACGCCGGTGCGCTCTTACCGCACCATTTCACCCTTACTTCTATAATTAAACATTAATGAGCTACTTCATAAACTTATATCAAACATAAAAATATAAACTCTACAAAATTCCCATGCGATATTATAAAAGCGGTATTCTTTCTGTTACTACTTTCCCTGAACCTACCTTGAAGCAGGCCCGCTGGCCGTTAGCCAGCATTATCATTTTTGCGGAGTCCGGACTTTCCTCACAAGGCAATATTTCACCTTGCGCAACTGCGCAGCTACAACTTCAAGTTCGCATGGTAACACAAATTCATCTGACCCGCAATACGTCTTATTTAGATAGTACGGCTAAACCTAATTCAAGCTGACGCTCGCATATCTCAACTAGTTGCGATTGTAAACTATGTCGTGATATTCTCTCATCACCCGCTAGTAGAATCGTGCTTAAAGTTTGTTCTTCTATGAGTTGTTTATACATACTCACAGCACTCTCCACCTCCTCGTCTTTGCTCATGATAGCAAGATAAATTCTATCTTCGATCTGAAAATTTAAATTTTTTCTACTATGTTGCACCGCCCTAATCAAATCTCGCATCACGCCCTCCATATACAATTCATGCGTGATGTTTAAATCTAGCACAACCAAGCCATCATTTGAGGCATTCACCTTAATATTCTTAGCCCCATCTTTTGCTTCGGATAATAACTGCAGTTTATATTCAAACTCATCAGCAAGTAGAGTTTCTCCGGCTATCTTTAATTGCCCTTCCTCTACTTTCCACTCATCCTTCTTGACGCACGTAATAATGTCTTTAACTTTCTCTGGCAGCCTTTTACCTAGTTTATTAAAGTTAATGGCTACGTTATGCTTTGCATATTCCGCAATCTTATTTTCATACCTTATCTCTTTTACATTCACCTCCTCTTTTAAAATCTCTTCAAAATGCGCAAAATCATCTAAATGCTTCTGCACGATAGTCATGCAACTTAGCGGCTGACGCGTTCTAATATTTTGTTGATTTCTAATAAATAACGCGCTACTACAAATCTCCCTTACCTTATCCATCAATTCCATTCCATCATATTGGACTGGGTTTTGAATAGATGGAAATCGCTCTAAATGCACGCTTGTGCAAATTTGTTCCTTAAATGCGGCATTAGAATTTCTGAGATGTTGAGTTAAGCCTAAATATATTTCTTCAGCTAGCACAGGCACGAGCGATGCTATAGCTTTACTCATATTTAGTAGGCAATCATAAAGGGTGATATAAGCCGCTATCTTTGAATGAGACTTCTTGTCCGAGCTCCAAAAACGATTTCTTGTTCTGCGAATATACCAATTATTTAATACCTCAAAAAACTCCCCTATAGCATTATATGCAGCTTGTGTATCGAATTTATCTAAGGCATTTTTTATCCTCTCTATAGCATGCGCTAATTTAGATTGTATATACAAATCGATAGCTTCAAATTCAACGACTTGCCTATTTGAGTGCCGTGAGATAGAAAAACCATCAATGTTTGCATAAATTGTAAAAAAACTATATGCGTTCCAAATTGGTTTAATAAAAAGCCTTAAGGTGTCGTATATCAACTTCCCCTCTTTATCTATCAACAACTCCTCTCCCTTGGTTACGTTAGAAGATAACATTGCTACTCTTAACGAGTCGGAACCATATTGATCAAAAATTTCTAATGGATCAGTATAATTATTTAATCTTTTAGAAAGTTTTTGGCCCGTTGCATCCAAAATAACTCCATGACATATACAGTTTAAAAATGGTGGTTTGTCAAAGAGTGCTGTAGATAGCACCAGCAAAGTGTAAAACCACCCCCTAGTTTGAGCGGAATACTCTACTATAAAGTCTGCCGGAAAGTTATCTTCGAATAATTCTTTATTTTCGAATGGATAGTGCATCTGACCATAAGGCATAGATCCGCTTTCAAACCAACAATCAAACACATCCTCCACCCTTTTCATAACAGACTTTCCAGTAGGATCATCTGGGTTAGGGCGAGTTAAAGTGTCGATGAACGGCCTGTGCAAATCATCCACTTTCACACCAAAGTCTCTCTCTAGCTCCTCAATGCTACCGTAAACATCTATTCTTGGGTAATTAGGATCGCTCGAGCGCCATACTGGTATTGGAGTACCCCAAAAGCGATTTCTACTAATAGACCAATCTCTAGCATTTTCTATCCATTTACCAAACATACCATTTTTAATATGCCCAGGTATCCAATTAATTTGCTGGTTCAACTCAACCATTCTATCTCTAAAGGCAGTAACTTTTACATACCAAGAAGAAATGGCCTTATATATCAAAGGCGTATCTGTGCGCCAACAATGAGGGTAATTATGTAGATACTGTTCAGTTTTGATCCAATCACCATTTTCTTTAAGTTTTTTAATCACAGAATCATTAGCATCAAACACAAGCATGCCTTCAAAGTCATGCACTTGGTTAGTGAATTTACCTTGCGCATCCACCGGGCACACCACATCTATGCCATGCTCCTGGCACACCACTTGGTCATCTTCGCCAAACCCGGGAGCCATGTGCACTACACCAGTACCATCACCTTGAGTAACGAAGTCTGCGCAGAAAATTTGAAAGCTATTAGCGTGATCTGCAAAATAATTAAATAATGGTTTATAAGAAAGACCCACGAGCTGTTGTGCGCTAATGTCTATTACCTCATCTAGCTCAACATCAACACCTAAATCTTTAGAATATTTAGGTAAAGCAAATTTCGCTAAGATATAGCCAATACCATTTTTTATTACTAAAACATACTCAATGTCGGCACCCACTGCTAAAGCTAGATTAGAAGGTAAGGTCCACGGAGTGGTTGTCCAAGCTAAAACTTTATAGCTAGAACACTGCACTTGCTTATTTAAAACGGGTGGAGTGTTAAGAGTGAACGCTGTAACAACAGCCTTGTCTGCTCTCTGCCTATAAGCATTATCCATGCGTGTTTCAAAATTAGATAATGGCGTTTCGCAGGCCCACGAGTAAGGCATAACCCTTTTAGACTCATATATCAAACCCTTATCATAAAGTTGTTTAAAGACCCATAAAACTGACTCCATGAATGTTTTATCCATGGTTTTATATGAATTCTGAAAGTCCACCCATCTAGCTTGGCGCGTAACATATTGCTCCCACTGATCGGCATATTTCATCACTGATTTTTTACAATGTTCATTAAATCTATCTATACCAAAAGCAGTGATATTTAATTTACCAGAAAAACCTAACTCCTTCTCCGCACCCATCTCCGCCGGCAGGCCATGGCAGTCCCATCCAAAACGTCTAGCTACTTTCTTGCCTAACATGGTGTAGTATCTAGCATATACATCTTTAATAAAGCCCGTCAGAATATGGCCATAATGTGGCAATCCGTTGGCAAATGGGGGGCCATCGTAAAATACTGATACCCCCATCGCGCCACTTTGGTTAACTGACTTATTAAAAGTATCTTCTTTTTGCCAAAAGTTTAGAACTTTCTTTTCAATTTCAACAAGATTAGTTGTAGAATTAACTTCTGGATATAATTTTTGTTTGGACATAAAATAAAATGTGTTTTAAGATGAGCTGTGGCGCATTATGTTATGCCTAGCTTGATTTAAGACAAAAGTCCAATCAACTAAATAAAGTGTAAATTATATACTACTGATTTTTTATTTTCAAATACTCTCGTGTTAGATAACTTTATTAAAAATACTAGCAACGCGATTTTCTTTAAGTTCGCAATAACGGCAAATCTCATCATCACTCTTGTTATATTTATTTCTTATTTATCAAATAAACTTAATGATTATCAGGACAAAATAGATAGAATACAAAACGTACATTTTCAGGCACTCTCTAGCTTTGATGATATTTTGCACAATGATACTAGCGCAAGTAAGCTTAATAAAGATTTTAATGCGTTATTGAACTTCAATAAGATGGATGCTTATTTTAGCGCTCTTTCCATGCAGCTTACGACGCAAATAAAAGCCCAACATCTTGCCCGCGATTTAGAGATCTCATATACTCAATGCTATTTAGACCCTGAGTTAAGTAGACATAATAAAAACAGCGCAATCAACATACATCAACATAGAATTCAAATTAAATGCATCTTAAATGCCGCTGACCTATCTTCAGCTTTAGCATTAATAGATTCTATCTTACCTAAGAACACAGTGTATTATAAAATTTCTATTGATAATTTAAGCGTTATCACTCCAGAAAATATACATTATTTTGAATCTAATGCGATACATCGCAATAGTGTACAGTTATCTGTGCAAGCAATTCTCACCACCTTATACTTATAAATTTTATGAATTCATTCATAACATATAAAAACTATTTATGAATCACATCAGCATACCTGCGATAGTATATTTCGACCACAACTCAACCACCTCGCCAGAACCTGAAGTATTAGAGTTTTTTAATACCGTTGCATCTCATCCATTAAACCCATCTTCCATACACGCCATGGGTCGTTTTGCTAGCTCTTTGATAGAAAAAGCACGTAAGCAAATTCGGGAGGCTTGCTGTTTAGATAATCAATATAATGTATATTTCACATCTACTGGCACGGAAGCGAACAACTTATTGATGCATAACTTTCGCGCGTCAACGGTTTTTATCAGCGCTATAGAACACGCATCTCTCATGGTATATAAAGAGTATGGAGCGCATGTAATAAAGGTGGATAGCCAAGGCAAACTTAACTTGCAACATTTAGAGGATCTGCTGGCTTCTGCTAATAGACCTCTTCCGAAACTTGCTCAATCAGAGGCGATGCGAGGAGCAAATGAAAGCACAGAACTCCCAACACGCATGAAGTTCAGTGAGGATGCGAGTGTCAATGGCGATGGCAGAGCACTCACTCCCAAACTAGTATCCATTATGCTCGCTAATAATGAAACAGGTGTAGTGCAAGATCTTGAATCAATCTCAAAAATTACAAAAAAATTTAATGCTATACTACATACAGACGCATCTCAGGCATTAGGCAGAATTTCATTAGAAAATTTACGTTTTTGCGACTGTGTTACGGTATGCGGACACAAAATCGGCGGCATTTCTGGAGCGGCTGCGCTGGTTTGTAGAAAAAACATCATCATTAAGGCGCAAATCATTGGAGGCGGGCAAGAACAATACGCGCGCTCTGGTACAGAGAATGTGGTTGCAATCGGTGCTTTTGGTTTGGCAGCTTCAATCGTCAGCAAAACTCAGCAAGACAGGAAGATAATAGTGCAAACAATGCGTGATACTTTGGAAGAAAGGTTGTTAGAACTGAAACCAAATATCATAATAGCATCACGCCAAAGCCTAAGGTTGCCAAATACTAGCTTAATTATGATACCGGAATTCAGCGCACAAAGATTATTAATCGAACTAGATTTGCGCAAAATAGCAGTCAGCTCAGGTGCTGCATGTTCATCAGGTAAGGTGCAAAAGTCACATGTGCTAGAGGCTATGGGGTTCACGCAGGAGTTATTATCATGTGCTTTAAGAATTTCTTTATCACATAATAATAGTATGGAACATGTGAATTATTTTATTAAAAATCTTTCCGAGATCATTAGAGGGACTGTTGCGAGCTAAATAGAGCTTGAGATTTTGGCAAAGGCTTTATAATAGCTTTTATAAGCTTTGTAAGGTAATTACTATGTCAGCGAATCAGTATACAATAGACCTGTTGCGTAAGTGAGAATATTACTCCATATATGGCAATATCATACACAAAAATCAGGAAACATCCAAGAATTTTTTTAAGATTATTCGGCATTAGTTGCGAAGAATTTGATATTTTGCTAAAGAAACTTGAAGTATCATGGGCAAAGAAAGTCGTCAACAAATACAAGAGGCCTGGTAGGTTTTATGTTTGGGATCGATGTTTCAAGGGTATGCAGAATAATTAAAGCTTTGAAACGATTGGTCGCGAAGTTGGTTGCGATAGAAAAAAACGCACTCTAAGCTATGAAGAGACTGAACAGTTAATAGATGTAACGAAGCAAATAATTGAAAGGCCTAGCAAGAAACAAAGAGATTATTTTTCTGATAAGAAACGTAGGTACGCACTTAAGACTGAAATTAGAATAATGTTTAGTCCCAGTAAGAAATGGTTAGGATTAAGTATAAAATATTCAGGATGAATTGTCCACTGATTTAAAATAAATTGCCAAGGAGTTTTACCTTTGATAGCTTTCAGTCGTTTAGCGAAGTTATAAGCCATCAAATAAGCATGCAGATGCTGTTTCAGCTTATCATGAGATACATAATGGAAATTGTTTGCAGTTGCTTCTTTGAGAGTTCTGTTCCTGCCCATTAGTCCAAGGACGCTTGATCTTAGTCTTTTTATACTCTATCTGATGCTCATTGCAAACACGCTCAAATATATGAGTAAAAGTATTTTTATGATGATCGTGATTGGTAAATTAGACCTCTTTTGAAACTCGCTCATGATGAGCAAATGCGAGGAGTATACGAAGCACAGAGCCGCAGCGTACATGAAGTACGTGAGGACTTGCGCATCGACAGCGTCGCCACAGTTGCCATCAGGAGTAGAGTTAGGAAAGAGGTCTACTGCCTAAGTTACCGCAAAATAGTGTCATAGTTATGGATAATGCTACCTTTCATAAAGGAGCAGAAATGCATAAATCTATTACTGATTCCGGACATACCTTGCTTTATTTGCCACCTTATTCCCCAGATCTAAATCCCATTGAAAAAAATGAGCTCAGTCTAAACAAATAAGCAAAACTCTCGCTTGCTCAATTGATCAGCTTTTTCAACTCTATATCTCGTGATCTTTTTATACTGTCTTAGCTATATAGTAAATTAATTTGAGGTAGCGTATTTAAAAAAGAAAGATAACGAAGCAAAAAGACTCTGAAAGTCAGAAATTTTCTGCTTAACCCATCGCTTCATATTAGCCCAAAATTTCTCTATTGGGTTAAAATCAGGTGAATAAGGAGGAAGAAAAATTACCTTACAACCAACAGATTCAATGAGATCTTTTGTCTTTTGTGATCTATGAAATGCAGCGTTATCCATTATCACAACTTGCCCAGCTTTTAGCTCTTTGATCAAGAATTGCTCTACCCAGCTTTCGAATAGCTGGGTATTACATGAACCATTAAATACCATAGGAGCTA
>NZ_JACVVM010000022.1 GCF_016751895.1 Candidatus Sarmatiella mevalonica | reverse complement strand
AAAATATACCATCCCATAAACGTCTGGCATCCCTAGGGGGCGGCCTGCCTTGTTTCCCCCTTCTTTTGTAAATTATCTTTTCGACTACGGCCCATTCTTCATCTGTTAAATCACTCGTATAGCTCGTTGACATCTCATATCCTCCCTTTGATGCCAATCATAACGATGTCCCTCCAATACTTCAACCTTTTGCGTGACTGGTTCTAAATTTCACGTTGTAACGTTTGATTTTGTTGCGATAGCGGTCAGCCATAATTTTAAACGTTTTGATGTCGCCGAACACATGCTCAACAACGACCTGAACTTTGAAAAGCCCCGTGTTGTACTCTTTTTCTTCCGCGTCTAAGGGTTTATTTTTTGAAGCTTTACAGGGGAAATCAGCGTTTTGATGAATGTCTGTGATGCCCTGATAACCTGAAGCCACAAAAAGTCGAGGCTCTTTTGGAGGACGTTTCTCAGCTTTAAAAACCGTAAAATCATGCATCGATCCAGGATGGGTTTTTGATACATGAACGATACATCCCTTTTTGGTGACGCGGATCTCAGTTTTTAAGGTGTGGCGCTTTTTTGCCAGAATAATATGGTTTTCGGCCCTTCTTTGGTCGTTCAATAGAGCGCTCAGTCGCGTCGATAAGGAGGCTTTCAACCTCTTTCTTAGACAATTTTTTATCCTTTTGTATGGCCATGACCCTGGCCAAAACCGGCTCAAGGCGCCGAATAATGCGGCACACGCGCGAATCATCAATCCCAAACATATAGCCCACAAAAATCTACGTCGCATAGCTCCTATAACACAGCCACAGCATCAAAATCATGTCCGAAAGGTCCAATTAAGTTGCGACCGGGTCGTTTGTAGCCTGAAATGACGCGTTCATGCTACCTCGGCTCCACCTTTTTAAGGATAATCTCAAATTCTTGCGGTGTGATTCCAAACAGACGCTGAAATTTTTTTGGATTTTTCCGAATCTTGATGTATCTTATCGACATGAAACCTCTTTTTTATCAGTGGAGTTTCATACTTTATATACAATTTTTCCTAAAATAACAACTTACGCAGCAGGTCTATTTATGTGGAGGTATTCGAGAGGTTTTTGAGAGGATGGGTGCTTTTTGCTTTTCGTGTTTTTTACGTCTAATATATTTGCTATACGGGTTTGTGCATAAAAACAAACAATAGTGCAAATCTCTATATCCAATTAAGATTAAGGCGTAAAAGAGAAAAATTATGTTAAATGGTGACTTAGATAACTTAGTCTTTAGTTACTTTTTAGTGATTTGTCGTCTAGCAAGCATGATAGTACTCACTCCGGCTTTAGGCGATAGATACATTTCTAATAACATAAAAATACCTATGATACTGGCGATAAGTTTTGTGATATTGCCAGTAGTACATGATAAATTCACGCATTTGACGCAAGCAAACTTGTCACAAAAATGTCTATGTATTTTTGCGGAGTGTATTATTGGTGTAATTTTGGGTATTGGAATGTATCTATACTTTCTCACTATAGAGCTGATTAGTCAGATATTTGCAATGCAATCGAGCCTATCTTCAGCAACATTTTTCAACCCGTCTTTAAAAATTCAGATACCAGTGTTTGGTACTTTTTTAGTAATATATATAGTCAATCTCATCTTTGTTACAAACTCACATCATATATTTATAGAAGCCTTCGTGGAATCTTACGATAAATTCAACGTGGGGCAGATGCTAAAAACGGAAGATATGTCTCATATGATAGTGCGACTTGTTGGTAATAGCTTTATATTGAGTTTTAAATTATCAGCGCCATGTATTATTGTTAGTTTAGCTCTTTCTATTGGAGGAGGAATACTAGCGAGGTTGATGCCGAATTTGCAAATTTTTTTTCTTATCACTCCAGTGCAAGCCCTCACTATTTTTGGCGTATTCTATCTAGTATTTATTAACATATCTTACGCTCTATTGGAGCAAATTTTAGAAATTGCACAATTTCATCTCTAATTTTCAGTTAAGATCAAAGATATATCCCAAATTACTAATAAAAAACTTTGCTATGAGTAAAAAACAAATGATTGTTGCCTTGATAGGAAGGGCAAATGTTGGAAAATCTAGTCTCTTTAATCGCTTCAGTGATAAGAAAAAAGCGATTGTGTATGATATTCCGGGCGTAACACGAGATAGAAAATATGCAACAATTTCGATAGATGGTTATTTACTCAAGCTTATAGATACCCCCGGCCTAGAAGAACAGAAGGAAATGAGTACGCTAGATCACTCATCGCGACAGTTTTCCATAGCCAACCAGATGATGCAACAGGCTGTGAAAGCAATGGAAGAAGCTGATATCATATGTTTTATTATAGATGGTAAAAACGGCCTACACGCTGATGATTTTTTATTCGCCGAAAGGATAAGAAAATACAATAAACCATGTTTATTAGTAGTGAATAAATGCGAAGCAATATCAAAGATAAATCAAGATTATTATTCCATGTCAGGTTTGTCTTCACTAGAACCTATAGTGATTTCTGCTATACATGGTATTGGTATTGATGATTTGAAAAGTGCTTTGGTTATTCTAATACAAAACATCATAGAGTCTGGCTGGCGCCAAGAAGATCAGGCGTTTTGCGATGATATAGAGAAGAATGGTGAAAATATTAAGATTGCTATAGTGGGTCGTCCTAATTCTGGCAAATCGACTTTTGTAAACAGTATTTTATCTGAAGCACGAGTTTTAGTGAGTCCTCAGGCTGGTAGTACTAGGGAGGCTATAGATGTTTTATTTGAATATAAAGGGCGAACATTAGAATTAATAGATACTCCAGGTTTGCGCAAAAAACATTTAATTCATGATCAATTAGAGAAGTTATCTGTGGGAGATGCAATACACAATATTAATTTTGCTCATGTTGTTGTGTTATTGCTAGATGCGCAAGGCGCTACAGAGCAGCAAGATTTAACTATTGCTGAATATGCTATTAGGAACGGTAGAAGCGTGGTATTGGTTATAAACAAGTGGGACTTAGTGCGAGACAGAAGCGTTTACCAAAAAGCTTTACAAAAGAGATTAGATGGTACTATAGATATTAAGAATTTAGAAGCGATTTTTATTTCTGCTCTACATAAAAGCAACATAGAGCAGGTATTACAGAAGGTATTAGTGGCATATGAGTGCTGGAATACGAAGATCTCTACTAGCAAATTAAATGAATGGCTGATTTCTGCTATAAAAAAACATGCGCTGCCAACCCAAAAAGGCAGTGGTAGAGTACGAATCAAATATATTACGCAAACTAAAATTAGGCCACCTACTTTTAAGTTGTTTGCGAATAACCCAGAGAATGTGCCTGATTCTTATCAGAGATATTTAAAAAATAGTTTGTGTCAGGCTTTTGGTTTAAATAATATACCAGTGAGATTTATTTTAGTTAAAAGTCATAATCCTTATGTGTAAGATACCCGGGTTGTCTGTGCGTTTGAGTGTTGCGAATATATAAAATGCTTGATGCAAAAAGTCTAATGTTTTTACTCTAAGATATGAGGTGTAAAATAGACCTCTTTCGACACTCTACTCCTGATGGCAACTGCGTCGTCCTATCGATGTGCGAGTCCTCACTTAACTTTATGTACGTTCAGGAGTTCTGCGCTTCGTACGCTTCTCGCATTTGTCCATCATGAGTGAGTTTGGAAAGAGATCTAATCTATCAAGTTGAAGGGAGTGATGAGACGTGATATCCTAAGGAAAGAGATAAATGATGATATTATATAGTTAGGTAGGTACGTAATCATTATACTCTTCGCGCAAGGCTCTACTCCTGATGGCAACTGCGTCGTCCTATCGATGTGCGAGTCCTCACTTAACTTTATGTATGTTCAGGAGTTCTGCGCTTTTCATTTGCTCATCATGAGCGAGTTTTGCAAGAGTCTATTGTCAGATTAAAAATCTTTCACTATAAATTATTTTTCACTCGTACCGCATATTACAATTAAAACATCTATGCCTAAATTTCTTGAAAAAATCAAAGCCAATAAACGCAATCTCGCGATTTGCGCCTTTGTGCTCGTGCCTATCATATCTTATAAAATGTATGTGTGGTTCAACACTATCGTGAGTGATAATGCCTATATAGCTAGCGATATATCTAATGTTGGCTCTGAGATTGCTGGCAAAGTAACAAGGGTGATGATAGATAATTATCAGAAAGTAGAGAAGGGTGATGTGATAGCATTGATAGACGAGCAAGACTACGAATCTACTGCTCAAAGCCTTTCTGAATCTATCGAAGGCTGTAAGTTAGAGTGCGCGGTGATAGATGAGCGCATAGCGATCTTAGAACGCCAGATAGAGCAAAAAAGAGAGCTTGATAAATTTGCTAAAACTAACACACAAATTATGCAGCGTGAATATGAGCGAAATTTTCAGCTCAATCAAATACAAGTAAATAGCCAGAAAGCTCTTGATAGTGCTACTATTAACTTTGAAAAATCTAAAACTGACGCGACAAATGCAGATTTAGATATGGAAATTATGCAGCATAACATGAATGTATTGCGGTTACAGAGAAAAGAAACGGAGCATAAACTTCTCGCGCTAACTCAAAACTACGCCATTGCCTCGCGCAATCTAGAGCGAACAAAAATTATCGCGCCAGTAGATGGGGTGCTAGCTAATAGTAATTTAAAAGTTGGCAATTACGTGCGACAAGGAGCGGCGATATTTTCTGTAGTGCATAATAACTTCTATCTTAATGCAAACCTTAAAGAAACTCAGGTTGGTAAATTAACCCCGGGTTTGGAAGCTGTAATCGTGGTTGATGCCCTACCAAAAGATAAAATTATAGGTAAAATCGTAAGTATTTCGCCAGCTACTGGCTCTTGTTTCTCGCTAATTCCCACAGATAATGCCACCGGTAATTTTACCAAAATTGTACAGCGTGTGACTGTGAGAATAGATTTTGATGCTCCAGCTGAAATTAAAGAAAGAATTAAAACTGGCATGTCTTGTTTAGTGAAAATTAGAACCGATCAGTAGAGTGGAAGTGATGGTAGAGTCTTTACATCACAACCAGTTGCAAGAAGTGCTTAGTAAATGGATGGGATACTTAAAGCACAGCAAGAGATATGGGGAAAATACAACTAACAGCTATCATCGTGATGTTAAGCATTTTCTCAATTTTCTCAGCGATTATACGCAGGACGTGATTACGTTAGATGAGCTAGCAAAAATAGATGCCCTCGCTATTAGGAGTTGGTTGGCTAAAAGAGTGGGAGTGAGCTATCAGTCTACATCTAATGCAAGGTCTCTCTCGGCCTTACGTAGTTTTTATAAATTTCTAGACACCACCCTTTCTATTAACTGTCCAGCAATATTTGCGGTAAAATTCCCAAAGAAACATCATCACTTATTTAAAGCCCTAGAAATAAAAGAGATAGAAGAGGTGATTGCGCTACAGAATCAGAATGTTCGTGAACCTTGGGTGGCGCTCAGAAATAAGGCATTAATCTTATTGCTGTATACCACTGGTATGAGAATATCAGAAGCGTTGAGCATCAAGAAGAAGGAATTAAATGAATATATTAAGGTTACTGGCAAGCGATCCAAACAACGCCTTTTGCCGTTAATGCCTGAAGTACGCGAGGTGATTGAGGCTAGCATTGCGCTCACTCCTAACCCCTATAATAGTGAGTATGTGTTTTTAGGACAGAAGGGTAAGAAGCTGCATCGTGGCGTATTTGCGGCTTCCTTGTTAAAATTGCGTCATCAATCAAACCTACCAAAGCATTTAAGCGCCCATGCCTTTCGGCACTCGTGCGCGACTCACTTATTAGACAATGAGGCTGATTTGCGTTCCATACAAGAGTTACTTGGGCATGCTAGCCTTAGCACTACGCAAGTTTATACTAAGGTGAGCAAACGCAAAATTATTGAATCTTATTTATCGCATCACCCGATGGCTAAAAAATAGACCTCTTTCTGAACTCGCGCTGGGCCAAGAACGAATAAAGACGCAGAGCTGTGAGTATATATAGTAATTTAGGTTGAATTAGATATAATTTTTCGTTATAATGAAAGGAAAAATGACAAAAAGCTATAGCAATGATGTAACTCGACTATCAAGTTTTTTAAAAAGTTCATGAATTCACTAGATCTCTTTCGAAACTGTGATATATGTGTATACTCAAGCTAGGTCAATAAAAATATTATGGTTGTGCAATTGAAATATGAACAAGTGAAGATTTTATCAGATGATCAATTCAGAAGATTAACAGGAGTTAAGCGTGGTACGTTTGATAAGATGGTAAAAATATTAGAAGCAGCTGATAAAAAGAAAAAAACTAAAGGAGGTAGAAGAAATAAGCTGAGCATGGCAAATCAGCTATTAATGGCATTGGAATATATCAGAGAATACCGTACATATTTCCATAGACCTCTTGCATAACCTATTCCGTGGGGTAATTTTGTTGTCAAAATTCCTTTGCGCTCCTCATATACTAGAGTATGCTGCGGTACTCAACATCATTTTTCCTAAAAATTCCTCCTTCATTTTTAGGTTATGCAAGAGGTCTATTGCCATGTTAGTCAAAGTTATGGAATAAGCGAGAGTTCCTGTTACAAAGGAATTAAGTGGATAGAAGATACGCTAATCAAACATCCTGATTTTGCTTTGCCTGGTCGCAAGGCATTACTTAGAAGCGATATGGAATATGAAGTTATACTAATAGATACAACAGAAACGCCAATAGACCTCTTTCCTAACTCTACTCCTGATGGCAACTGTGGCGACGCTGTCGATGCGCAAGTCCTCACGTACTTCATGTACGCTGCGGCTCTGTGCTTCCTACACTCCTCGCATTTGCTCTTAATTGAGCGAGTTTCGAAAGAGGTCTATTAAAAACCCAAGTTGTTGTCGGTAAGAAGATGAAACAAGTAATATGCACTGCTTTTGCAAATGGTAAACGGCATGATTTTAGGCTATTTAAAGAGTCGAGAACAAAGATAAATCCTTCTATAAAAGCTATTACTGATACCGGGTATCAAGGCATACAAAAGCTGCATAGCAAATCTGAGTTACCAAGAAAGAAGACTAAGAAAAACCCGTTAACAAAAGAGGATAAGGAGAAGAATCAAGAGCTTGCCAGTGAAAGAGTGGTGAAAATGTTATCGGCATGATTAAACGATTTAAAATCATCTCTGACAAATATAGAAACAGACGAAAAAGGTTTGGCCTCAGATTCAATTTGATTGCAGCTATTTATAACATGGAGTTATCAGCATAATAAGTTATGCAAGAGGTCTATTGATTGAATAGTAAATTGCAGGATCATTTTTTTGCCTCCATATTCACCAGATCTGAATCCAATAGGGAAATTTTGGGCTAATATGAAACGATAGATTAAAATACTGAATTTGATCAATTATATAAGGCTATTTCTTTAAAATACCTAATTCAACCTAAATTACTATATCTATAAAAAAAGATTTTACCTATGTAGAAGCTTGCGAAAAAAAACGTGAGCAATATAAACAAAGAATAAGGGGTATACCAATTCAAAGTCTTGTGTATATAGATGATAAGCGGTATTGATATGAGTATTTAAAGCAGAGGTTGGGGGAAGCTACTTGGGAAAAAGAACGGCAAATACTATCAAAGAACAAACATTATAGCTGGTTATGTTAATCATACATCAATAGCATCAATGGTATTTAATGGTTCGTGTAATACACAATTAATTGAGGCATGGCTAGAGAAATTTCTAATCAAAGAACTAAAAGCTGGTCAAGTAGTGATTATGGATAATGCTGCATTTCATAAATCTCAGAAAGTTAAAGAGTTGATAGAATCTGTAGGGTGCAAGCTTGTATTTTTGCCTCCATATTCTCCAGACTTAAATCCGATAGAAAAATTCTATGCAAATATGAAACGTTGGATTAAGGACAGAATATCTTCTTTTGATAAACTTTATGAAGCTTTGAACCAGTTTCTTACCTTGCAAACCTCAACTTAATTTACTATAAGTATAAGGCTCAAAGGGTATTAAAAGAATTTTGGAGTATAAATTCCTATCGTTTAATTTTTTTATTCCCCCTATTCTTACATAAATTACTCGGTATTACGGCCACAAGAAGCTCACTATTGACAACGGTACAAATGACAAAAAACCATCTGACAACACACCCCACCATCTATACGCAGAGAAAACAAAGCGGCGAGCGGAGTTGAGCAACAAATTTTCTACTTGAAAAAAAGAATGGCTTAATTCTAAGCAGAAGCGGCGGCAGCTTCTGATTGGGTTGTCGCAGAGCGTTTTGCTATCCGCCTAGCTATTAACTTCTCTTCTTTTTCTAATTGAGCTTGAACAAAAGAGGGTAGGGCGCATTTTTGCTTTATTAATCTCAATACAGTCATACTCGGTACCGCCCCACTCGCAAGCCAATGTTCTATACGCTCAACATTTAAAACAACCCTTAGCGGATTATCTTGTGTGAGCATAGGATTATAAGTGCCAAGCTTTTCCAAAAAAGCGCCATCGCGCGGAGCTCTTGTACATGCAACAACTATTCTATAAAAAGGAGTGTCTTTCGCACCACCTCTAGCTAGACGGATTTTTACAGACATAAAGTGATTTTCTTAACAAATAAAAACAAAGTTAAAGGTTCAATAGTAAATATATATAAATAAAATAAATATATAAAATAAATATCAAATTACTTATCAAATAATTTTTAGTAAAATTCATGGTGCCGCTAGTAAGAATCGAACCTACGTCCTCATCATTACCAATGATGTGCTCCACCACTGAGCTATAGCGGCAAACAAACTCACATCCCCGAATTCTACCATGTATCGCGACAAATTGCAAGTGATTTCGCGCTAAATTAGCAAATAACCCACTGGAAGCAAATTGTGATTAATTTATTAATATTTAATTAA
Source organism: Candidatus Sarmatiella mevalonica (assembly GCF_016751895.1). Taxonomy (GTDB): domain Bacteria; phylum Pseudomonadota; class Alphaproteobacteria; order Rickettsiales; family Rickettsiaceae; genus Sarmatiella; species Sarmatiella mevalonica. The sequence goes on along the minus strand of NZ_JACVVM010000022.1, from coordinate 8,979 downwards.
CTATTAATTAATTTTTAGAGACGGCAATCGCTTTCTTATATTCTCCATTTAGAGAATATACTGTATAAAGCCAAACTATCGCAATCACAGCGAAAATATAAAGCAAATATTGCGTCACTGACTCGTATGTTGCTGCTGGAAAAAGTATAAATATCGTAGACTGCAGCAGTGAACTCATAGATTTACCAAGCTTTGTGCCTATTAAATCTGCAGATGCCTTACCTTTACTTTTTAACTCTGGATCGAGCGGTACATATGCCATTTCTTTTGTAGAGTCGAATAAAGTATACTTGCTCGATTTACTCAAAACATTTTGCAGCGCGCCGATCTGCACAGCCAGCATTAGAGGATCACTGCATGCTACCCCCAAGGTATTTAAAATAGGGGTGATATTAAAATTCACTGCTATAAAGTACACCAAACCAGTGCTAATTACCATCACCGGAGTAACCATGGCAGCCGACATCCAGCCAATTTTACGCACTAAATTTGAGCCCAAAATGGAAAATAGTATTATCAAAATACCCGTCCAACTTAAATAGTGTCCAACAAACATTAAGTATTCGGTGGGGGTTTTATATACTTTAGAGACCGTAGCCTTCCATGGCATTTCTGCAAGGTTAATCACGACGCCATAACATATGAGCAATAATGTGATGAGGGTGATGTATTTGGAAGAAAAGATTAATTTTAGGCTATCCATAAATTTTGGATGAGTTTTGGCAGATAGATTTTTGGCCATCGCCCTTTCTTTCTCGGATAAAATTTTAGTCGTGATATACCTGAAGCTTAGTAGACTGATTAGACCTAAGACCAACACTACAGAAAGTACAATTTTTACTGAAGCTTCTTCTATATGCACAGCTAAGTTATGGCTAACTAATGCTTGCGATAACTTATCTAATCTTTGTAAAAATTCTCCAGAAAGATATAATCCAGTTTGCCCTAGTAGCGTAAAGAGAGGATAGAATCTCTTAGATTGCTCTACATTTGTAATGCGATTAACAAATTGCCAGAAGAGTAGGGCGAATACTATATTAGACCAAAGTTCGGAAATAACATAAAACAGCGATAACCCCCAATTCCCTATTAATAAAACAAACCATTTTAAATGTGGATGAGCTGCGACGATATTTGCAAACGACTCTTGCGAGAAAGAAAATGCATCGTGATTAGGGAATAATACAAAAGCGAACAGCGCAAAAAATGCAATAAAAGAGAGGAAGATATAATAAAACAAAGATTCGCTATCTACTTTAGAAATGATTTTAATATATACAGCGCTAAAGAGGAAGGCGCTAGGCATTACTAGATATAATTTTAAAAAAGTAGTGGTTTCTGGACCAATCATAGTGGTAACTACACTATCCTTCAGCGCTCTAATTAAATTTTGTATACCTAATATACAAAACATCAATAGAGTAATGCATAAAAATCTAGATAGTTCATATGATTTAATAGGCCAAATATAGCTGCAAAATTTTCTGTACATGAAGCCGAAACCGAGCTTTACTAGCTCTTGACAAGTAGTATTTTTGAAATTTAGACGAGAAGTATTTTTGAACCGGAACATGATTTCTTTTTTATATATAGTAACTAACAAATCCCGGTATCCTATGCTACCATATGTAATACGCAAAAGCAAGGAATAAAATAAATAGTTAAAAGGAATAGTATGTTTGAGAAAATTTTTGGCATTAGGCAAATGTGCGAGTTATACGATGTATTAGTGTTTGATTTATGGGGCGTGTTTATTATTCACAATAAAATTAATCAATTGTTAGTCGACTTTTTTAATAATGAATTACAAGGGCGAAAGCAAGTCTTCTTTTTGTCGAACACATCAAGAACATCTGATGCATGTTGCGAAATGTTAATGCAATGGGGGCTTGAAAAGCTTACGCCAAGTCAGATCATTACTGCTGGCGATATCGCGAAAGACGCAATGTTGATGCTGCGCAATCCAATAGTTTACCATATAAATGACAACATGAATGATGCGAGTATCATAGAAGGTATGCACACTACAACGAATTTAGATCAGGCGAACATCTTACTTTTGAGTTTATTCCAAGAAAATCACGAGCAGCTGCATATTTTTGATGATATTTTAAAACACGCAATAGAGTTAAAAACTATAAATATTTGCGCAAATCCTGATATGTACACCATAGGCTCTAAAAACGCTATCCGTTATAATGCTGGCTATTTTGCTAAGAAACTAGAGCAGTTTGGTGGGATTGTGCATTATGCTGGCAAGCCGCACCAAGCGATCTTTCGAAAGTTATTAAGTAGTATAATTAAGAGCGCAGATAATGTGGATGTTGATTTAAATAAAATTGTGATGATAGGTGATACATTAGAGCAAGACATTTTAGGCGCACTTCAAGTTGGTATTTCATCTGCTCTTGTAATCAATGGTAATAGTTGTGCAGACTGTAAGACTTTGGAAACTATTTCGGAAAAAATTTACGCTAGGTCTATCATTCCATCGCTATTGGTGGACGTAAGCAAGTTATAATCTATAAGTATGTAACCTAGGTTCGCAAAGAATTTGTGGGTTTAAAAAAATAGATTTATATTTTTGCATGTTCATAAGAGTTTTACTGTTTATATTTCTTCAGATATATTGCGCATCAAATGTTTATGCATGGAATTTATGGGATGCGATAGAGGAAACGGTATGTGGCAAAGGAACAGAGATACAAGAGAAATGGGGCGGTCAAATAATTTCAAAAGGTTATCAAACTGGATGTCCTCCATACTTTATCACATGGGGAAGAAGAAGGTGTTTATTAGGTCAAAAAATACCAACTTTTACTTCTCCCTTAGTATCTTGTATACAAGCTCCCAAAAGTCTGGCGCAAAGCATTGACGATAGTAGTGATATTAGTGATGTTGTAGTGCAGGTGATGTGGCAAACATGCCCATTGGGTCTAATATGCGCGGTGCAGTCGCAGAATTTACGTGGCAATGGAGATTGTTTAAATATATTTGATCCATGGACTTTTTATCCTTTTCGCAGAATTTGTATTAGACTATCAGTGCCAGAAGGGTATGACGACGGGGAATTGGGCAAATTATTGCCGGCGGATGCTGGATATACTCGAGGGGTGTATATTGATGAAAATGGCGAGACGCGCAAGGATCCAGAGATAAAAGATGATCTTGGTAATGTCGTCTCCTTTAATCCATTAAAGATGTGTGGATATCTTGACCCTGGTCTTATTAGTGGTTTTAGCGCCGACATAATGGATTTTAATCCTACATATCAACCAATGCATAAAACTTCACAAATACATCCTATTTTTCAAATCATAGAATCTTTTGTTAAATATCAAGAAGATTTAAGAAAAGTCTTAGTAAGTTTGTTAACTCTTTTCGTAAAATTTAATCCTCTTGGCGATGCTATCTCTGCTTTTTTAAATTTTTACATTAGCGCCATGGACTGGGTGACTCAAGAATTACTATTGAAAGCTCTAGATGCAATTGGTTCACTAAATAGGGTAGTTGAAGACGAGCAACTAGGGTGTATTAATGTTCCAAATGGCCCATTTCCTCCACCTTATTGTGAAAATTTATCCATTGCATCCACTCCAAACTTGGAGTCGATTTGTGAATCTGGACAAAGATCTACTATTCAAAGACCTTGCGTTGTCTCCAATAATACTAGGAATAATTTGATACATAATGCTATTAGAGTAACATTCAATAGATTTGTACCATTGTGCAATGGGGGGGGTGACAAAGCTTTTTGCGTAGAAATTAAAGGATTTATGGATGGTATAATCCGTCCAAATTTGGTTCATCAGTTAACCAAAAGCACAGATATTATTAACATATGCAAGGGAGGTGGAGGGAGCGATGCTCTGTGTTTTACTCTTCGTAATTCTAACGATACTACTAGTACGCAGGCTAGGGTATTATATAGCTATAAAATGGGAGCAAAAAATGATGTCTTGAGTGATTACTATCACTATGAACAAAATAAAAATGGTGATTTTCATCCAATAGAAGATTGTACAGTAAGCACGAATGTTCGTTGTCAGGCTGTGTGGGGCATAAATCTTGGAGATTTTAAGGATGTTGCTCTTGTTTTTCCAGTTCAAGAAACATCATATAGTACTGCAGCAATTTCTCAATCATGCACGCTCATCGATCATCAAAGTGATACAAAACAAATTTCTCGTACCCTTACACTGCGTATTCCAAGAATAGACGAAGAATATCAATCAACAGATAATATATGTCTATACGAACAAGATCAACAATTGGCATGCGTCAATCGAGCTAAAAATTTTAAGACAATGGTGTATGACTGTAATATGTTATCAGGTTTTGCATGCACCAATAGTCATCTTTCACCTCAATTCATTGCTCAAATTCAAAGTGATTCTGATTATACAGCTACGGTAGTGAAAATTCCTTCAGTAAACGATGGTGCAAAAAATGATCAAGAATATACAATACATTTAGCTGGTTATCAATTTAACGCTTTTGCTACAGATAAATCATTCGTAATTCAACCATTTTTAGGACATCCTAAAGCATTGAATGCATCTACTATTTATGGCAGATATGCAGATGATCAAAAACCTTATGATGTTGTAAAGAAAAAAAGCAATCCAGATGCAGTATATCTAGATGGTCTAGAATATATTAATGGTGTATATGCGCGTGGCGCTGATTATGCATGTCTCAATCCATTAAATTTTGCGAAATGCAATAGCGATGATACTACTGGCTGCGTGTTATCTAAATTAAAAAATACCAACATTTTCCCTTGTAAGGATTTTAATGGTATACGTATAAAATATCCAGGGTTAAGAGTATGTATAGCGCAAGATACTAAGCATACCGAAATTGATCAGATAAGCAGAAATGGTGTTGTTATAAAAATTAAAGAATTAAAGGGTACACCGAATGATTATTGTTATATTGCACCTAACAATCAAGAAATTTGCGTTACGTCTTATGATCCTCAAGACCGAATAGACCCTCCAGGTCCTGGGTATGATCTATCTGAGAGTCAATATTATGATAATACTGTAAATATTCATGATGGTATGCAATATGATCAAAATACGGAAATAGTACGTAGCAAAACGCCTAAGGAAATGGGTTTATGTGTAGATGTACCATGGCCGTTTTGCAAAGCTGTGACAAACCCTAGCGAAAATGATGGCAATGCCACATGGCCCCAGGCCCAGGTTGGAGAGAGCGTGTATGGTAGGTGCGCAAAAGGTTTTAGCGTAGCTGATGAAAAGCAATTGACACGCGTTTGTTTGGCCGATCGCGATAAGATTTTCTTCGACGCGCCGAAAGTGAGCTGTAAAAAAGATGATCAGGTACAAACAAAAGGAGTTGTAGAAAACGTTAGTTGCCTAGGAGCGTCATATTCTATGACTCAAGAAAATGGTAAGGGCAATTTAGTAATTAATGAGATATCTAATAGTGAGATAGAGATTACTTTTATAGTAAACGACATCTCTATCATAAAAAGCATGAAGATTCTTATCTCCTCCATTGTGAGCGGGGGGTGTATAGTTAGCGTGAATGATCAACGAATACCAGGAGGAAATAATGGAACAATGGAGGAGATATTGCCTCATATTCATCAAAAAGATCCGAATAGAATATTCATACGCAACCTTCGATCTTCATTCATGATTAGTGAGTTCGTAAAACTGGTCTGGGATTATAAAGAGCCCTAGTCTTCGCTTAACACAATAGACCTCTTGCATAACCTAAAAATGAAGGGGGAATTTTTAGGAAAAATGATGTTGAGTGCCGCAGTATACTCTAGTATATGAGGAGCGCAAAGGAGTGTTGACAACAAAATTACCCCACGGAATAGGTTATGCAAGAGGTCTAATAGAGTTGGTATCAACTTTAACAGACTCTAAACCTAAACGCTCAAATAACGCGCGATCGTCTGCAGGCATCGTATTATCGGCGGTGAGTAGTTTTTCGCCGTAAAAAATAGAATTAACCCCGGCAAGAAAACACAAGGCCTGCGTTTCATCTAACATAGACTCGCGCCCGGCTGATAGTCGAATGTAAGATTTAGGCATGAGGATGCGCGCCGTTGCGATTGTTCTGATAAAATCAAATGAATCTACCACTTGCGTTTTCCAATGGGGTGCCTGGCACTTTAATCAGCTTGTTAATTGGTACAGACTCTGGCGGATCTTCTAAGTTAGCTAGCGTTACCAACATTTGTATTCTATCTTCGTTACTTTCACCTAACCCGATAATACCTCCACAACACACTTTCAGCCCGACCTTACGCACAGAGTTTATAGTATTGATGCGATCTTGAAAGGTGCGAGTTTTTATAATTTTGCCGTAGAAATTTTCAGACGTATCAATATTATGATTGTAAAAATCTAAACCAGCGTCTTTCAACCTTTGCGCCTGTTCATCTCGCAATAACCCTAAAGTAACGCATGTTTCCAACCCAAGTTTTTTTACTTCCAAAACCATAGCGCACACCTTATCTAAATCTTCATCCTTCGGGCCACGCCATGCAGCCCCCATGCAAAATCTACTCGCACCGGCTTCTTTTGCTCGCTTTGCTGCGGTTAGTACAGCATCTAGATTCATCAACGACTCCTTTGTGAGACCTGTTTTATAATGAGCAGACTGCGGGCAATAAGAGCAATTTTCTGGACAACCGCCAGTTTTGATGCTCAATAAGGTGCTGATTTGTATTTTATTTGCATCAAAATGCTGTCTGTGAATTGTTTGCGCTTGATATATAAGGTTCATTAGAGATAAATTAAAAATCTCTACTGCTTGTTCTAAAGTCCATCTTGCTAACATGATTGATAATTGTCTAGGTAGTTTTTGCATGAATGTTGTACACTAAAAAGATACTCGAAGCAATGCTCGTACTATTTTTTTAATGTCTTTATTATTCTTAACAATAGTATGTATAATAACAATATGCGCAACAATATACTAAAACAGTCTCTGTTGTATACCAAACTTGGAGAGATGCTTGTTATTGCTGATGAGGAGCGTCTTTATCTTCTCGCATTCACTAATAAACCGCAGTTAGAATGTGTAGTGAAGAAGATAGTGTTAAATAAAAATGCTACTAAGGTGGTTAATGGCATAACCCATCCCATTGAGTCTATCAAAAAAGAATTACAGCTATATTTTGATGGAATATTGAAAAAATTCTCAACATCATTTCAACTGATCGGTACACCGTTTCAGATATCCGTATGGAATGCGCTGCTAAATGTTCCATATGGTCAAACTAAAAGTTATAGCTTGCATGCACAAAATATTGGTAAAAACATGGCGCATAGAGCCGTTGCCAACGCCAATGGTGCTAATAGACTAGCTATTATTGTGCCATGCCATCGTATCATTAGGAGTGATGGTAATATTGGTGGATATAGCGGCGGTAACAAACGTAAGCAATGGTTAATCCATCACGAACAACATGATACTTAAGTAGTGTTTGATCCCAGAGAATAATGGTGTATATTATGAAGAGAATAATTTATGGAGAAAAATCTTATGGGACAAATATTACACGCGAATGCCAGAACAACGGAGGCAATCCGTAGAGAGGTCCGTGATAGTAAAGAGAGCATAGAGAAAGCGGCTAAAAGATTTAGAACCAGTCACGTAAAATATTGAAATATAAAGAAGAATTGCTATAATAGGCCATAGTACCCTACATTTTTTAAGGAAAGGCTTTACTATGAGGGTGTGAAGTAGTATATATCGTTTATTTTTTGTGACAAAAATGCATAATATACTACTTCAAGCCTTCAAGCGCTATCATCTCATATAGCCGGAAATAAATCAAGAGTAAAATCTTTTGCTGCAGCAATCTTGAGTATTATTACGGGTGCTGGTATTCACCAAAAAGAGCTTGCGCTATCTCTTCCTGGTCCCGCAAAGGATAAATCTAAAACTCATAGAATTTATCGTTTATTGAAAAGCTTTACTATAGATTTTATTTCGATTGCTAAGTTAATCATCGGTTTATTCGGAATCACAAGTTGTGTTTTGGCAATGGACAGAACTAATTGGAAATTCGGAAAAACGGATATTAATATTTTATTTCTCGCGGTAGTTATAAACAATAGACCTCTTGCATAACCTAAAAATGAAAGAGGAATTTTTAGGAAAAATGATGTTGAGCGCCGCAGCATACTCTAGTATATGAGGAGCGCAAATGAGTGTTGACAACAAAATTACCCCACGGAATAGCTTATGCAAGAGGTCTAATATTTCCGTACCGATTATGTGGGAATTTTTGCCCCATTGCGGCACTTGTTCGACAAGGTTGATGAAAGAATTTTTACAAAAATTTTTGACCTATTTTCCCGATATTAACATCGAGCGCTTACTTGCCGATAGAGAATTTATGCATAAAGATTGGCTAGATTTTTTAAAAGAAAATTAATTTTATTATCGCGCTCCGTTGTAACATGCATCTTAGGTTAATACAGGCTGGACGCGCTTCACTAGAGAAGGGAGGAGGAGCAAAAGCTTTTGCAAATTTAAAACCTTTAGGATATGAGTATTCCGAAGGAATTTTGTGGGGCACAAGGTGATTATTTACGCATCCAAAAATGAATCGGGCAATTTAATGATTTTAGCTTCTTGCGAAGAATTAGAGCAAAAAGCTTTTGAGAAATATAGACATAGGTGGGCTATCGAAAGGTTATTTAAACATTTAAAAAGCAGCGGATTCAATATTAGATCTCTTTCGAAACTGTGATATATGTGTATACTCAAGCTAGGTCAATAAAAATATTATGGTTGTGCAATTGAAATATGAACAAGTGAAGATTTTATCAGATGATCAATTCAGAAGATTAATAGGAGTCAAGCGTGGTACGTTTGATAAGATGGTAAAAATATTAGAAGAAGCTGATAAAAAGAAAAAAACTAAAGGAGGTAGAAGAAATAAGCTGAGCATGGAAAAATCAGCTATTAATGGCATTGGAA
>NZ_JACVVM010000021.1 GCF_016751895.1 Candidatus Sarmatiella mevalonica | reverse complement strand
TTTTTAATTTTAATTGGTTTTACTAAATTTTTTATTACCCCAAATTTTACGGTAAATACAAATCCAATTGTTAAAACTGCAAGCAATTTTGCTAATCTTTCAAGATCTTTGATGTGAGTATCTTCCATATTAAAACCTTGCGTTTTCAATAGACCTCTTTCCTAACTCTACTCCTGATAGCAACTGTGGCGACGCTGTCGATGCGCAAGTCCTCACGTACTTCATGTACGCTGCGGCTCTGTGCTTCGTATACTCCTCGCATTTGCTCTTAATTGAGCGAGTTTCGAAAGAGGTCTAATGCCTTAAACATCGATTCAATACTCCATCTTTTCTTATAAAGAAGCACTGCTTTTTTACTTGAAAAACACTCGGGATAGGCAAGTATAACATAGTCTCCCTTGATTTTTTTCATAGTAATTTTAATTTTTGATTTATGAATTAATTGCGGTTTATTCAGGCTAACCCACATATCTTCTTTAAATTGATTAATAATTAGACCTCTTTCGAAACTCGCTCAATTAAGAGCAAATGCGAGGAGTATACGAAGCACAGAGCCGCAGCGTACATGAGGTACGTGAGGACTTGCGCATCGACAGCGTCGCCACAGTTGCCATCAGGAGTAGAGTTAGGAAAGAGGTCTATTGATTTAATTTACACTTTACCAAGATTTGCTCCTCTAACTTTCGTATTACATTTTATCCGGAATACAAAATTAATATTATTATTTGTAAGAAATTCAATTCATTCCTGGTCAAAAAATTCTCTATCCCCCAAAATTGCCTCTATTTTTCCAATCCCAAAACATTTGATAAATTTGCTGACCAGCTCTATACGGTCTGAAGCTTTCGAGTTGCCACCCTTATTATCTAGCATCTTAAAAAAGATCGGAATTGCTATGTTTTCATATGAAATCGCTAGATATAATACTTTGTTTGCCAAACTCCCAATTTGTCCGATCTATTACTAACAAATATTTGTCTAAACTTAAGATATCCACTACCAACGCTGCAACTTCGACTGCATCTATTAGCTGATCTTTAAAAAATCTGTAAATTCTTTTAATTACTGAATCTTGCTTTGCGTCACTTATTATACCCTCTGCTATTTTAGGAATTTGTACGTTCTGGGTCTTAAAAAGTGATAAAATTATCATCTCCAATAATTCGACTCTTGATTTATTCCATCGAAAGTGTTTTGATAACATTTGGCGTAAAGTGGTATTATAGAACATAAACATCCTTAATTATCGTTAAAAATGTATATGTTTAACTGCTTTTCTACCTTTACGCTACTACTTTTTTACCTAACTGTCCGGTACTAAGATCATTAGAATACAGACTCTTACTCCCTTGACTTACGCAGTAGGTGTCTACTTATGCAATAATAATACTCTTCAACCTTTATATTTCACCGCCTCCTTCAAAAACACAGTCTGCCTATGCCACAATCTCAAATCAGTTGCTGGTATTCCCCCAACCTTTCTTCCATCTTGCACGTCTTGCATTACGCCCGATTTTGCGGCTATATGCACTCTGTTACCTATAAACACATGACCAGATATCCCCACCTGCCCCCCAATCATGCAATAATCTCCAATCCTACTACTGCCAGCTATGCCTGTTTGCGCAGCTATCATGGTGCCGCGACCTATTTGCACATTATGAGCGATATGTACCATGTTATCTATTAAACACCCTTCCCCTATGAGTGTATCGCCTATGGAGCCTCTGTCTATCATCACATTAGCGCCTATATTCGCCCCATCACCTATCAACACTATGCCGACATGAGTGATGGCATGATACTTCCCGTTTTTTTGGGTAAAACCAAACCCTGGCTTGCCTATGCAGCTACCAGCGCTCACCTGCACATCCTCTCCTATTACCGCATTGCTAATTACGCAATATGGCCCAATGCAGCTACCGCTACCTATTTTTACGCCATCTTCTATAATGGCTGTGGGATGTATAACAGCGTCTTTTGCTATATCCGAGTCGGTTTTTACTGGTTGATAAAATAAATCTATTAAATTGCTACACACCTCCTGCAGGTTGCTGGTAATAATAATTTGTTTATCTAGCGTCTTTTTTTGCAGTAACACCCCTACCTCTTTTGCGGTAAAAATCACCTTCGCTTTGCTATCGATAAGTTCTTGAAAATATCTTGGATTGGAAAAAAAACTAACATCCTGCTCTTGCGCATCTTGCAATGTGCTAATGTTATTAATTAAACAATCCTGCGCATCGCTCGCTGGTGTAACGCCAATAGTGTTAAAGATTTGAAACAGCGGCACTGCTCTGCGTTGATAAAAACGCTCCCTCAGCAATTGCCTCTGATTGTTTGTGGCATTAACCATAAGTTTAAGTAAATAATTTACGATAAATATATTATATACTCGCTATACCTGTGCCTGCGCGCTTTTTTTTCCCTGATACGCAGCGCATATACCGTTAGTAAAGTTTTCATACACTACGTCTATAAAACCCACTTCTTTTAGAAACTGCACAAACTCTTCTTGATTATAAAATTGATCAATGCTATCTACTAAATACTGATAAGCTTCTCTATCATGTGCTATGCATTGCCCCATTCTTGGTATAATATGGCGTTTATAGCTATTATACATTTTGCTCGCTGCGCCATGTTGGCATTGTGCAAATTCTAAGCACAAGAATACTCCATTTGGTTTTAGCACTCTTAAAGCTTCCTGCAAGGCAAGTTCTATGTTGCAAACATTACGGATACCAAATGCGATAATATAATAGTCAAAAGTGTCATTAGCGAATGAAAGATGCTGCGCATCTTCTTGCGCAAAGACCAGATCATGAAAATAATTTTTATCTATGCTACGATCTATAGCTTTTTGCAACATCTTTGCGTTCACATCTGTTATAGTAATATGAGCATTAATACCAAGGTGCTTCGCCCGCTTGACGAGGTTTAGACCTATATCACCACTACCAGCGGCGCTATCTAGAATAGCAACGCCATTATGCAAGTTTACTTTAGCAGTAAATTTTTGCTTCCATAGTCTGTGCATACCAAAACTCATAAAATCATTCATGAGATCGTATTTTTCTGCAACGCTACTAAAGATACGAAAGATCTTCTCCTCTCTCTTGCTTCTATGATTCGTTCGTTCTGTGCCAAACCCTTCTTCCATCGTCTTATGCCCCTGCAATTCTTAATTTATTAATGATCATCTGCGCATACTATCGAATTTTACAAACCACCTCACCAGGCCAGCAATGCGCCGCCCCATGTTATGCCTGCGCCGAAAGTTAGAAATAAAATAATATCGCCTTTATTAAACAAATCACGTTTTTCATACAAGGCGAGTGGTATGGATGCTGCGGAGCAATTACCATGATTTTGTATGGTAATTATTATCTTATCCTCTGGCAGTTCAAGTCTTTGGGCTATAGCTTCTATAATTCTTATGTTAGCCTGATGTGGTACAACATATTTGATGTCTGATATAGACATGTTGTTATTTTGTAGCAATAGAGTAGCAGTTTCCGCCATCTTTGCTATGGCATGTTTAAACAGTGTTTTACCCTCCATTCTAATCTTACCACAAGATGCGTTAGATCCCGCCCCGCCATCTGTATAAAGTAAGGAGTGATATTGGCCATCTCCACCAAGCATGGTATCAATGAGACCGTAATGATCTGCGCGGATAATTGCGCAACCAGCGCCATCTCCAAAAAGTATAGCGGTAGACCTATCAGACCAATCTATCAACGACGACATTTTTTCTGCGCAAACTAATGCTATTGTACGATATTTACCGCTTTTTATCATAGCATCCGCCACTTCTAACCCATATACAAAGCCCGAGCATACCGCCTGTAGATCAAACATTGGAATGTTTTTAGTGATACCTAATTTTTGATGTATAACAGAGGCTAGGGATGGGAAGTTTTGGTCAGGCGTAGTGGTTGCGCATAATATGAGGTCTAATGAGTCTAGGCCAAACTCTGGGTCAAAACTTTCTCTGGCATGTTCAATAGCACTTTGCAAGCTGTGCAGCGCAAGGTCAGACGTGCATTCTGATTCAGATGCGATATGGCGTCGCTTTATGCCGGTGCGCACCATAATCCATTCATCATTTGTATCTAATGTTTCTGAAAGCGTGTGATTTGTTACTATTCGCTTTGGCAAAAACCCCCCAACGGCTACTATTCTAGAAAACACCATCTATCTTTCAACCTTTTAAGATTTAATTTAAATTGAAGTCTTGCAAGCATTACGTAATTTATTCACTCTTGCTTGATACCCTTGCCCATCTTCATTAAAAAGATAACTACCGCTCACCACTACATTAGTTCCAGCCGTAATAAATTCTTTTGCAGAGTTGGCGTTCATACCACCATCAACAAAAATTAACTGCCGGTCGGACATACGATTGTTTAACCATTCAACCTTTTTTACTTGATCATACAACACATCTTGCCCGCATTTGCCCGGTTCTACGCTCATTACAAGCACATTATCTAAAATAGGAAGTAGAGATGCAATATTTTGTATGGGGGTGTTTGGTTTTAAAGCTACACCAAGCTTTATTTTATTATTAGATTTTTTTATCGTTGTAATCAAGCCCTCCGGATCAGCGCTCGCCTCTAAATGAAAGGCTAGGTGAGTAGCGCCTAGGTTGAGGTAGTCTAGATAGACGCTATCGATATTAGATATCATGAGGTGAATGTCTATAGGAATGGCGCAAATAGAACTAATAGCAGATATTATGCATGGACCAAAAGTGATACACGGCACAAAATGCCCATCCATCACATCTATATGAATCATATCTACGCCCGCTTCTTTCAGCGTATAAATCTGATTTTGCAAATGAAGAAAATCGCTAGCAAGCAAAGAAGCGGCGACGAGAGGAAGAGCGAGCTTCCGGTTAGAACCCATTCCATACTCTACTCCTGATGGCAAGTGCGTTATCGCCGCCGATTCAAACCCCTCGCGTACTTCAGTGTGCCTAGCGTTCCGCGCTTCGCGCACCCCTTGCGCTTGCTCATTATGAACGAGTTTTCGAAGAAGTCTATTGTGCGTAGGCATTGAAGGTGTTTTTTATATAGATTGTTGTAACAACATTTGTTTATTAGTATTGATTAAATTTTCAGCCTTATCGTTTAAAGTACGGACATCAAATTGTTCAAGCTCTTCCTTGGAAATAACATCTAGTACTCTAATGTCTATCACGCCTGGTTTCTTTATCCAGAATCCCTTTGGCCAATACACTCCCGCATTATGCGCAAGTAGCACTACCGGCACCTCTGCAACTTGGGCTAATTTAAGGCCGCTTGGTTTGAATCTGGCAGTTTGGTCTGGGTTCAGTCTGGTAGACTCAGGAAAGATGACTATCCATAATCCTTGCGAAAGTTTTTGCGCTCCATATTCTAATATTTGTTTAACCGAAAGGCGTTCGGTGCGGTCAACTGCTATAGGCTCCACTAGCTTGAGCCCCCAGCCGAAGAAGGGGATATCGAACAGCTCTCGTTTAATAATCCATGAATGTTTAGGAATAATAAGCTGCATAATAATGTTATCCCAAAAGGATTGGTGGTTTGCCATTACTACGCACGGCTCTTTGGGTAATTTTTCTATTCCGGTGATTTTATAATCTAGATTACAAATTAATTTGCATATCAGAATAAAACCACGAGAAAACCAAGTAACTATTAAATATTTTGTATCATAGCTTAAATTACAGAAGCGCAGCGGAACTGCGCTAATAGTAAAAAAAGTGATGGTGAATATCGATACTACTAAATAAAACAATAACACTCTTAAATGCCAAATAAAATCTAACATAGATAAACAAGCAATATCAAAAAACTCACAGATAATTTTAGTATAAAATATATGAAAATCCTAGCCCCCATGACTTTTTTTGTATGCGAACGACGCAAATCGCATCACTCAAAGCTTCTTTAGCAAGTAATTAATAGCATGATGGGTTAGTTGTCGACCTTTGGTTGTTTTATTAACAAAACCTATTCTAATTAAATAATTCTCTATAGTTTCTTCTATAGAATCTTTAGTTTCATTTAAACCGGAGGCGATAGTTTCTAAGCCTACTGGTCCGCCATTATAATTGTTATAGATAAATTGCAGATATCTATGATCGTTACTATCTAATCCTAAACCATCTATCTCCATTTTAGCAAGAATTTGCTGAACATAGCTCACGTTTGTTGATTGTATATTTTCTACTATCGCAAAATCCCGCACTCTACGCAAAATTCTAAGCGCAATGCGTGGAGTACCTCTAGAGCGCATAGCTATTTCAGTGAGGCCATCACTACTACAGTTAAGTTTAAGCATCATAGCAGCTCTTGCTAACACTGTGTGTAGTTCTTCTGTAGAGTATAGTTCTAGCCTGAGTGATATAGGAAAACGCGAACGTAGTGGGTTACTAATAAGCCCCAGTCTCGTTGTGGCTGCAACCAGCGTGAAATGCGCTAGGTCCACTCTAGCTATTCTGGCAGTGCTACCCTGGCCTATTGCTAGATCTAATTTTAAATCTTCCATTGCGCTATACAGCATTTCCTCTAGTGCAATGCGCATTCTGTGTATTTCGTCTATAAATAATATCTCACCCCTCTTGAGATTCATTAAAATACCAGCGAGATCTGCAGTTTTGACGAGTGCTGGTGCGGAAGTGGTTTTGATGTTGACGTTCATCTCTTTGGCTATTATTTGCGCTAAAGTGGTTTTGCCAAGCCCTGGTGGGCCATAGAAGAGACAGTGATCTAATGGCTCATTACGTTTTTTTGCTGAGTCTAAAAATACTAACAAATTACTTTTAATATTTGTCTGCCCGATGAATTCTTTTAAGAAAGATGGGCGTAGACTATAGTCTTGATCAGATTCTAATTGTTGCGGACAGAGTATCGTGCTCATGAGTATTGCAGCAGCGCGATTCTTACGATTTCGTCTAGCGCAAGTTCCGGTTTTTCTTTTAATAAAGATGAGACATAAGTATGCATAAGTTTTTTATTTAATCCTAGATTTACTAAAACTGAAACGGCATCGTCTAGTAAGCTCTGATTACAGAGCACATCTAGAGAAAACTCCTCATCTGCATCATTGGGCAAAAGATGAGTGAGGGATTTTATTTTATTTTTTAATTCTAGTAGCAGCCTTTGAGCGAGCTTAGGTCCGACGCCTTGTACACTTTCTATTACTTCTCTATCTTGCTCTTCTATTATACGACAGAATTGATGAGCTTGTATGCTAGAGAGGATGCACAGCGCGATTTTTGTGCCAGCGCCACTGACGGAATTGATTAATAAAAAACATTCTTTTTCTAGTTGAGAGCTAAAGCCATAGAGATGTAATTTATCTTCGCGTAGATAAGTTTCTATCCATAATTCTATGTTTTGTTCTAGCTGTAATTGACTCAGAAGATTAGACGTGGTAAACACCAAATACCCCACCCCTTGAACGTCTAAGATGAGGTAGTGTTTTGTGATGATGTCTACTACACCCCTTAATTTACCAATCATATATTATTTGAGTGATTTTATTGTAAAGATTCTATAATCTCATCAGTAAAATCAAAGTTAGGGAACACATTTTGCACGTCCTCATTATGCTCTAGCGCTTCAATAAAGTCGAGCAGTTTTTTGGCTTTTACTTCGTCAGTAACTATGGATAAATTATGAGGCTTCCAACTTAAATAGCTTTCTGATGCAACGCCATATATATCCGCCAAGGCATGTTCGCATTTAGAAAAATCTTGCACATCAGTGTATATTGTATAGTGTTCGTGTTCGCATGTGATATCTGACGCGCCAAGCTCTAGCGCTTTTTGCGTTAATTCATCTTCGGAGCAGATAGATATTGGATAGATAATACATCCAAGATGATCATACATAAAACTTGCCGAGCCTTGCTCTCCCATATGACCACCAAATTTATTAAACATACTGCGCACATCAGATGCTGTGCGATTTTTATTATCAGTAATAGTTTCTACTATCACTGCTAATCCATCCGTTAAGAAGCCCTCATATCTGATTTCATGTAACTCGTTTTGATCATGCTCTTTGGCGTGTATGGCCTTTTCTATTCTTTCTTTCGGTAGGTTGTGGGCTTTTGCGCAGGCAATTGCATGCTTTAATCTTGGATTGATTTCTGGGTCTGCGCCTTGTTTTGCCGCAACTGATATATCGCGTATCAGCTTGGTGAAAATTTTTGCGCGCTTCTTATCCTGCGCACCTTTTCTATGTTGTATATTTTTAAATTTGGAGTGTCCAGCCATATTTAAATACCTCTAACTATATTTTGAATTTAATATGATAAAATAAACGGAATAATTTTTTGTTTAGATAAAAATTAATTAATGCAAGAATCTTAAGTTTATTATATCTTCTATTTTGGTTCAGTCTATAGTCTATTTTGGTTTATTTGATAGACTGAAACTTACATGCATTGTTTGAGAGCGCAAGAGTTCGACGTATTTCGTGATAGTGATTGTGAAGTGTGCTTTTGTTTTAGTGTATATATATTGCGCAAGTACTATTGCAAGATGTTCTATTAAGCAAAAAGTTTTATTTTGCAAACTTTCTTGCGCTCCCGCTATGAGCTCTGCATAGCAAAAAGTGTCGTCTAAATGATCGCTATAACACGCAACTAAATCTCGTTCGAATGATAAATCTATTTTCACTTTCTGTGCGCTTTGTCTTTCATCATAAGTATGTCCTAGCCTTACATTAAACCAAACATTGGTGATGCGTAGTTGTGCGTCATAAAAATGTACTTTTGTTTCTGATGTTTTATTTTGCATATTTTATTTATTTTTTATTTATATTTTTATAGAGTGGTGATTTGACTTTACGGCACTTTTCTTCAATAATCTTATGAAGTTTAACCAAATTATAAGTTTTTATAAAATGAATTATGGCAATAAGCTATATCATGCGTGATAAACATAAAAAACCGAAATGGTTTTTGGTCGTCGGGTCTTGCATTTTACTCTTGACTCTCGCTTCATGTAAAAGCAATAAGAATGGAGAAGATCTAATTGTACCAGCGCCAAAACTATACACTGAAGCTATGTACTTGCTTGCGAAGGGTAAATATAAAGATGCTGCGCATGAGTTTCATAGAGTATATGCTCAGCATCCTGGCGCAGAGTTAGCTTCTAAGGCCCAGTTGATGGAGGCTTATACTCTGTTTTTAGAAGGAGAGTACGAGGAGTCTGCTGGAACATTAGATTTATTTTATACTCTACATCCTGCTGATCCATATTGTGCGTACGCTCTATATTTAAAGGGTATGAACTATTACATGCAAGTAGAAGATATAGATTTAGATCAATCTAATACCTCTAGAGCAAAGGAAGTGTTTGAGCAGTTAATAGCTCGTTTTCCTGATACAAAATATGCTACAGATGCCCGTATGAAGATGTGTTTACTAGATGATCATATGGCGGGTAAAGAGCTAGAGGTGGCGCGCTATTATTTGTTTAAAAAGCAACCAATTGCAGCTGTAAACAGAGCGAAATGTGTGATTAATTCTTATCAGAATACTGCGCATACTCAAGAAGCTTTATATAGAATTGCTCAAGGATATAAGATGCTTGGTATTAAAGATGAAGCTAGTAAGTATATTGCGGTGCTTGGATATAACTATCCTAGGAGCGCTTGGTACAAAAAAGGATATGAATTGATACGAGAATGGGAAGAGAATAATAATGCAAAAGTGTCAACTATATCGCAAAAAAAACAAGCGGCTAATACTAACAACGCCAACAAAACTAAGAAGACTAATAAAAAAACAAAGGAGGCAGCGACAATGCAATAAAAGGCTAGGTATTGCTGAAAAAGTTATTAGAAAAGTCATTAGAGTTTAAAAATGGCTATGTTTGCGTATAGATTGAATTGCTATGCCAAGAAATTAGTTGTGAGTAGAACTTTATCATGATAATTAAAATTCTTAGTGATAGCTTCTTCCCATCTCTGCTCTCTAGTACCCTTGCCAAATACTGTGTCCATACAAAAGTCTTGTAACACCCAATAGTTATTTTTTATTTCATTTTCCAGTTGTCCAAGCGCCCAAATTGAGAAGCCAGAGATTGCGAAGTAATGCGATGGCCATTTATTATCTTTGATAAAATGATATAGCACATTGATCTTGCTCAAAGACGGTGCTTCAAGATGATGAGTGATCTCTCTGTTATAAGAAAGTTTGGCGCTTTGCGTTTGTAACAGAGAGGACGGCGGAAGATGATCGTTAGTATGTAGAAGTAACAAAGAATTACTACAAGGACCACCGATTCTCACTGTTACCTTATATTTTTTTTGCTCGGTCTGTTGGAATGGGTGATAGTCTATATTATCATGAAATTGGTATTCAGATTCATCTGTTTTGAATGTTTCATCCAGGTTAGGCGTGGAGTAATCTACCGTAGCGTTTTGCTCGATAGAATTTACGATAAGTCCTAAACTGCCAGTAACTTGGTCATTGATAAGAATGTACACTATAGCTTTAGCAAAGTACTTATCGTTATTAAGCACTGGGGTGCTAATGAGTAATTTATTACTTAAATTTTGAAAAATTTGCATATTTGTTTTTGCGCAAAATAGTTGTAGCACTGATTATACATTGAATCTAAATAAAATCACATCTCCATCTTGCACCAAATAGTCCCTCCCCTCTATTCTCATTTTGCCAGCATTTTTTGCTCCATTTTCGCCATCGTATTCTATGTAATGATTATAACTAATTACTTCGGCTTTAATAAATCCTCTTTCAAAATCACTATGTATGATCCCTGCTGTTTCGGGCGCAAGCGCGCTGCTAGGGGCTGTCCATGCTCTA
Organism: Candidatus Sarmatiella mevalonica; assembly: GCF_016751895.1. Classification (GTDB taxonomy): domain Bacteria; phylum Pseudomonadota; class Alphaproteobacteria; order Rickettsiales; family Rickettsiaceae; genus Sarmatiella; species Sarmatiella mevalonica. The sequence continues at coordinate 7,884 of NZ_JACVVM010000021.1, read as the reverse complement.
GCCTCTTTTGGTCCGATTGTGAAGAAGCTTTTGAGGTCTAGCAAACTATAAACTTCTTTCGTGATTCTAGTTAAACCAGACTCTTGTATACCAAGCGTATCTAAGAATTCCGCCTTCTCTTCAGGGTTTGTTAGTGCCGCTATCTCTGATTCAATCTGAGAAGAAATGATGCAATATTTTGCTTTAATACTACTTAGATGTTCTATCACAGTTTGCGTATGTTCATTGCCAGACAGCAACTCATCTTCGCCAACATTTAGCGCGTACAACATTTTTTTACCAGTGAGTAATTGTAGTTGATTAAGTTGATGTTTGGTGTAACCTAAATCTAAAACATGAATCGCTGGTTTGCCAGATGCGAGCAATAGCTTAGTTTCTCTTAATATTTCTATTTGCTGCGCCAGCAGTGGGTCTTGTTTGCTCTTCTTCTCAATCGCAGCAATCCTCTTGTCTACAGATTCTAAGTCTGCTATAATGAGCTCAGTTTCTGTGAGTTGCATGTCTGTTAATGGGTCTACTTTATTGTATACATGTATAATATCCTTGTTTTCAAAGCACCTTAACACATGTAAGACAGCGTCTACTTCCCTGATATGAGCTAGGAATTTATTACCCAATCCCTCGCCTTTACTTGCGCCTTTTACTAGCCCAGCGATATCTACGAATTCTACAGTGGCGCGAATGATTTTCTCGGAATTTGCGATCTTAGATAAGCTATCTAAGCGCTGGTCTTCAACGGTGGCTATGCCGGAATTTGGCTCTATTGTGCAAAATGGGTAATTTGCTGCTTGGGCGCTGAAAGTGGAAGTAAGGGCATTGAATAAGGTAGATTTGCCTACGTTAGGCAATCCTACTATTCCACATTTTAATGACATATTGGTTAATCGATTTATGTTAAAAACTCATTACATGTATAGAGATATAATTAATATAAATAAGCGAGTATTGCAAATTTGCCTACCCAAAGATATGAGATATACCTAGCACAGGAGAGTGTTGAGATAAAATTTAAAATATGTGAGATAAATACATCAATTTTTAAGCCAAGAGTGGTATAGTCTTTGTGATGTTTGTGCAAAACTAAACAGAAAAGTGATAAAAATGTATCATAATTAATCTTTTCAAAGATTTATATCATAAAGTTTTTGTCTTTTTTAACTGCGGCAGTATTGATATAACATTGACCTTCGCATAATATTGGATATGATAACTAACTCTTTAATGGCCTAATTAATGAATACATGATGGCCCAATTAATGAATACATAAGATGTAGTTGCCGGCCTTTTGTATTTAGTGTTGAGGGCTATTTACGCATTTTTTTTGGGGCTCGTCTGTTTGCAACTCTCGTTTTGAAGAGAAGATGCGTAGCGCTCCAGCATTAACGTTGTAGAAGAATTGTTTATTTTTTAAGTAACTAATATTAAAGCAATGAGTATGAAAAATTCTAAAAACACTTCTGGTAAAATAACCTATAGAAAAGATGGTTTGGTGGGAGAAATTAGCAGTCTTGCTGGCGTTTCCAAGGCTGAAGCTACTCGTTCATTGGATATGGTATTGCAGGCTATTTTGAGTATTCTAAAAAAGGGTAGTGATGTAAGTGTTATGGGTTTTGGTTCTTTTGAAATTCAGGAAAGAGCAGCAAGATGTGGTAGGAATCCTCGGAATGGAGAGCGGCTTGATATACCTGCTTATAAACAGCCAGTGTTTAAGGCGGGGCAGAACATGAAAGATGCAGTGAATGGCAGAGTGAGCGAATAAGTTCAGCCTTAAATCTTGTAGGGAGGTGCTCCATCGTTTATTAGTGTTACGTACGGACATCAAACATCAAATAACTAATTGTAATTACTAATTTATTTAATAGGGGAGGAATAGATGTCTTATGTTCCAATAGTAGTCGAGCAAACTGCAAAGGGCGAAAGAGCATATGATATATATTCTAGGTTATTAAAGGAGCGTATCGTTTTTGTCTGTGGTGAAGTAGAAGACCACATGTCTAACCTAATTGTTGCCCAGCTACTGTTTTTAGAAGCAGAAAATCCTGATAAAGATATATATATGTATATCAACTCCCCCGGGGGAGTGGTGAGCTCTGGTCTCGCGATTTACGATACTATGCAATACATTAAACCGAGTATTGCAACTGTGTGCATAGGGCAGGCTTGTTCTATGGGTTCTTTGTTGCTAACAGCTGGTACCCCAGGCATGAGGTATGCATTGCCGCACAGCAGGATTATGATACACCAACCATCCGGAGGGTATAGAGGGCAAGCGACTGATATAGAGATACATGCCAAAGAAATAGTTAAATTAAAAGCTATGCTGAATCAGATGTATAGCACTCACACTGGCCAAGATATTCAAAAGATTAACGAAAGCATGGAGCGCGATAATTTTATGAGCGCTGACGAGGCTAAATCTTTTGGTATAATTGATGCCATCATCGAATCTAGAGATTCTATCATTCATAGAGAAAAACAAAAAGATATTAACAAGTGAGTAAATCTCTTGCAAAGCTCGCTCTCAGTAGGCAAGGCACGCAGCAAATAGCGTAGCGTGAGGGGCAGTCATGTGTTTAGGTTACATGGAAGTTCTTGCGCAAAACAATCTAGCTTATATAGGTTTTTATGTCACTTGCTGATACTTGCTGGTAATGGGCTTCTTTTGAAACTCGCTCATGAGGAGCAAATGAAAGTGCAAAATGTGGAGTGTATACAGAGTTAGGTGAGGATTGGAGCATCGGAGTGCCACTACAGTTGGCATCAGAAGTAGAGTTACAGAAGAAGTCTGGGGCAGTGTCGACATTTAAGGTTTTCTTGTGTTATGATATTTTAGCGCTAATAATGAGGCTAAGATGTTATGCGGCTTGCGCGATGATCGATGGGAAATAACCAAAGATATTTTACTAGACCTCTTGCATAAGCTATTTTACAGGGTAATTTTGTTGTCAAAACTCCTTTGCACTCCTCATATACTAGAGTATGCTGCGGCGCTCAACATCATTTTTCCTAAAAATTCCTCCTTCATTTTTGAGATTATGCAAGAGGTCTAATGAAGGAAATGATGATGCGGTTTATTAATCCATTTGGAGCAAAAAGCATTAAATACCTACTAGCCGATCGTGAGTTTATGAGTAAAGAATGGTTGGATTTTCTTATAGAAAGGCAGATTAACTTTGCTATTCCGTTAAAGGATATGAAGATTCGCATTAAAAAATCCTTGCAAACTAAAGCAGCAAGCCAGAGCTTTAAGCATCTACAACAGTTTGAATATGTTGAGGTTGAAGCAGTTTATGAGGTCACTTAGTTTGATTATCTGCTTATAGAAACCATAAAAATGAGCTAATGGTAGTAGTAGCAAATTCTAGAATTGATGTAAATATTTTTTGCTTTATACAAATTTCGTTGGTCAATTGAGCATCTGTTTAAACTCAGCCGGATTTGACATTGAAAAAAGCCACATTTATCAGTCAGATCGGTTTATGAAGTTGGTTGCCGTTTGCGCTATTGCATCAGCATAAAAAACGGTCTAATTCAAAACCAGCTAAATCCCATCAAAATTAGGACTAAAAAAACTAATCCAAAACAACTATAGTAAATTAAGTTGAAATTCGAGTATATAATACGATAAAATAAAAAAAATGCCATCATCCTATAGTCAAGATTTTCGTAAAAAGTAATGAATTATGTAAATAAAGGTAATATAGTAATTTAGGTTGAATTAGATATTTTAAAGAAATAGCCTCATATAATTGATCAGATACCAATATTTATGCCAATTCCGGATATCAGGGGTTAAAGAAACTTTGCAAGAACGCCAAAACACCGATAAAAAAAACGCAAGAAAAAGCTCTTGAGTTACTGGCAAAAATATATAATAAGATAATATGTTAAAAGACGTGTAAAAGTTGAAAATATTATCACTCAACTTAAAAAGTTTCGCATTTTATCGAATCGTTACTGTAATAAACGCAAGGCGTATAACTTAAAGTTTAATATTATAGCTGGAATTATTAATTTCAAAAATGAATTTTATAATAAAGCATTATCGACATAAACACATCAGCTCTACACCTAACATACTCTGTGTTTTTTTAAATTCATAACTACGCAACAGCTCTATTGACGAGAGCGCTATCAAGATGACGATATGCAAAGATCGTGGATGGGGAAAGAAAGGCGAGAAATAGTTAGCAAAAAGAGTGCAAACATTACGAAAGAACAAACATTATAAGGGATTAGTGAATAATAAGTCAATAGCACCTATGGTATTTAATGGTCTATGCAATACACTATTATTTGAAAGCTGGGTGGAGAATGTTTTAATTAAGGAATTAAAGTCCTGCCAAGTTGTAATTATGGACAATGCTTCTTTTCATAAATCTAAGAAGACAAAAGAATTGATTAAATCAGTAAATTACAAGATCATTTTTTGCCTCCATATTCTCCAGACTTAAACCCTATAGAAAAATTCTGGGCAAACATGAAATGTTAGATTAAGGACAGAATCTCTTCTTTTGATAAACTTTATGATGCTTTAAATCAGTGCTTTGCCTTGTAAACTTCAACTTAATTTACTATATAGACCAATACCGACCAGGTCTGCACACTATACAGCTCTGAAGCTACGGATCGCAAAATCAGGTGACAAATTAGGAGGCTTTATGGCAAGAAAGAGTTATCAACTTCCCGAAACAATGACCTTATGGCGAGGATATGAAGTACTTCAAGGGCACGTAATGATGCTATTAATTGTTAGAGGTAATAAATAAATGTCGATACTACCTAGTAATTCTCATATTCAAAGCTCAGATTTGCATACCCCTCGCCAAACCACAAGTGGTTTGTTTATATCTTTTGAGGGCGGAGATTGCGTTGGTAAAAGCACGCAAGTGGATTTATTAGCAGAGTACTTCTCGTCACAATCTATAGAGTATGTTAAAACTAGAGAAGTGGGCCACTATGATGAAGTGGGTGAGAAAATTAGAGATTTGATGCTACATGGGTCTCTGAGTTCCTGGTCTCAGTTTCATTTAATAATGGTAGCGCGATATGAGCACTTGCTGCGCAAGATAATACCCGCTTTGCTTGCGGGCAAGATAGTGATATGCGATAGGTTTGTTGACAGCACGGCGGTGTATCAAGGTTATTGTAATGAGTCCAAAAGATCGACTGACTGGGTTTACTGCGCACATGATAAAATGCTACGAGATATGTTTTTGCATATTATCTCATCGAATAAATCTCTTTCCAAACTCACTCATGAGGAGGTGTCTTGTGATGTTGCAATAGACCCTATCCTTTTTCAAAATTATTATTTACAATCAAAATTCTTACCAGATATCACCTTTATACTCGATGCTCAAGATGACATTGTGTCGAATAGACTGGCGCAAAAGAATAATCCAGATAGATTCGAAAGAAATAAAGAGATGCAGCGTCTTGTGAGGCGTGGGTTTTTAACCTTAGCTACCCAAAGAAATTTGGAGGAGAGGCGTGAGAGATTGCATGTTATAGATTCCGGAGGTTTGACTAGTGCGCAAGTCCATGAAGTGATTATCAAAAAAATTAAATTATATATTAAGTTTTAAGAAATCTATGTTAAAAAAAGCGATTATTTTCCCAGGACAGGGCTCACAAGTGCTTGGTATGGGGCGTGACTTTTACGAAAACTTTGCCGAAGCCAGAGAAGTTTTTGAGTTAGTAGATGACTGTCTGAATTTTAAATTAAGCAATGTGATCTTTGGTGGTTCACAAGAAGATTTATCTAAAACCATGAACGCTCAACCAGCTCTCATGTGCACATCTGTGGCTATCTTGCGCGTACTGCAAAAACAGAGTGGCAAGAATATTAGCGAGCTGGCATCTATATCAGCTGGCCATTCTCTAGGAGAATATAGCGCACTGTGCGCAGTGGAAAGTATTTCGCTATCTGATACTGTTAAACTACTCAAGGAGCGCGGTAGGGCGATGTATGAGGCGATGCCGAATGGAGGAGCTATGATGGCATGCATTGGCTTGAGTGTTGCAGAGCTAGAAAGGATGATAGATCAAGTGTTACAGACTAATCCTTCTAATGTTTGTCAGATTGCTAATGATAATATCCTAAACCAGATTGTTGTGAGTGGCCATGCTAATGCCATAGACACATTGCATCAACTCGGCGTTGGTGCTGGCGCTAAGATGATTAAACTAAAGGTGAGCGGTGCATTTCACTCTAGGCTTATGTTGCCAGCAGAACAGAGAATGCGGGAAGTGCTAGAAGATGTGAATATTAACGAGCCATGCATACCCATTATTAGTAATTACGATGCAAATGTTACCGTTGATCCTGTAGAAATTAAAGAAAATTTAGCGTTGCAGATCTGTAATCGCGTGAGGTGGCGCGAAACTTTAGATTTAATGCGTGAGTTAGGTGTAGAAGAAGTGGCGGAAATAGGCGGTCAGAGGGTGCTAACGGGCATGCTAAAAAATGGTGGGTATAATGAATTTAACGTAATGAGTATTAGCACAGTGGAAGAGTTAGACGCCTTTCTTGCTAAGTGGGGATAGGAAGCGGAAGTGTATCGCGTTATGAAACAAAATTATTCATTATCTCATCTCACATGGTTTAAGGTTGGTGGAGATGCTAAGTTTTTTTTTCGCCCCAACTCTATTACGGAAATACAGAATTTTTTACAAACCAATGATCAACCTGTTTATATTATAGGTGCTGGCTCTAATGTGCTCATTCGAGACGGAGGGTTTGATGGAGTGATATTAAAGCTTGGGAGAGGCTTCACTCAGATTCAATGCGACAACGTCAACATGCATTGCATTAGGGTTGGTGCGGGCTGCATGAATCATGATCTTGCGCAATTTTGTTTGGAACATGGCGTGGGGGGGCTAGAGTTTTTGTGTGGTATACCAGGATCTGTTGGCGGTGGAATAAAGATGAATGCCGGGGCTTATCAGAGAGAGTTTAAGGATATTGTGTTGAATGTGGGTGTGGTGGATGCTAATGGGGTTTACTATCAAATAAAACGAGAACAAATCGACTTTGAATATAGAAATAGTAATCTATGTGATAGCTTAATTTGTGTAGATGTTATGGTGCAAGGATATAGCGCAAGCAAGCTTCAAATTTTCGAAGAGATGGAATATATCAAAGCGCAACGTAAACAAAGCCAACCTATTAATCAGAAAACTGGTGGCAGTACTTTTAAAAATAAACCAAACTATAAAGCGTGGGAGTTGATAGATGCCGCTGGCTTGCGAGGATTTAAAATGGGCGGGGCATGCGTGAGCCAGATGCATGCTAATTTTATTGTTAATGATGGTTGTGCTACTGCAAGGGATATAGAGGAGTTAGGGGAGTATATACGCCAAACCGTGTTTCAAAAAACGGGACAGATGCTGGAATGGGAGATAAAGCGCATTGGGACTGAATAGATCTTTTTGCGCTGGCTTTATTCTTGATCTAAAAACATCCTCGCGAAATTAGACCTCTTTCGAAACTCATTTATACTAGCTACATGTTATAAATAGCTGTAATCAAATTGAATCTGAGGCCAAACCTTTTTCGTCTGTTTCTATAGACCTCTTTCGAAACTCATTTATACTGGGACTGTTGCGAGATGAGGTAATTTTTGTTATAATAAATCTCAAAAGAACGAGGTTTTCAAATGTCTTCAGCGCATCAAATTACAATGGTAAGTTTAAATCAATTAGTTAGTCCAAAGCATCAATATCGCAAATTTAAAGACTTATTTGATTTTGAGGTGGCAGCGAAAGAATTAAAAAGCGTTGAATCTCCTGCAAATTATAAAGGTTATGGAGTTCAGCGTCTTTTTAAATGTTTGCTTTTGCAATTCATGGAAGATTTGTCAGACCGTGAATTAGAAAGA
>NZ_JACVVM010000020.1 GCF_016751895.1 Candidatus Sarmatiella mevalonica | reverse complement strand
GAGCTACATATGCTGACAAAGGTTATTGCGTTGCTCCCGCCAGGATAGCAGCGGCTCGTAAGGGAGTTCATCTATGTGCTATTAAGAAAAACAATATGAAGGAAAAGAATTTTGATCTCGAGCGCTATTATACTTACATTAGATCTCCTTTCGAAAGGGTGTTTGCTCAGGATAATAAACGACTGCGATATGTAGGAATAGCAAAAAATCAATTTGCTGAATTTATGAATGCAATCTGTTTTAATTTAAAGCGTTTAACCGTCCTTGCTGTATAAAACAGGTAAAAATACATCTATTTAGGCTTATAACAAAACTAAAACAGCTAAAAATGAGATTAATTTCTGATTTGACTAAAAAACTATGCAGTTTTTAATAGCAAAATCCTTATAAAATCACTCAAACAAAAATTTTAACTACAAAATACAAAATTTTCTAAAATCTCATCTTACAACGGTCCCATGTGATAAGTTTTTCGTCATAATTTTTGTAAAAGCCAATTGTACAAAAGCCTTAGCTGAAGAGGTGGTTATTTCGCAATCTTTTGACAATCTTCTAAAGTTACCAAGCCAAGCGAATGAGTGCTCTACAAGCCATCTCCACTGTTGGACCTGAAAGCCCTTAGTGCCAGCTAGGCTTAACAATAGACCTCTTGCATAACCTAAAAATGAAGGAGGAATTTTTAGGAAAAATGATGTTGAGCGCCGCAGCATACTCTAGTATATGAGGAGCGCAAAGGAGTTTTGACAACAAAATTATCCCACGGAATAGGTTATACAAGAGGTCTAATGGTAAGCAAACTACCACGAGTGTGGGTATAAAACCACTTCTGTAAATCTCCTTGGTAACATTGGTCCGCTAAAATCCTTACTAACCTTGGAGATTTTTCCTTTAGACCAAATAATACTCTTTTTGCACAGTTGCTATCATGAGGGGTTGCGCTGTGGACATCGATATTCATAGGATAACCTAATATTCATAGGATAACCTAGGGTATCTACAACTATATGACTCTTCCTACCTGCAACCTTTTTGCCTCCGTCATATCCCTTTCCTTCATTTTTAATCAATAAATTGTTTTTTCTTCGGAAGATCCTGTTGCTGGGGATCTTTGATCCATTCACACTTGTAATCTAGAAGGTCTTTTAATGACACTTTCTGTTTTGCATTATCTACACCATATTCATGGACAGAAGCGCTTTGCAACTCACTCAATGCATCTCGTATCTTTTCTACGTCTCCTCCGGCCTGTTGTAGTTTTGATAATGCATTCTGTAATGACGTGACTGCGTTATCAAATATCTCTTGATGCTTTATAGTTGCTCTACCATAATGATGCAATTCTAGATTCTTTTCAAATCTAGCTATGTTTGGATCAAAAGTGAATTCTTTATTCTGATTATATATTTGCCCCTGAAATCTATGCGCATTGATTATAAACATACTAACTAACTCCTCTGCGGTGCCCTTATCTAAAATATTAGTATCTAGAACAAAAGGCATAGTGCCAAGAATACATAAAGATAAGAATCGTAATATCCCTACAAGAGTTCTGCCATTATGATCTATTAGAAGACAATGGGACTCAGCAATATAGTTTGTTAAGTTAACAGCAACTCTATACATAATACTTGCCCTTGCTTCTTTTATAATTTCTTTTGAAAGTTCTATCTTTTTACCATACACTACCGAATCTAGCTTTTGCAACCCAAGTGCATAATAAAATATCATGTTATTATTTTTTAATGTTTTTAAAGCATTATCTATACTTTCGGATAGTAATTGATATCGGTTTGCAATACCGCACTTAGTTGTATGCTTAAGGAGTACTCCGGATGATGAAGAGATCCTATGTCGACTAATACAGGGCTTTATATCGATGAAAGTAGCTTGAAGTAGCGAGTCTTGCATAATATATGCTAGATTATCATCGTTACTATTCTTTTTTAGATCTCTAGGCAGTTTGTTAAAAATCTGACTCTCATCTTTCATATCACCTCTAGCCTGTTTAATCTGCTCCGTTACTCGTTCTACGACGCGATGATGAGAACCTTGAGTTGATATATAACCCCCGCTTATCTGACACATCGAAATAGCACGCATTTTTAAGTTTTGTATGGAAGCGATATGCTGACCTTCATCTATTTTATCTTTATACTTGACGTATTTATTTTTAATATGCAGAGTGCATAGAGCCATGTCTCTTATCATCTCTAAAATATCATTTGCTTCTATATCGCCTTTTTGGATTATCTCTCGAGCTCTAAGGAGCATAGATACTGATGACATAATGCTCCCTTCCAAATTACCTAATTCTTGTACAAACCATGATTCTACAGGATTTTTTGGATACCAACTGATCTCATCAAAGAGGCCGAGATTCAGGAGAAAACTTGTATCTGATAGTTTGGTAAATATCCTGTCAATATTTTGTTTTTTGAATTCTTTCTCTTCCAGTACGATCTCTTGTAGTATATGTTCGAATTGCGCTCTCAACACGCTAAGATCTATTTGGTCCTCCTTAGCAATCTGTCCCGCATAAAAGTCAGCCGCTAAGTGACGAATGGACAGAGATTCCCATAATGCATAAGGGAACTCTTGCCTCGTAGATTTATTAGGAGCATCTTGCATTTGAATTGCAGATAATGTTACTGCTCTTATTACCTTATCAATACTATTTCTATCTTCCAACCCCATCTCGTACAAACCCAAGTGAAAGCGCAAAATATTAATATTATCGCATTTTGCTTTTACTAAAGTATTTTCATAAAACTGACACTGCGCATTCGTTTCAGCGGTCTTACTGTGTTTTAAGAACTGTATATGATCGAGCATTAGTTCGACAGCTAATTCTGGGTTGTATAGCACTATGATTTCGGATGGTTTGGGTTTTGGAGAAAATAATAACATGTTTATATACAATGAACGTTCATACAGCATCTTCGCGGTATGATATGGTACACGTGCCCCCCTATGAATGAGATGTAGCATCGCTAGGCTTTTATCTTGATATGTGAGAAATGGTATGATATCCTCTATCCCTCCCTCCTTTTGTTTCTCGAGCAGAGTATCCAGCAGCTTCATAATACGTAATGCCCTTAGCTGTATCGCCTCGCATATACTTTGATCATGTTCAAGGAGTTCTGATAAACGTGATGCGCCACTCTCAAGATCACAATTTTTTAATTCAGCAAAAAAATATTCAATCCACCGCTCATCTTCAATACGAAGATCAAGAAATAACTCTGTCTTATCAGGGTGTAATTTTTTATATAACGCTAATGCAGCGTGATATGTAAGATTCAAGCATTGCCTAGTATCTTGTTTTTCAGATAATAAAGTTTTAGGAATTATCGTTTCATTTTCTAAAAACTGTAATGTTGATTTTATAAATTGAGCGCTAAAGTTATTTGGGGTATGAGTTATTTGATTTTGAATCGTGACATTCGGTAGACTTTTTCTTTCGGGAGATCTTGATTTTGCATCACGCAGCCATGAAGAGATTTGCATATTATTAAAATGTTTTATTCATTAAGTCATTATCACGTATAATATAATTTATAATCACATCATGCAACACTTCTTGAAGATAACATCCAAGATGTGCTATATCTAAATAAGATCTACAGAGCAAACTTTAAAAACACAAGCTAATCAATTTATGCGAGAGTTATATCTAAGGTTCGTCTTTGGCCTCTTGATGGTGAGCATTATCGTTACTGCAATATGTTTATATCCCATCGTCTTTTCAGTACTGTTATTCCTGCTCTGGTGCGCCATGCTGTATGAGTGGCATCGCATGTGTGACAGGGATGTACTATGCAATATAATTGGTTTTACGGTTGTAACTTGCGCTGTATGTGCATTACAATATCTTTTGTTTATAGGACAGCAGGAGCTGATGTTATGGTATTTTATTAATATCTGGGGTACGGACGTTTTTGCTATGATTTGCGGCAAAACCTTACGCGGACCAAAATTAGCGCCGGTAATCAGCCCTAATAAAACAATCAGCGGTTTCGTATGCGGGGTATTGTGTGGCGCGAGCATTAGTTATGCCGTGTATTGGTTGTTGCGAATCAATCATACTTATCATTTTGTCTCCGCCTTCTTCTTTCAGGTGGCAATAGTGAATAATATTCTGGCACAAGGTAGCGACTTATTTGTGTCTTATTTCAAAAGACGATTTAAAATTAAAGATACTGGCACTATCATCCCTGGTCATGGTGGAGTATTAGATAGATTCGATAGTATATGTTTTAGCGTTTATTCTTTATTTTTTCTTTTATATTTTGCGCAAACTTTTTAACTTGCAGTAAATTTTTTAAAAGGAAAAATGAGACAAAAAGATGCAAGAGATGAGGCGAGCTGAGTAGGATTTGAGAGATGAGGCTTTTTCTGTTGCTCGGGAAAGCCCCAAACCGCTAAATCATTAAGCGGCCTGGGCCACTCTTAGATTCGGAGCAAAATTATCGTTTGCATTTACTTTAACAACCCTTTTTAATACTTATGCCTTCACATAAACACCTCAGTGGAAATTATACTGAAGCAAAAATTACCCCTTTAAAAGCACGTCGATGCTATTTCATCCCCCAAATAAAATTAACATAACTGGTGGAGATGTCGGGTATTGCACCCGAGTCCGCTACTTGTATTATGAATAACAGTTTATTGCCATAGCTTTAGTTCAAAGCTAACAACTATAGTAACATGAAATACAAACAAAATCAAGAGAGTGTATTATGAGAAAAAGAATACTATCTTAAATCAGAGTCTTGCATTATTTGATCTAATGCGCTAATCCGAGGCTCTAATGAAGAAAAATTATGTGATTTGAGAAAATCATATATCTTGGCATCAATCTTCCACCGAAGATCCTCTATATTAACAGAAATTAGAAGTTCATCACTCAGGTGAACTAAATCTCTAGATAAAAAAGCGGCCGCCTTATCTGATAGTAGCTTGCGCGAATAAGCGACTACATCTGGGTGATGCAGGTTATTATAAAGCTCTTCTAGCGTATTGAAGTTCTTGATTAACTTTGCAGCAGCAACCCGTCCAATGCCGCCAACTCCAGGTATATTATCTGTTCGATCGCCAACTAGCGCAAAAAAATCTGCTAGTTGAGCTGGAGGCGCGCCAAACTTACGTGTAACAGTTTGTGTATTTAGAATTTGCTTTGTGATTGGTTCGTAAATTACAACAGAGTCATTCACAAGTTGCGCCAAGTCTTTATCAGATGAAACAATATAAATAGAGTAATTGTTTTGCATTCTATATACTAAGCTTGCAATAATATCATCAGCTTCACAGTTTGATTGTTCGATGTATCGGATATTCATTGCGGCAATAGCTTTTCTAATAAGCGGCAATTGTTCAATCAATTCGGGCTTTAATGGCTTTCTATTTTTCTTATAATCTGGATAAATTTTATGTCTAAAATTTTTACCCCCACTATCTAATGCAATACATAAATATTGAGGTTTTAATGTTTTTAATAATTTAATAAGGATAGAGAGAAATCCATATACTGCACCTATTGTTTTGCCGTACTGCGTAATTGTATGATCTTGAGTGTAGTATGCGCGAAATACTAAACCATATCCATCAATGATGGTAATTACCTGATTAGTTGACATAATGAAAAAAATTCCTTGCGTTGTTTAGGTAAAACTAGTAGACAAAAATATAAAATAGTATATTTATTATACTATATATATGCAAGACATTGCGCGAATGTATAATCGTTTTTTATAAACTGTTGTATGCAATGTTATCTGGCATATGTATATGAGCTAGCTTTGTTGTTCGTTGTATCAACATATTACTTCCGCTAGTTATTGTATTATCTTTTTCAATTCTTATAGGTATTAAAAAAATGAGCATAAATCCAGAAATTTCTAGGGATGAAATAAAAAAACAAATTATTGAGATTGTTACACAGACGCTCAAGGATGGTCCTAGAGAGATAACTGAAGGATTACGTTTTTCTGAAGATTTAAATGCAGATAGTTTAGATCAGGTTGAGTTTATTTTAGCAGTTGAATCCCGCTTTTCTTGTAATATACCAGACGAAGATGCTGAGAGAATTAAAACCGTTGGTAATGCTATTGAATATATTTATGGTAAATTGATAAGCGCGAGAATGTAATGGCTTGCTTAGCCTGTTTAAGGTATTGAGATATTGATATATAGAAAATTTGTTTTGCTATTCTTTCTCTTTTTGCCTTATAGGTAATGTAAATATTTATTTTAGCAATAGGTTGTAGAGATAACGAACTGGTATTAAAATTGTAAAGTGCAATGTTGAATAAAAAACGTGTGGTAGTGACAGGCATTGGCGCAGTCACTCCTCTTGCTCAGAACGCTATAAATACTTGGCACGCTTTAATTGCTGGTAAAAGTGGTATTAGAGCTATCGATAGGTTTGATACAACTCGCTTTTCTTCAAAAATAGGGGGGATGATTTGTGATGATTTTAAACCTGAAGCATATATCCGACCACAAGATCTGCGTAAAATGGATTTATTTATTCAGTATGGTATAGCAGCTAGTAAACAGGCTATAGAAGATAGTGCTTGGGTCCCTTCTGATGATGAGCAGAAAGAGCGTACAGCTGTGATTCTTGGATCTGGGATAGGTGGTCTGCAGACCATTGAGAATACCTCTCTAGCGTTAGAGAAGTCATTAAAAAATAATACTAGCCCTTTTTTTATTCCGGCTTCGTTAATTAATCTGCTGCCGGGACATGTTTCGCTCATATATGACTTTCGCGGCCCTAACTTTTCTGTAGTAACGGCATGCGCGAGCGGAGCGAATGCGATATGCGAGGGGTATCATATTATTCAGAATAATTATGCCGACGTTGTTGTAGCTGGCGGGGCGGAAGCTCCTATTACTCCGGTTGGGGTTGCTGGCTTTGCTGCTGCGCGTGCATTGTCTACCAAATATAACGATCAACCAGCTAGCGCCTCTCGCCCCTGGGATAAAGATCGCGATGGTTTTGTAATAGCTGAAGGTGCTGCCGTGGTAGTACTAGAAGAATATGAGCACGCGTTAGCAAGAGGTGCAAAAATTTATTGTGAACTCTTAGGTTGCGGTATGAGCGGGGACGCGTATCATATCACTAGCCCAGAGCCAACTGGTAGAGGTGCTTATAATGCGATGAAACAAGCCGTGGAAAGAGCTGGTGTAGACTTACAAGAGATCGGATATATTAGTGCGCATGGTACTTCCACCCAGGCTGGAGATGAAATAGAATTAAAGGCAGTGTCGAAGTTATACCAAGCATGTGAAAAAAAACCGCTCATGTCCTCTACTAAATCTGCTACTGGCCATCTGCTTGGCGCAGCAGGAAGCCTAGAATTTGCGCTTTGTATTTTTGCTCTGCAAAACCAAATTGCTCCTCCAACATTAAATCTGCATAATTCGATAGATAGTCAGATTGATCTAGTGCCTTTGTATGCAAAGCAGTTAGCTACAAGGTATGCGATGTCTAACTCTTTTGGTTTTGGTGGTACTAACACCTCTATTATCTTGGGCTTATTATAACTAGGTTGTTACATGAACGAGTTGCTAGATTTGAAAAGATTGTGACGGAGTGAGGGTGTTAGGCGCGTATCTTGTGATATCAAATCTTAATTTATACTTAGTCCTCACTAGTTCTTATTGGGACTTAAGCATCTAATCGTTTACCCTCTATTCGATTCGCGCTACGCATCTACACCTTACTCGCTTCAGCGTAGAAGAAACGTAGCCAATCTTGTGGATGCTCCCCGTGCTCTTTTCGCAATCTATTGAGTAGCAATACAGTCTCTACCCTACCAGAAAGTACATTAATTATATCATCCATACCACGTAAGTCTATTCGTGCTATCACAGCACTCACGCCTTGCTTAACTAAGAAATATCTAGAAGATGGGTCTAAGGTTTTAATTAAATCATATTCTCTTTGGCTCAGCATAAAAGCCTTGCGATATACATCCGTTGCCTTGAGATTAGGTAGAAAAATTTGCGTTGCAGTTTGTTGAATTAAAGTATCGCTAATACTACTTGCCGCAGCATCTTCTACGCTTTGAGTCGCGAAAATTACAAAAGTATTTAGTTTACGTAAAACTTTCAACCAGTCTTTGATTTTTGGTGCAAACACTGGATTATCTATCAATGCCCAAGCTTCATCAAGCACTATCATGGTGTTAGAGCCATCTAATGAGATATTGATTCTATGAAAAATATAAGATAATGCGGGGCCTAACGCATAGGGATCTTTTAACAAATTTGACATTTCAAAGCCAAAGTTACGCGCTGCGAATAAATCAATTTTGTCTTCTGGATTATCAAACAAACGCGCATGCGAGCCATTGCCATGCCACATACCAATTCTATTAGCTAAGCTGCCGGTATTAGCAATACCTAGAAAGGGGACTACGTTACTCAACTTTCTATCTGCAAAATTTAATCTGTAGTTCCCTTCTATCATCTGGTCCAAAAGCCGCACATCTTCGGCGCTCAGGTTTGGATCATTTGTGGTAACTAAAAGCTTGAGCCATTCCAAAAGAAAAGAGCGGTTTTCTGGAGTATCTGGTAGTTTTAAAGGATTAAAACCACAATCCTCGGTAGGATTAATTACAATATACACCCCTTCCAAACTCCGCACAAAAATTTCTGCTCCATGATCTTTATCAAACAAAAACATTCTTGGTTTAAATTTTTGAGCTTGAGCACACAAAAAATTCATCAATACTGTCTTACCCGCTCCAGTAGGCCCGATAATCAAGGTATGCCCAACATCTCTAACATGAAAGTTAAAATAAAAAGAAGTGCCGGATGTGGTATCTAAAATCGTTAAGTAATCACCCCAATGATTACGCTTCGCTTTGCCCTTAGGATAGTTATGCATAGACGCAAAACTCGCCATATTTAAGGTGTTAATAGTAGAAATTCTTGCGAGCATCTTATCGTTTCCTGGTAGCTGCCCCCAGTAACTAGCTTCCAAATTCACTGTCTCACGCACTGGCTGCATACCGCAATTCGAAAGTTCTACTGCCATCATAGACAAAACATTTTCTAATTCCTTTGGATGCTGAGATACGCACAAAACACTAATATGATGATCTCCAAATCCAAGCTCTCCGCCTGTTGCCATATCTAGTGCTTGGGAAATTTCGGCAATTTGCGAAACAGCCTTGTCTTCGGCTTGAATCATACGATTCTGTTGTAGCTGCATCTTATTCACTGCAACAGTTTTATTTATCATCTTAAAACTTTGAGTCATGATAAATTCATATGGCATTCTTAATAAATTATCAAAAATCCCAGGGAAAGTGTGAGGAGTATACTGCATCACGCTTATAATACCAGCAAATCGTCTACCAGTTGGAGCGCGAGCTTCAAGAGCTTTTTTACCAAAAAATAACCTAGTATTAGTTAACATTTCATCAATATTTGCTCTAGGTACTAAGATAGGAGTGCTATGACCACAATTCACAATCTGAGCAAGAAATTCTAAAATTTCAGAATAATATAATGATCCTTCCTGCTCTATCCCTAATAACTTAGGAGAGTAATCTCTAAAAGTATTAAAAATACGAGTTGAAACCTCATATATATTATCTCGCAACTCTCTAATTTCTTCATTTTTTCCATCTTTTACATTAGACTGTAGTTTTTTTAGCCAATACTCTAAAAGAGCCACTCCTTGGTTATTTGGTTTATACACAATGCTCGCGTACAAAGAATTAAAAAAAGAGGATTGATTCGCGTAACGCTTCTGCCATTGATTGAAAAATTGATCTAGAAAATTATCAGATGTAACTATACGAGGATCCATATGCATAGAGCTTTGATGCAATTGCTCTCTTTTTCGGATGGTATGAAAATAAAGAGATATATTACCAGCAACAATACTCTTTAAGAGAGAATTTCTAAGATTTTTTCTGATCTCTAAATCTTCATCATCGGCAGTTTCGAAAGAAAAACCGGCTACTTCTATCACTTGCACCAATTCGTATGACTTAGTAACGAGAGTATTACTATCTAAATGACATAAATATGGAATAAATCCTTTAGGATTCTTTTCTTTTTGCGAAATGTTGTCATGAAGGGTACGAGTACGAAAAAATTGCATAAAATTACCTTATAACTTATCTCTCTCATACCATGTAAGAATTTGCGCCATAAAACAAGCGATTTGGACAGTTTGCAAAATATTGATTGCGTAACATATATATTTCAAGAAATCTCGGTTCATGAAAGTATATTACATATCCAATCGCGTGTATAAACGCGCTTAAAATCAACACTTTCATACTTTCAGTCTGAATAAAAAATACTGATGCCAAAGCCAGGTTTAACATCGCATATTGAAGACTCACACCAAATATCATAGTTGGTCTAGTTAACCCCAAAAAAAGTGGGTCAGTTTTGAGTCTACCATTAACCATACGTTATGCCATATCTAAATAATTCAAACCTTTAATAGATAATTTTAACGCTATAATAGATAATCTCCAATACCGTTGACCTTATGATAGACCATTTATTGGTTTAATTAGAAATGTGTGGAGCTATATTACATCATCAGTAGTAGAGTTTTGCGAGAAAGAAGGTTTAGTAATTGGATACAATAGTCTTGAATACCTTGCCACGATCCTCAAAATTCTTAAACTGGTCAAGCGAAGCGCAGCAAGGAGCAAGTAGTATACAACTATCCTCTTCAACGTTGCTGGCATCTTGATAAGCCATATCTACGGCATTCACGAGATGATCATAAATACTCGCATGCGAAGTGCCGCGCATCCGCTGCCATTGAGCCATAAGTCGCTCTGCATCCTGTCCAAAAAAATACACTTTACGTATTTTATGAATATAAGGCTTCAATACCTCTATACCTCCAGTTTTAGCAATACCTCCGCATAATAAATACAATGGATAATCTAAGCTATTAATAGATTGAATCGCTGCTTGAGCATTCGTTGCCTTGCTGTCGTTATAAAAATCAATCCGATATTCCTTTTGCGAAGTTGTAGTAAAGTGAATAGAGCGCACATACTCCAGCCTATGCTCCAATCCGGCAAATGATTGAATTGATGATAAAATACAATCTACTTCAAGACCTAATAATCGAGATACAACATATGCCGCCAAAATATTTTGTCTATTACATTTAGCTAAGAGTTTAGTAGAATAAGAATAACTACCACATCTACTAGAAGACATAGACAACTTATTAGACTTCTTAGGTTCACAGATTTCTCTATCTGTAATATAAAAACCATCAGATAATGACCTATGACAAGAAATGGGAATAATGCGGCGGCACCCCAACTTATCAGACGCGGAATGTTTATTTTTATTTTTTTTATATTTTTGCCATATTCTGTAATTGTTAATATCATCTATACACAGAATAGTATTTTGAGATAACTTCAAAATCTTCTTCTTGGATGCAACGTATTTATTAAACGTTCCATACCTTTCCAGATGATCTGGAGTAATATTTAGTAATACTCCTACATCAAGCTTCATTTCGCTTATTAAATCAATCTGATAAGAAGAAAGTTCTATCACATATCCATGCTGATCTAGGGGTTCGTTGCATATAGATTTACCAATATTTCCGGCACAAGAATATTGTAGTTTGGCCGTATATAAAATGTGATGGATAAGTGCCGTTGTGGTGCTTTTGCCGTTAGTACCAGTAATACCAATTATTTTTTGTGCAAAACTGCATTTAGCATTAAGCAATCGATGATAAAATAAATCTAAATCAGAACAAAGTTTAACTCCATTTTTTACCGCTAACCGCAGCAAGCTATTTTTGGGGTCAATACCGGGACTTACAAATAATCGCTCAACTCCAGAAAAATCTTGAGATATTCTGTATAATTCCTCATTTAATTTTAATTGCGCAAGAAGCCCGACTGCCTCATTTCTTTTGTTACAATCGTCATCCCAAAATACTATACCCCCACGGTCTTTTATAGCATCTAACGCTAATAAGCGCAAAACTCCTATACCGCTTATTCCTAAGCCTAATACGCCAAAAACATGCATACTAAATTATCTTTAACCTCATGCATCACACCAAAACAGCTAATTATTTTTTACGAAAATCATCTAATACTATTATCTTATCGCTCTTAGTATTTTTTTTATTATCTTTGGTCTTGCTTCTAGTTTTTGATTTTGCAGCTCTTCTTTCTTGTCCCTGTAAAGTGGCAATATCTAATTCTAGAATCTTGGAGTCTAACTTAGAAGACGCATCTCTATTCAAATGTTTGAAATGAACACTAAACTCTGCAAAAGGATCAGCGAAGATAGTAATAGCATGGAATGGCACATATACTTCCTGTACCTCACCATGAAAACTTAAGGTAACAAAAAAACCTCTTTCGAGTACTTTTAATTTTTGAAACTGATGCTGTAATACTATAGTAATTTCTTCTCTATATAATTCCTTTAACTTAGATGATATCTTTGTTTCTGGGTCATCGGTTCTGAACGAAATATACAAGCAGTTTTCCTCGGGAATATTCTGATTTATAGCAATGCACTCCAAAACCTTGCGCACAACAGCAAGCATTGCTTCGTCTACTAGCTGAGAGTAGTTAATAGGCTTATTGATTTTATCCATATAATTTACTGGTTATTTTTTATCTCCTTTTACCTCAAAATGATTGTATACTAGTTTTGTATTTTTCGTCAAAACTACAAAGTCAGTTCATATCTCAGGGTATTTTTTGCAATAATCCCATTGCGCTACGCAAGTTTTCGTGCTACACTTGTCTGATGTTTTGCGCAAGGTAGCGCCTGCATACATATATTGAATATTAATTTTTATATTGTATATACCAAATAAATAACTATTCAAACACATGGAATCGACGGATTGACGAGGTTTCTTCTTGAATTGTCTTTCCGTCTAGATACTAATCTAGTCTTAATTTTGCTTGTAATTTTTAATACTTAAGTTTAGTAGCATATCACAACAGAATGCTTGCTATTAATTAAGCTGTTAATCGTTTTAATGCAAACATAAGCAGTTTTCTATGGAAGAATTAACTAGAACAAATCAAATATAATTTGAACAAGAGGTTTACTACATGCACGATTATTCTAAAATTCCACCCGTTACCATCCAAGATTTGGTAGACGCTTCAATACATTTTGGTCATAAAACAGATCGTTGGAACCCTAAAATGGCTCCTTACATATATGGAATTAAAGATTCCGTACATATCATCGACCTACGTGCCACAGCCGCTTTGCTACGCATGGCGCTACAGCAGGTATACGAAGTTAGTCAGGCTAACGGTAAGATTTTGTTTGTCTGCACTAAACGTCAAGGCGCACCTATCATTCAAGAGGCGGCAAAAAATTGCAATCATTGCTATATGGTGGAAAGATGGCCAGGCGGCACTTTAACAAACTACCAAACTATTAGCAAATCTATTCGGAGACTAGATGCTTTAGAAGAATTATTATCCGACCCAGGCTTGCAGGAGTCTTATACCAAAAAGGAAATTTTGAATCTTACTCGCGCAAAGGATAAGCTGTTAAAAGCTTTTGGAGGTATACGTAACTTGGGCAGTGGCAAACCTAATTTGATGATAGTATTTGATGTAAATAAAGATAAAACGGCAATTCTGGAAGCGAAGAAGCAAAACGTGCCTGTAATTGGAATAGTTGATACTAATTCTAACCCAGATTTAGTACAATTCCCTATCCCAGGAAATGACGACGCTATGCGTTCAATTAGATTATACTGCGATTTATTTTCTCAAGCTGCACTGAACGGCGCGCGTGATGCTCTAGCGGCCAGCGGTGGAGATGTGAAAAGCGAAATTACATCTAGGAACACCTCTGGTATAAAAAGAATTCAGAGCAGCCCGCGCCAATTAAAAAAAGTAGCGTTAGATAAGAATGATCAGCGCGCATTTGCAGAAGTGGCGCCGGTTGCAGAGTCTAAGTAACACAATAACAATATAAGATTGTTATTTGTATCGTTGCAGATCTGTATAGAATTTATAAGATATGAGAAAAACAATCAAAACAATAATTTAAAATTTTATTAGGAGTAAAATATTATGATTAGCGCCGCTTTAGTACAAAAATTACGCGAGAAAACTGGCGTAGGTATGATGCAATGTAAAAAAGCTTTAGAAAATGTAAATGGTGATTTTGAAGCTGCGGTAGATTTTTTAAGAAAACAAGGGCTAGAAGCCGCGGGCAAAAAATCGGACAGAGTAACAGCGCAGGGGTTAGTCTCGATATCAAAACGAGACGATCATAAATCTGCGGCTATTATAGAAGTGAGATGCGAAACTGATTTTGTGGCAATGAATCAGAATTTCCAACAATTAGTACAGAAAATGACTGATCACTGCGCTCGCTATTCTAGTCTTGAAGAGGTTCTTTCTTCATCTATCGATGGTTCTAGCGTTTCAGATTTTATCTCTAGCAACATTGCTGTTATTGGCGAGAAAATAGAATTAGCTAAGTTCGAGCAGCTTACAATAAACGATGGTATCATCGCTTCTTACGTGCACAATGCAACTACAAATAACCCTAATATGGGCGCTATTGGCATTTTGGTTGCGATCAAAACAGATTCTAATAATAATCAACGGTTGCTAGAGGTTGGTCGACAAATAGCTATGCATATCGCAGCATCTGATCCAAGAAGCGCAACTATTGAAGAACTAGATCCTAAAATAGTAGCTAGAGAAAAAGAAATATTGATAGAGCAAGCCAAAAATTCAGGTAAACCTGAAGAAGTCGCTTTAAAAATGGTGGAAGGTAGGTTAAAGAAGTTTTATCAGGAATTTGTGCTGTTGGAGCAGAATTTTATCATGGACAACACTCTGAGTGTAAGAAATTTTCTAGAAACCATTAAACAAGAATTGGGCGCAAATCGTTTAGAAATTATAAGGTTCATAAGATATCATATTGGATGATCTGCAATATTAGCATTGGATAATCGAATTCTTTTTTTATCTTTGCAGACTTGACAAGTGGAGTGATTCAACTATAACATATTATAATATACCCTTGTCACTCGCGTGCGAGTCGCAGTATTAATTAGACAGGGTTCATTAGGTTTATAGATGAATTATGATCATTTTGCACTGTTAGTAACGTAGAATAATCCTGCTAAGGGTGTGTGACCTAGATTATTGCTAATAAATTAATTACATATACTTTTCAGACACGCACCTCCTTAGTTAGCCAATCAGTGAGAGTTAACCAATCAGCAAGATGCGCAAAGGGTGTTTTTACTCGCTCTGTGTAGTGCTATGTAGCCTATCTAGTTTTATATAACCTATCTTCTGGTTTTATACAACCAGCTAATAGAAGTCTTGTTTCATGTAATGGGTGTTTATAAAAATACGCATTGCTATGGGTATTTTATGCGATTGTGTATGCAAACGTTTACGCAAAAGTTTGCGCAAAAATTTATACAAATGAAAATGAATAGTTAGACGGAGAATAGAATAAATTAAACAAAATATAACAATAACAATAAGAATAACGAATTAGAGGTGAACATAAATGGATGTGAGAGTTGTTTTGCTCGAGTCAACAAGACTTGGTCGCGCTGGAGAAATTGTACATGTGAGCAGCGGATATGCTCGTAACTATCTAATTCCTCAAGGGTTAGCGCAGATAGCGACGCAGAATGTACTACAACTTGTGGAAAGAGAGCGTCAGGCGCTAGAGCAACGAGAAAAAGACTTAGAAGCTAAAGCTCAGAAACTAGCAAAGAGCATGAAAGGTAGATTTGTGGCATTTATAAGACAATGTTCAGAAGATGGGCGTTTGTTTGGATCTGTTACGCCGAAAGATATAGCGCAAAAAATTAATGCAGAATTGATCTCCGATATTGGCGATAAACTCATTAACTCAAGACAGATTTTTCTTTTAACTCCTATCAAAAGCACTGGCCGTTTTAATGCTGAAATTGCATTGTATCATGACATTAGTGTTAGCGTTGATGTGTTAGTAGGCAGAACCCATGAAGAAGCTCTGAGTTATGTTACACAAAATGAAGACAAGAAGAGCGTTGAGGGAGAAGTGCGGAATGAAGCGTAGATAAATGCAATATAGGGATAATCGTTTTAGCTTCAGAATGTGACGAAGAATCTACAAAGTCTATGGGCAATTGCTTCGCGGCACGAAGCATAATATATATATTAGTTACCACTTGGTAATTCAACTGTATGCTATGCACAGATGCTAGATGTTTCTAAAATTGATCTAATACTAGAAAAAAATTTTTGTGCCAAGGCACTTTTTTTGCCTAGCATGTGTCGGTTAATGGGTATCACTTATTTTTCAGATGATACGGTGGCCGTGAACTCCACATATGCATCAAATATGTTCAATATAGTCTCAAGTAAAGCGCCGTCAACTCCCCTATTAACTGCTACGGCGCAACAAATCGTTAACTCTTTCAATAAAAATAAATTACCGTTTGGTTGGTGGGTTGGTCCTAATGCCTTAGATTGTAACGCTCAAGAGATATTAATTTCTGTTGGAATGCGTTTTAAGGAAGAGGTTATAGGTATGGCATCGCATGCTACGGATATAGATTACAATATTAGTGCGGTGCCAGACAATTTAATAATCAAAACAGTTAAATCGCAGCAAGACTTTCATGATTATGGCCTGGTGATGAGCTCTGTATCTACTCAATTAAACGAAGATATTGCGGTGCGTTTTTATCAAACAATCGGTGAACATTATCAAAAATCTCCTAAGGCTGATATGTTTATCGCTTATTTAAAAAATACTCCAGTTGCTATATCTTCTTGTATTGAGGCTCATGGTATTGGCGGGATATATGATATTGTAACCAATCCTCTTTTTCAAAAACGCGGAATAGGTACTATTATGACCAAGACCGCCGCACAAAGTTTAAAAAATAAAGGTTGTAGTATCATCGGAATGCAGGCTACTGCGCAAGGGGAAAGAATATACAGCAAATTAGGCTTTGCGAAATATAGGGCATTTAAGTGTTATTCTAATGAATATATGTTGAAGGAATCTCTCGTATAAAACTCTCTTCTTTTACGCTAACTGCGGCGACGTTGTCGATTTGAAGCTCTTATTTAGCTCCATGTACGCGGCGAGTTCTATACTTCGTTTGCCATCATGAGCCAGTTTCAAAAAGAAGTCTATAGTGGCACTGTTAACGTAATCCTAACACCAAGCTAGAAGTCATAGGTAATAGATTAGAATAACTCCCTGGAATTTCCGCTAGAGTATTAAATTTTAGCTATAGTAATTTAGGTTGAATTAGATATAATTTTTCGTTATAATGAAAGGAAAAATGACAAAAAGCTATAGCAATGATTTAAGAGAAAAAATAGTAGAATATTTAGAAGCTGGGAATAGTTATGACCAAGCACCTAAATTATTTAAAATGAAAGCTGATTGGAGAATGTTTTAATTAAGGAATTAAAGTCCGGCCAAGTTGTAATTATGGACAATGCCTCTTTTTATAAATCTTAGAACCAGTCACGTCAAATATTAAAATATAAAAAAAGAATTGCTATAATAGGCGTCAAAAAAAGAGAAAAGATGTCAAAAAAATATAGTAGCGACACTAGTGATAAAGAGTGGGAATTAATAGAAAAAATAATATACAGGCAAAAAGGTAAACAAGGTCGGCCACCACCTAAGGATGCAAGAAAGCTATGAGATGGAATATTCTATGTAACAAAAAATGGCTGTTTTTGGGTTAACATTAAATCCTTTAGCCGCTTTCTCTATACTCTCTTTACTATCACGGATCTCTCTACGGATTGCCTCCGTTGTTCTGGCATTCGCGTGTAATATTTGTCCCATAAGATTTTTCTCCATAAATTATTCTCTTCATAATATACACCATTATTCTCTGTGATCGAACACCGCTCAAATGAATAGAAATACTTATTTCTAAAAAATCTGCCCCTAATGAATTTCCAGTAATTCTCTACTGGATTTAATTCAGGGGAATATGGAGGGAGTGATGGTCAGAATAAACAATTGATAATTCCGCTAAAAATATAGACATACATTCAGTATCTGCATATGGCATCATCAAAGTGAAATTTTCTTCAGTCAGCGGGAGCAATAGCTCTATATACATAGGTTATATTGTCGTACAGCTTAATGTTTGACTAAAGGTCTAACCCCACCAGCATCTTTTGATATCATTAATTTGGCCAAATTTAGCTTCACTCTGGAATAATATCTTTTTACTTCTTTTGTTTGATCTTCGAATTGTTTTGTTTCTTTTTCAACTACTGCGCTGAAGTGTTTTTAAAAACCTCTTGTATCGTAACATCACGTTTGGGGCGGTAATTTTCTTGGCGCAATCTTTTTCCAACCATGTCTAGCTAAAAGCCTAGTAATTGTGCTTATAGATAAAGTTTTACTCACCTGTTCTTCATAAGCTTCCTCCAATGTCTTAAGAAGAGTAATTTCTTCTTCTCACGCGAGGCTTTGTGTCAATGGAACTTCCTGATAAATATACATACATCCTCTTCAGCATTTTAACGACACTTGTTTTCCCTGCTCCAAATAATTCTGCGGTCTGCTGCAGTTTAGCGTTAAATTGCAAAGGAATCAAAGCACTTTGAATTTCTTTAAAAATACGTAAATCGGAAACATGGGAAATTAAGAACCAGTCACGCAAAAGGTTGAAGTATTGGAGGGACATCGTTATGATTGGCATCAAAGGGAGGATATGAGATGTCAACGAGCTATACGAGTGATTTAACAGATGAAGAATGGGCCGTAGTCGAAAAGATAATTTACAAAAGAAGGGGGAAACAAGGCAGGCCGCCCCCTAGGGATGCCAGACGTTTATGGGATGGTATATTTT
>NZ_JACVVM010000019.1 GCF_016751895.1 Candidatus Sarmatiella mevalonica | reverse complement strand
GCGATATTGATGCTTTGGACTAACTAATTGATTTAAACTTACCATTGTAATTTGATGCGCTGAAGACATTTGAAAACCTCGTTCTTTTGAGATTTATTATAACAAAAATTACCTCATCTCGTAACGGTCCCATAGGAATACGATCATCAGTATTGTTCTGCGTTAAGCAAAAAGACATAATTTCTCCTTTGTAATTAATTACTAAATGCAGTTAAAAACCAAAGAACCACCCTATAACTTTTGCCACTTTTGGCTATCTTATCAAAAACTTTATGCCGATAAATACGCCTGTTATGGCATAGGCTGAATCAATACAATATATGGCAGCTTTCAGCGTCAGCTTTATGCTTCACATATAGAGCTAACTGAAGTATCACAGAGGACTTAATTCTAAAAATCTGTTATAACTTACCAGAGTCGGAAAGTATTGTTTTAAATATTTTATTACACGCCCATGATAATAATCTTTAAATAGACCTCTTTCGAAACTCGTTCATGATGAGCAAATGCGAGGAGTATACGAAGCACAGAGCCGCAGCGTACATAAAGTACGTGAGGACTTGCGCATCGACGGCGTCGCCACAGTTGCCATCAGGAGTAGAGTTAGGAAAGAGGTCTAATGTACGATAGTAACTTAAATGGAATAATATTATAATTGTCATTATTTCACTCGAAGCCATTTTACAATAGCGGATTCTTTTACGGTTTGGGTTTGGTAATATACGATATGATTGATTTGGATAAAATTCCTTGCAAAAATCATCAATTTCGCAGAAAATATTCTCTATGAGTACAAGTATGATACTTCGGAATGGTTTAAGCTTGTACTCTATCATTAACCCCAGGTTGCTTCAACTCTCTTTGTTAACTTGCCTATTGTTAACTCTTACGTCGAGTTCAGGTTATTATTAATATTTCAATTACTCTTTATGTTTTGCTTTTTTACTTACGCGGTAGGTCTATTAAAGATAGAATTACTGAATTTACTCATTTGCATAACACCCTACAGCGCTTCTTTATCTCGTCTAATACAAGGTGATTTACTATAGTCTTAGTATGCGTTTGATTCTCCTCCATCAAGAAGAATATTTGCACCATTTATATGTTTTGATTTTTTGCTTATTAAAAAATGCACCAAATTTGTAACATCATCCAGAGATCCGTATGCCCCTAAAGGGATGGATTTAGCGTCGTTTCGCAATTGCGCTTCAAAAGTAATTTTATTATCGGAAGCTGTTTTAGTAATTTTATCACGATGAAATTTGGTTAAAATGGGCCCAGGAGAAATTGCATTCACTCTAATTTTACGCGCAGCAAGAAAGTGCATGAGATTTTTCACTTCACCAATCCACGCAAGTCTTATAACATTAGTATTGGGATATGCTTTTAGATAGTCTTTAGAACTATTACCCGAGATAATAACAATGCTACCATTATCTCGTATACTTGGTATCATTTGTTTTAGACATTCTAATGGAGCAAAAAATGTTTCATTAAATGTCTTGTTCCATTCCTCGAAGCTAGGAATATTATTTCTAGTCAATTCTGGCCTAGGACCTATCAAAATCACACTATCTAGTTGATTAAATTTGATGCTTTGCATAGATGCTCGCATTGCCTCGATATCAGAAAAATCAACTATGATAGTTAAAATGCTTGAACTTTGATACCTACTTAAAATTCGCTTTTTTAAGTCTACTAACTTGTTTTCATCTCTTCCAGCTAAAATGAGATCAAATTTTTCAGCGGCAAAATGAAAACTAAGCGCTTCCCCAAAAGCGCCAGTAGCCGCTGTTATCAAAACAGTATCCGCTCTTGCGATTGCAGAAAAGAGCGAGCATATAAACATCCATAATAATATAAATTTTCCCATATATAGTAGTTTTTGCAATTATGCTAATTCAATTTACTTTACTATAGTAATTGACAAAAAAGCTATAGCAATGATTTAAGAGAAAAAGTAGTAGCATATTTAGAAGCTGGGAATAGTTATGACCAAGCACCTAAATTATTTACAATAAGTAGACCTCTTTCCTAACTCTACTCCTGATGACAACTGTGGCGACGCTGTCGATGCGCAAGTCCTCACGTACTTCATGTACGCTGCGACTCTGTGCTTCGTATACTCCTCGCATTTGCTCATCATGAGCGAGTTTCGAAAGAGGTCTAGTGTATCAGCAATAGGAAGGTGGTACCAAAAATA
Organism: Candidatus Sarmatiella mevalonica; assembly: GCF_016751895.1. GTDB lineage: Bacteria > Pseudomonadota > Alphaproteobacteria > Rickettsiales > Rickettsiaceae > Sarmatiella > Sarmatiella mevalonica. The sequence goes on along the minus strand of NZ_JACVVM010000019.1, from coordinate 16,774 downwards.
TAAAAAAGAAGGCAATTATCTCGCAAAGAAACAAGGTGGTTCAAAAAGAAAAATTGATCTAGAAGCACTTGAAAACTACGTAAATTAAATGAAAATATGACATTGAAAAAAGTTGCCCAAAAATTTGGAGTAAGTATTTTTACAATAAGTTACTGGTTAAAAAATCTAGCCTGAATATTGCATCAAAAGAAGAAGACAAAGCCCTTGTAAAGCAGTATAATATTGTTACTGCAGCACTATTATTTAAAGGATTTTGCTATGACAAATTGTATACTATTATAGTAACGAATTTATTAGGCGATCCAGAGGCTTTATATGGATAAAGTTTATTGTGCCCGCGGTAATATGGAAAACCGGATAAAGGAACAGCAATTAGAACTATTTGCGGATCGTACTTCCTGTTATAAATGATGGGCTAATCAATTTAGAATGCTTTTATCAGTTCTCAGTTATACCTTGTAGAATATATACGTGATAAATTCCTACAAGGCAGTGAATTAGCAACCGCTCAGGTGGTACAATACGATTAAAATTATTTAAAATAGGAGTGGTAATTATTCGTAATACTAGGCGCATCAAGTTTTATTATCTTCATCGTATCCTTATCAGCATCTATGGCAAACTATAATGAAGAAATTAGCTTTGGAATAAGTTAAGTTAATTTAGCGCTGTCCCTGGCGCTTATAGAAAATGGGGTAAGGGGTTATTACGTCTAAAATCTAAAAATAATAGATTGGAAAGTGCTTTTTAACACAAATTTTGTGCAAGATGAGGTGTGAGCATTAACACCCTTCAGAAACTTATGCTTAATTCTACCATCATGCAATATTCAGGTTAAGATCTTTCGATCTTACGCTCGCATTTATTTATTGTTTATATTTAGTTAGGCATGATGTGAGGAGGTGTAGAGAGAGGATTGACTAGGTGCGCTTTCCGTTATAAAATTATCTATACAATGGCGCGTTCTTTCTCATAAAATAAAGTGAGAGTTGCAAATGGTTGCTGGAAGTATTAAATTGTTTTTTAATATTTTTCTTAATGTTGGATAAAATTGGAAGCAGTAAGTTAATTGAGGTAATGACAAGATGAGTAACATGGTTAAGATGGCCGTGCAAAATGCGAAGCGAAATAGCGAAATATTTCAGCGCAGTGAGCAAGAGCAAATTAAAAGACATGAGACAGAAAAAAGGGAATTAGAAAGAGTAGAATCAGGTGCTAAAGGGATACATACTATTACTGGCGCGGTTGGATCTGATCAAGAAAAATGTTGGAATGCGCTGCAGGCATTAGCGCTCGCAAAGAAGCCAGAGTCGGAGTTGGCGTTGTTGAATTCCAAGAAAGAGTTATATAGACGAGACGGGGTGACGGTTGCTCCTGCCAAAGGTGTGGGTATAGATAGTATACAGCCATTTACTATTAGCGCGATTAGTGCTAGTAAAGATGCTGTTTTTGATTTTGCAGGACATGTGTTTGGTACATATGACTGCTGTATGTCGATAGATGGTAAACAGTTTCATGCAGAAGGGACGCTACAGCAGATTGCTGAGGCATTTAAGCAAGATAGAAGGTTTATCGATTTAGGCGCTTCTGTTGCTTGTACTGTTGATGCTAATGATGGTAGCAAAGTAGCGCTAAAGATTATCTCCGCGGAGAAGGGTATACAAGTGTCTTGTACAAGAATAGGAATAAGTGACCAAAAGCAGCGTGATGCATTTGCGCGAGCTCAAGGGCTGCGAGAGCTGAGTGATGAGCTGTCTGAGATAATGGATATATATGGGGGGGGGATATCTCGATTCCTCTCAAATCCTAAGAGCAAGATAGATGGCGAAGCATTAGACGGTGAGATGGGAGAGCTTTTTGCGAAATGGCTAGCTGTAGATAATGGGAGCGATGCTTCTGCTGCTCTTCGGAATTTTGCCAACTTCTACAAGATAGAAGGGGTACGAAAACGAAAAGAAGCTGCGCTAGAAAAGGAAATGCGCCTTCTACAACAATTCTTAAGAGAGAATGCTGCATTTTTTACTCAATCCCACGAGACCTTTTTAGCTGAAGATGGTGGCATGCAAAAAATGAGAGATTTTATAGACTCGCTTGAAGGTTTGGATGCAGATGTTGTGCGAGAGTACGAATCAGTTCTAGAAGAATTAGCGGACGCAGCAGCTGCGCGACAAGATGCAGCGGACAGATTGGAGGCGCTGGAAGGAGACAGGAAGCTGATGGCGCAGGAGGCGTTGCAGATTCTGGATGCGAATGGGCCGAATGAGCTGGATGAGCTGGATAGGCGGCTGGATGGGCTGGATGGGCTGGATGAGCGGCTGGATGAACTAGCGATGCTAGCGCTACAGTGGCAGGATAAGCTGGGATCGATGAATGCTGACGCTGTGGCTGTTGCGCGGGCGCTGCATAAGGCGCAAGCAGTGGACAGCGAGCGCATGTGGAAGGGCGCGCAGAAAAAGGTTCTGGAATTTTTTCGTGATAATCTATCAGAATGCACTGATCTAGTCAATGCCTCGCAGGCAGCGCATAAGGAGCCCGTGACGTTTTGCGCACTAGAATATTTCAAGCAAATGAAGGACGCGAGCGCCGGGCTCTCTGATGCTACTGAGATTCAAGAAGCAGAAGATGCGGTAAAGTTTCCGCTGCTGTCTACAACCCCCCTCGGCACTCTTGCCGTAACTCTCAAGTCGGTGTTCCAACAAATGCAACAGTATATAGAGCGGAAGACCTACTCATTCTTCGTGGCTGACGAGAAGAATGTGTACGATACTTACGAATCTGCAAAAGGGCAAGTGACTGTGAATGTAGATGGTGAAGAAAAGATCCTTCCAATTGGTGCAAATGGAGTAGTAGAGGTATCGGGTGTGGAAATTACTGTTGCCAGGGGTTTTCGCGACTTTGGTCCAATTGAAGTGACGCCTCAAAGTTCTATGGCTGAACTAGATCCGATTCTAGATGATGTTAGTAAGTATACAAATGATTTTTATAATCGCTTGACAAGCGCTATAAGTGATCTTAATGAGAACATCAAAAAGCTTAGGGATGACGATGAGCAGATGTTAGCTGGTGAGAATAGGCCGAAATACACTCATTCTAAAACCACTTTCGAGATGGGGCAGTTGCGTGCGAAATATTCTGAAATGCAAAAAAAATTAGAAGATCAAATGCGTGCTTTATGCTTACGTCCGAATTCTCCCTTTGCTTATCATAATGGTACGTTGAGATTGACAAAAAGCAATGACGCTAAAGCTTTATCTACTTTTATTGCCTCGTTACAATCTTCTCGAGTTGTTGCAGAAGTTGAGGTGTCATCGTTGCCTGGGGTGCGAGTGAGTGTTGGCGAGGAGCTCAAGCGACACTTACGGTATAATCGCGGAGAAGTGTTTGCGTGCAAAAAAGAAGACAAATTCGAAGTGTATCTTGCTGGAGCGAATGGTAAACCAAAGGTGTCGCTTGGTATTATTACAAAAAATGGTTTTGCCTCTGCTATAAAGGATATGTTTGATATTAAAAATTGTGATTACTCCGCTGTACAGAAGTTGCTTTCCGATGGAAAAAGTGAGATGAGGATATTTAATATTGCCGTGCGTGATAGCGTGCCAATGGGTAAGAGTGATAAAATACCTTTCGCTGTAGACTTGAGGTCAATACACGCAAGGGCAAAAAGTTTAGACGAGATCCTGCGCAGGAAAAGAGGAGTGATGCTCGCTAAACATGAACGCGCCGCGCGGGAGATGAGAAAAAGAAGATACAAAATAGAGCAGATCAACAGTAGAATATTGATGCAGGCTTCAGCTATGCAATCCTTAACGGGCGATTCTTAATAAAGCATGATCTATTTCATACTTGGTTACTTTATTTAACGAAAACAGGAAGATTTGATGAACATAATTTGATGAACATATCTTTCTATCAGTGTCATACTGGGCAGGAGAAAACAATTCTAGGTTTGGTTACCAAAGCTTATCAAGCTAAAATTAAAACTCTCCTGCTTACCGATGCTGTAGCTGGTAGAGGTTTGGATGTGATGTTATGGACTACCCCGCGCACTCATTTTTTACCGCATGCTACTTGCGCAGATCCCTTCCCAGAAAGACAACCAGTGCTGATTACGTGGTCTCGGATGAATCAGAATCATGCTGAATGTTTGATTGTTGGCTTAGATTGGTTGTTTTCGCAGTATAACACCCCTGCCTCGCCTCAAGACTACAAGGAAGTCGAGGGGTTGACACGTTTCCTTTTTGAGTTTAAGAAAATTATGATAGTGGGGTCGCATACTCAAACCAGCGATTATATTCAACGTTCGTTGCGTAGCTCTGGTGTTTCTTATAAAATATACGCAGAACAGAGCGGTGGATGGGTGAGTAGTGAGGCAAATTCAGTTTGTGTGACGGTCTAATATTTAAGAGCGCAGAAAAAGCTGCTATCAATAGATCGATAAACTTCTTCAAAAAAACTCTACTACTTCACGCCAACTGTGGCGGCGCTGTTGATTTAAAACTCTCACCTACCTTATATGTGTTCGAAGTTCTGCGCTTTGTATCTTCCTGCATCAATGCGCGAGTTTTAAAAAGAGGTCTAATAGATCTCTCGTGGGACTTAGCCAGGAACTTTTTATGCGGGGGTTTAGGGAATATGGCGGTAATTTAATATATAAAATATTCGACTAAAATAATAACATAGTATTCAACTAAGATACTGATGTGAAGGTTTAGAATCTACAGCAATGGCGCGCTTGCTATCAGGAGTAGAGCCTATGCAAGAGGCACGATGAAAGAATATGCAAGAGGTGTGATGACTAGAGAAACTGTTAGATTGCTAGGATTGCTTGCTCGCCTCATATCTTTTAAATCCATTACTCCTAATAGCGCAGGTTGCATTGAGTATATAGCCGGCTTATTGGCCTCTCATAATTTCCGCGTTATTATTCAAGAATCCCATCGAATACCTAAAACAACAAATCTTTACGCCTTCTGTCCGCTCAGTGTTATTACTTCTTATCAGCAAAAGTTAGGCTATATTGATTGGCGCGATTGGCATGAACAAGAAGAGGGGGGGCGAGATTTTGAAGATACTAAATGGTGGGAGTTTAAAAGTAGTTCCAATATGGAGAGTGGAGATTTATCGGAATTGAATCCGAGCTACTTTAATTTATGCTTTGCTGGGCATGTGGATGTTGTGCCTGCCGGTGATGCGGCGTTATGGCCGGCTGATCCGTTCGAGTTATATCAGGAAGATGGCATATTGTATGGCAGAGGGATGGTAGACATGAAAGGAGCGATAGCGGCAGCAATTTGTGCAGTTTTTAGAGTACTGGATTTACTGCGTGATGGTAGTTTAGACGATGCGCATGGTCTACGAGACTTGATGATTAGTTTTTTGTTTACTTCTGATGAGGAGGGGACTGGGGAGTATGGTTTGCGCAAGATGCTGTCGCTAATTAGTCATTTAGGCTATACAATAGATTTGGCTGTTTTAGGTGAGCCTGCGAGTAAGAATGATATTGGTGATTTAGTTAAGATAGGAAGGAGAGGAAGCGCGAACTTTGACTTGATTATTTATGGTATGCAAGGGCATGTGGCTTACCCGGAGCTATGTGTTAATCCTAATGCTATTTTGGTAAAATTTTTAAATGCATTGGTGGTTAGTAAGTTGGATGAGGGGTGCGAGTTATTTCAGCCATCAAATTTAGAAATTACTTCTATTGATTGCAATAATCATCTCACGAATGTAATTCCTAGTAGTGCTAGGGTAAGGTTTAATATCAGGTTTAATACCTTACATACGCATCAATCTCTAAAAAGTTATATCGAGGATGAATTATTGCGTTTGGCGCCGGGTATTAGATATGATCTTACTTGTAGCTCTAATCATTTTGCTTTTGTGCAGGATATGGGGCTTGAACTTATGCAAAAGATATTAGCTATAGTTCAGAAGAAGACTCGCGCCTCTTTTTCTACGTCTGGCGGCGTTTCTGATGCTTGTTACATTAGTGCTTATTGCCCTGTGGTGGAAATTGGATTAAAACATGGTAGTGCTCATAAACCAGCGGAATGCGTTAGTTTGAAGGATTTGGAGGAGTTGGTGGAAATATACTCAAATATTATCTTGCAAATTCATTAGAGTTGAAAATATTTGTTAAAATCAAAAAAGTTTATATTAAAATGCTCTAATGCTTCTTGATGGTTCGAGGGAATTGGTTGGTTCTGATATTGCTCATCAAATGCGTTACCATAAATAGGAAAAAATTTGTGGATATCATGATGAGGTTCTAAAATCATTTTCTCTATTGCGCGCAGTATTGCGCAGAGCACTGAGTAGATGTTCGAAGAGGCACTTGGCACTCTATGCTCTATTACGGTTTGAGGGAGATTTGTGTTTATTCTAATGGCGACGCTGCGGTTATTTTTGCCGTAAGCTATGTGCGTTGGGGCCATGAACTTATAATCTAATCTACTATACTCATTCTCGCTTTCCATAAACAATAATAAAGTTTGTGTTAAAAAATAACATAATGTTTTTGCGCATGCATGCACAAACTCTTCGTCATTATTTTCTACAAAGCTAAGGTTAATATGCATGCCATTGCCATAATCATCAAGAAATGGCTTGGGGCTAAAATCCGCTACTCCTTTATAAAGTTTCGCATAATACATAATTTGTTGTTTTGTTGCGTTCACCTGATGTACTAACTTAATGAGATTAGTTGTTGGTGGAAAGTTTAATTCAAATTGGTTCTTTCCTTCCTCTTTAATTATCGGCATAGCAATTAATTTACTTAGTCCGGCAATTGCTATATGTTGGCTTAAGTAAAATTCCAACTCCACGCCGATCATAGGGGTTAATTTATGTTCGTTTGCGAAGCGCGATTGTAAATGCTCTAAATACCTCTTCTCTTTTAGAATATTACTAATATACTGAAAATGCATGATTTTTTTCGACATAAATTATGAAGTGTAGCATGTTAAATACGATAGCGATTGACTCAATTTTATTGCATAAGGTAGACAAGACACAAGTGGCTAGTTGCAGTTTGCGGAAATGCTTAGGAAATATAGATTACGTATTACTTGAGCAGATACATAGTAGCAACGTTGTGTGCATTAATTCTCATAATGAGGCGCGGAGTTTAATGAGGAGTGATGAGGATGGCAAGATATTGCTTTCACAAGGAGATGGGTTGATTAGCACTGTACCTGGGCTTTATGTATTTGTGCAAACGGCAGATTGTGTGCCAGTTTTATTAGCAAACAAACGTGGAGAATTTGTTTGCGCATTGCATTGTGGGTGGAGGGGAGTTTATGATGGGATTATTGGTAATGCTTATAGTTTACTTAAAGATTTTCATGAGACTATTGCGTGGATAGGTCCATCAATCAAGCAAGCATCGTATGCTGTGGATAGTGCTTATCGAGAGAATTTTTTAGCGCTTGATTCTGAGTACGATAAGTTTTTTGCATATAACAATGTCAATAGAAAGTATTATTTTGATTTGCCGGGGATTGTAGAGCATCAATTGAGATTATATGGAGTGGATGATATCTCCGTTTCCCAAGAAGATACTTATACTTCTAATATTTATCCTAGCTATAGGCGATGCAGCGAGGAAAACAAGGAGTGTGCGGAAAGGATTATTTGCGGAGTGGGTATTATAAGTCATTAGAAAAATATATGTTAAGGGCTAAGAGAGTAGTGAAAGATATTGTGCCACCTATATTAACACTGCGTGGTATAGAGCAGGAAGCTTCTGCGCCAATTAATATTGCATTAATTAAATATTGGGGCAAGAGAGATGAGGAGTTGAGATTGCCGAATAATAGCAGTATTTCATTGAGCTTCAAGAATCTCAGGTCCAGAGTATCATTGCGCGCAATTTTAGATGGTACTAGGGGTGAGCATAAAATTTTTCTAAATGGCCGCAAGGTGAGTGTGTTCAGTAATTTTTATCAACGTTTAGCGTCTTTCTTAGAATTGTTTGATATACCAAATTTTTTTGAAATACATATATCGTCTGATGTGCCGATAGCTGCGGGTCTAGCATCTTCATCTGCAGGTTTTGCTAGTATTGTTTTGGCTTTAAATGATATTTATGACATGAAGTTAAATCGGAGGCAGTTAGCTATTTTATCGAGAATAGGAAGCGGCAGCGCTACTAGATCTTTGCATGATGGTTTCGTGATGTGGCCAAGGGGAGAGGAGGAAGATGGAAGTGATTCTTATGGCGTTGCTCTTAACTATAGATTGCCGCAATTGCGTTTGGCGATTTTGTTATTGGATAGGGGTAAGAAAATGATATCGTCTACTTTGGGAATGAGTAGGGCGATGGAAAATCAGAAAGTATATAAAATATGGCTAGAGGAGTCTAGCGCAGATTTTCATCGTTTATGCTTTGCTTTGCAATCAGGTGATTTATGGGGGGTGTGCAAGATTGCGCAAGATAATTCAAATAGAATGCATGCATTAATGAGAAGTTGCGTGCCTCCGATAAATTTTAACAGCATGAATACGGTTAGGGCGTTAGAGCAAATAGCACGTATTAGGAGTGATGGCGTGGAAGTATTTTATACACAGGACGCTGGTAGTAATTTAAAATTACTTTACCATGAGCGGGATCATGATTGTTTAGTGCGAGAATTTAGGAATTTAATGCTTTGTGAAATTGAATAGTAGGGCTTTACTCATCTTTACAAAAATGAATTAAATATGAATTAAATAGTAGTGTGGTTTAAAAGTTATGTTTTTTGATGTTGTAGTGGTTGGCGCGGGTCATGCAGGATGTGAGGCGGCTGCTGCTGCGTGTAGAATAGGCGCGAGTACTGCTTTAATTACAGCTGATGTGGCTAATATAGGAGTGATGTCATGCAACCCTTCTATTGGCGGAGTTGGCAAGGGCACTATTGTGAGAGAGATTGACGCATTAGATGGTTTGATGGCGCGGGCAATTGATATGTCTGGCATACATTATAAGATGCTTAATAGAAGCAAGGGTCCTGCGGTGTGGGGCCCTAGAGCGCAGGCTGATAGAATATTATATAAAAATGCTATTACTTGCTTGCTCAATCAATATTCTGTATTAGATATTATAGCGGCGCAGGTAGAAGATATTAGCATTGTAGATGAGGAAGTAAAGGGGGTGATTTTGGCAGATGGCAGCCAGATATCATGTGAACAGGTTATTTTAACAACTGGTACTTTTTTAGGTGGTTTAATACATATAGGTGATAAGAGGCAAAAATGGGGTCGATGGGGGGAGAGAGGTTTCGATTCTTTAACGCACACTTTACAAAGATTAAAAATTAGAACTGGGAGATTAAAAACAGGTACTCCGCCTAGAATTTATGCTAATAGTATAAACTATGATGTTCTTGAAGTGCAACTGGGAGATGAAATACCAGAACCATTTTCTGAAATGACTAAAATGGTGATGGTGCCGCAAATTCATTGCTTCATTACACGCACTAGTCAAAAGACGCATCAGATCATTAAAGATAATATCCATTTGTCCGCGATGTATTCAGGGAATATAGAGTCTGTAGGCCCACGTTATTGTCCTTCTATTGAAGATAAGATAGTGCGTTTTGCAGACAGGCTATCTCATCAAATTTTTCTTGAACCGGAAGGTTTGGATAGTGATTTAGTATATCCAAATGGTATATCTACTTCGTTACCTGAAGAGGTACAAAGAGATTTATTAAAAACTATTAAGGGATTAGAAGATGCCAAAATTGCTCAGCCTGGATATGCTGTAGAATATGATCATATAGACCCTAGAGAATTACGTTCTAGTTTAGAAAGTAAAAAAATTCGCGGATTATTTTTCGCAGGGCAGGTTAATGGTACCACTGGTTACGAAGAGGCTGCGGGACAAGGATTGATTGCTGGTGCTAATGCTGCTTTACGTGCGAAAGGACGAGAGGCTCTGATATTAAGTAGATCTGACTCTTATATTGGTTTAATGATAGATGATTTGGTGAGTAAAGGCGTAAGTGAGCCTTATAGAGTTTTTACTTCTCGTGCGGAATATCGTTTATCATTGCGAGCGGACAATGCTGATTTGAGACTTACTCAGCTAGCTATTGATTGTGGGTTAGTTGGTGGGAAGAGGCTGGAGAGTTTTTTACGTAAAAAACAAGCATTGGATGATGCTCGATGCGTCTTGACAGGTTTGTCATTAACTACTCATCAGATAAAAGAGCATGGATATTCTATTGCTCAAGATGGTAGTAGAAAAACTGCCATGCAGTTACTTGGTTTACCCACTTATGGAGTAGATATAGTAAAGAATATATTTTCTGATTTAAATTATATTGATAGTAAAATTTTGGAAATCTTGAGTATAGAATCGAAGTATTCTAGTTATTTAGAGCGTCAGATGAACGACATGAAGTTATTTAGATTAGAGGAGGGGCGCAAAATACCTCAGAATCTAGACTACAAATCAATATCAGGTTTATCTAATGAAGTGATCGAGAAATTAATAAAAGAGAAACCTTTAACAATTAAGGAGGCTGCATTAGTACAGGGTATAACTCCTGCATCTGTTATTCGACTACTTATTTATTTAAAAGATTATAAAGTATAGACATTAGGTATATTACTGCTAATATTAATTTTATGAATGATACTAGAAAAACAAAAGTTTTATCTGTAGTAAACCAAAAAGGTGGAGTTGGCAAAACTACCACGGCAATTAATCTATCTACGGCTTTCTCGATTATGGGAAAGAAGACATTAGTGATTGATCTAGACCCTCAGGGGAATGCTAGCAGTGGATTTGGTATTGAAAAAAGATCGAGATTATCCACGATATATCACGCTTTGGCTGGGCTCGAAAGGATATCAGAGACTATTATCAAGACTAATGTAAACAATCTATGCGTAATATCTTCTAACACTAATTTGGCGGGTGCGGAAATTGAGTTAATTCAACTCAAACAGAGAGAATTTGTATTGCGCAATTTATTAGATCAAATAATACATGCATTTGACTATGTTATTATAGATTGTCCGCCTTCTCTAAACCTTTTAACTATCAACGCACTTACGGCATCCAATGGTGTGTTGATACCTATGCAGTGCGATTTTTTTTCATTAGAAGGTTTAACTCACTTATTAAGTACTATTGAGTTTGTACAGAAAAAATTAAATCAAGAGATAAAAATTTCCGGGATCTTGTTTACTATGTACGATAAAAGAAATAAACTTACAGAAGCGGTAGAAAAAGATGTGAGAGATTATCTCGGTGATCTTGTATATTCTACTACTATTCCTAGAAATATTAAGCTATCAGAAGCTCCTTCTTATGGAGAGCCAGGAGTAATATACGACCATAAGTGCCCTGGATCTGTTGCATATTTGGCATTGACTAAAGAAATTTTAGCAAGAGAATGAAATGGGAAAAAAAATAATGTTAGGCCGTGGATTGGAATCTCTTCTACGAGATCGTGCACCTGAGATAGAGCGTGAAAGTACTAAAAACCAAGAAGAAGGTGGAGTAGTACAGCTGGAGATTATGTCTATCAGTCCGGGACTGTATCAACCAAGAAAAAAGTTTCATGTGGAACAAATACAGGAGCTTGCAGATTCTATTTTAAATGTTGGACTGATACAACCAATTGTGGTATATCCGGTAGAAAATAAGCAATATAAAATCATAGCAGGCGAGAGAAGATGGCGTGCGGCTCAAATTGCTGGATTGACTAGAATTGATGCGATAGTTAAAAATGTTGAAAATGCCGAGATTTTAAAAATTTCTCTGATAGAAAATATTCAGCGCGAAGAATTAACTAAGATAGAGGAGGCGGAGGGGTTAATGAAGTTAATGCAAGAATTTCGTTACACTCAGGAGGAATTAAGTCAGATACTTGGAAAAAGCAGAAGTTATATTGCTAACATTTTACGTCTGAATCATTTGAGCCGTGAGGTGAAAGAGATGCTAGAAAATAACCAGATTTCTATGGGACATGCAAGATGTTTAATAAATCATCCATATGAAATTGATATTGCAAAATATATAATAGAGAATGATTTGAACGTAAGAGAAACTGAGGCTTTAGTGAAAACATGGCCAAATGTTAATCGTAATAAGCAAGTTAATCAATACGACACTTCTACTATCAATTACGATCCAAGAACTAACTTCAAACATAGGTCTAGCGGTAGTTTGGATAAGATTGAAGGTTTAGATGTTCAGCAGGATGAGAATTTAGTTATGCTGGAAGAAAACTTGTGTCAGATGTTCAGGACTATGGTAAAAATTAGACATAATTCTATAACGAACAGAGGGGCGATTGTGATATGTTACAGAGATATGGAGCATCTTGATCAAATTCTTGATAAATTAAAATGATATATAATGATTATTAAGGTACTCTTGCCTATTGTAGGAGTAAGTGAATTTGATTATTTTTGCCCAAAGGATTTTGATGTTCAAAAAAATCAAATTGTTTTAGTGCCTTTTCGTAAAACTCAAAAGATTGGTATTGTAACTGAGATTAATATATCGGCTTCCGTTTTTGTTTTGCGTAATATCATCGGTGTTTTTCCCATCTGTTTACCAGATGATCTGGTATACTTTATGTATAGTATTTCTAAATATTATCTAAAGTCTCCTGGAGAAGTAGCGCGTCTTTTTTTACCATTGAATCTGCAAATTAGTGATTTTGTAGAATACTCGCAGAGCGCACTACCTGCCGCTTTACGTTTAAAACCACTTTCTCTAGAGCAACAGAAAGTTGTACAACAAATCAACTCTTCCACTCTACCGGTGTTACTGTATGGAGTAACTGGTTCTGGTAAAACTGAAGTATATTTTCATTTGATTAAGGATGTTTTGTTAGCGCGAGGTCAGGTTCTGATTTTATTACCGGAAATATCTCTTACGAGACAAATTCTAGATAGATTTCAGGAGCAATTTGATGAAGTGGCGTCTATCTGGAATTCCAAAGTAACAATCAAACGCAAAAAGGAAATTTTTTACTCCATATTACATGGCGATGCGAAGGTAGTGATTGGAGCGAGAAGCGCGCTTTTTCTGCCATACAGTAATTTAAAATTAATTATTGTCGACGAGGAACATGATGCATCCTATAAGCAAGAGTATGGTGTGTTGTATAATGCTAGAGATATGGCTGTTCTTAAAGCGCATGCGGCAAGTTGTTATGATAAACAAATACGCACCCTTCTGTGCTCTGCGACGCCATCATTGGAAAGTATGTATAACGTGTATTGTGCAAAATATGATCTCGCGACCTTGTCTAGTAGATATGGTAAAGCGACTATGCCTGAGATACGTCAGGTTACAATGGTTAGTCATCCAAAATATAGTTTTTTATCGCAAGAATTGATTCATGCGATTCAACAAAACATTTGTAATAAACAGCAGACTCTTTTATTTCTTAACAGGAAAGGTTATGCTCCTATAGTTTTTTGTAAAAGCTGCTTAACAAAAATCGAGTGCGTTGGTTGTTCCGTTGCTTTGGGTTTTTATAAAAAGAAAAACCTGATGATATGTAATCAATGCGGATATAGTCGCGATGCTGAGTTATATTGTCATCAATGTAATACTCCTTTGTTTTTCTTAGGTTTTGGAATAGAACAGTTAGCTGAGGCGATAACGTCGCTTTTTCCAGATCAAAAAATTATTATTCTTAGTAGAGATCACAATGCATCTACGAAAGATAATATCTCAGCTTTGCGCAGTATAGCGCAGGGAAAGGCGGATATTGTGATTGGTACTCAGTTAATTACCAAAGGGTATCATTTTCCTGGTATAACTCTCGTGGGAGTTTTGGATTTGGACTTTTCTCTTGTTGGAGCTGATATTAGAGCTTTGGAAAAAACTTATCAGATGTTGCACCAAGTCGCAGGTAGGGCTGGTAGAAGTGATAAACCTGGTATAGCATTAATACAGAGTTATTTTGCAGACCAAAAACTGTTTAATATTTTAGCAAGTTCTTATGATGCTTTTGCTAAGTATGAATTGGAGCGAAGAATGCAAAACAAATTACCTCCTTTGATGAAGAGTTGTTTAGTGTTGTTCATGTGTAAGCAAGAGACTAATAGTAGAAATGCCGCGCAAACATTTAGGAATTTAATGAAATCTTCGAATATTTTTGCACTGCGTGTTTTTGGGCCTGCGCGAGCTACTATCACTAAGATTGACAATCATTTTAGATATAAGGTACTGCTGTTTTTTACTCCCAATGCACGAGTAAGAGAGTGTGTACAAAAACATGTGAATAATACTTTAAGTACAATTAGTAAGGTGGAGGTTAGGATAGATTTTGACCCGCAAAACTTTTATTAAATAACGCAACCTATCAATGCATGCGCGATAGGTTTTTATTTGGTGATATTGATAATGTTTGGTGCTTTGTTGACCTTAGAGAGCTTAGTAATTATAATTAGTTGCTGCAGTTACCAGTCTAAGATGGAATTTAGGAGCGAAGGGACTGTTCTTTAAAATAACATGAAACGCTGTACTCGACTATATATTTATCACGTTTTAATTTGACATATATGCAGGAATTGATAAAGGTGCGTCCTATAGTAGATAGGTTTTTTACTTATTATCTCAAACAACATTTTAAATCTTTATCTATAGCGATTGCTTGTATGATAATTAACGCCATCTGTACCGCTGCAATAGTAAAAATGGTGGAGCCTGTAGTGAATGATTTATTTATAACAAAAAGCAGTAAAATGCTCCTTATCTTCCCTGGTATTCTTTTTTGTATTTATTGTATCAAAGGTATAACGGAGTTTTACCAAGGTTATATAGTAAAGCTAATAGGACAAAGGATTCTGACTACTCTTCAAATAGAAATGTATGAGCATTTACTTTATGCTGATGTATACTTCATACAATCCCAGTCATCTGGTAAACTCATTTCGCGTTTTACCAATGATATAGTGTTAATGCGTAATGCTATTTCACACTTTCTTACTGGTTGTGCAAAACACTTTTTTTCAGTGCTATTTTTAGTGTTGTTAATGTTCAGACTAGAACCTCAGCTTTCTATTGCTGTATTTCTCGTTTTTCCAATAGTTATTTTATTAGTGCAAAAATTAGGAAGAAAACTTAGGATCATTTGTTCAATGATTCAAGAAGAATTAAGTAATTATACAGCCAGATTAGATGAAACCTTTAATGCTATTAGAGTAATTAAGGCATTTAATGGAGAAGAGATGGAAGCTGCTAGAGGGAGAAAAATTACTGATTTTATGCTAAAGCTATACCAAAAAGGAGCTCGCGCAGAGTCTCTCATTGGTCCGATTAGTGAAGTAGTGAGTGGTTTAGGTGTAGCGACGGTGATATGGTATGGCGGTTATCTCATTATTCATGAGAGCACAACGCCAGGAGCTGTGTTTGCATTTATTACTGCATTCGTTTCAGCTTATAGACCATTTAAGAGCTTAGTAGTTTTGCATAGTAATGTGCAAGAAGGTATTACTGCGGCAAAAAGAGTGTTTGATATTTTAGATATACGCTCTCAAATAACTTCTTCTCCTTGGGCAGATAGCCCGTGTTTTTCTAATACTCCAGAAATAGTGGTGCGCAATGCGTGTCTAGATTTGGGTTCAAAGAAGATATTAGATGAAGTGAATTGTGATTTTGTTGCTGGTGGTATAACTGCGATTATTGGTAGTTCTGGTAGTGGTAAAACTTCTTTAGTGCATTCTCTTATCAGATTTATGGATATTAATGGAAAGATTTTAATTGATGGATATGATATTAAGGACATCACTACTAAAGCTCTGCGCGAACAGATATCTTTTGTGAGTCAAGAGATCATTCTTTTCGATGGCACTATAAAAGAAAATATTTCTTATGCGCAGGATCATAGAACTCTAGAACAGATTATAGAGGCATCAAAACTAGCTGATTGTCATGAGTTTATTATGCAAATGCAGGATGGTTATGATACTCATATAGGCGCTAAGGGCTTTTCGCTTTCTGGTGGGCAAAGACAAAGACTTGCGATTGCAAGAACTTTTTTACGTAATAGTAATATTATGATTTTAGATGAAGCTACTAGCAGTTTAGATTTCAAGTCTGAGAGGAGGATTTTAAATAATTTACTCACTCTTCGTCGAGGCAGGACTACTATAGTGATTACCCATAGAACTCATGCAATTAAGTTTGTTGATAGAGTGATTGTGATGCATGGCGGTAAGATAGTGAATACTGGAGGTATAGAGTTGCTTTCTTATGTGCACTAGTTATATATAGCAAGTCTATTTAGCGCTAAGTTATTATTGAACTTTTATAGTAATTAAAGTTGGAGCGTCATAAGAGAGATGATATTGTCAAAAGAAGAATGTCAACGAGCCCATGCAGTTAAGATCTCGGAGATTGGTATTTATGAAATTTAGTATTATTCATAACCATGGCTTCTTAGGCTTTTTAGGTGAGTAAGAAAATAGATGTTGAAGTAGTGACCGAGAAGGACTAACGTCTATTGCGTTAAACATAGGAGGTGTTATGGATTCTACGCCGTTATGTACATTATTATAACATCAGTAATGGGTTTTGATTTTAAAATAACTAATTAATCGGGCGGTTATTTCTTGTTAACCTAAAAATGATAGCCGGAACAGGTTATTATCGCAATTTTTCCAACAAAAGGAATTGAGGTATGGATCTGCGACGGCTATACTAAATTAGCTTGAGGTAGCGTAAATTATATGATAATATGAAGCAAAAAATGCGAGCATATAGTATAGATTTACGTAAAAAAGTAATAAGTTTTATAAAAAGCGGTAATAGCCAAAA
>NZ_JACVVM010000018.1 GCF_016751895.1 Candidatus Sarmatiella mevalonica | reverse complement strand
AAAATATACCATCCCATAAACGTCTGGCATCCCTAGGGGGCGGCCTGCCTTGTTTCCCCCTTCTTTTGTAAATTATCTTTTCGACTACGGCCCATTCTTCATCTGTTAAATCACTCGTATAGCTCGTTGACATCTCATATCCTCCCTTTGATGCCAATCATAACGATGTCCCTCCAATACTTCAACCTTTTGCGTGACTGGTTCTAAATATTCTACTACTTTCTCTCTTAAATCATTGCTATAGCTTTTTGTCATTTTTCCTTTCATTATAACGAAAAATTATATCTAATTTAACCTAAATTACTATATATACCGAATTCTATTGAAATTATTGACCTTCCACCATATTCACCCAAACTAAACCCGATAGAAAAAGGTTGTAACTTTATATTAAGCAAAATACAATTAAAGGAACGCTAAACGATTTAAAAGAAGCAATAGCTAGCTTTATACAAACAATAAAACAAACGAACATTGAGCATTTGCGCAGCAAACTATTTGTTCAATTAAAGAGCGTGATTGGCATTAAGTGAGGATTTAAACCTGACAGCGACGCGAGGCATCGCATTGTCATAAGAAATAGAGTCATACAAGAACTCTATTTTAGTTTTTTAGTATTAGTTTTTGGTTTATCTTGCTGTTCTCTTTTCACTAGAACTTCCTCATCTTTCTTTATTTGTTTTTTTGATCCCGTTTGTTTCTTAGGCTCGTTCTGTTTCTTGCTTGCCGCGAACTCATCGTGCTTTACGGCAAAAGGAAAATGATTTTCATCTTCGCAATCTAAACTTCTATTACTTAATAAATTTTTAATCTGATGCCCTGTAAGCGTCTCTAACTCCATTAAGTTTTTAGCAAGAAGATGCAGCTGCTCAATATGAGTGGTTAATATATGCTTTGCAAATTCATAACCGCTACTAATTAACTTTTTCACCTCCGCATCTATCAGTCTAGCAGTTTCTTCAGAATGCTTATTGTACCCCCTATGCATATAAGACTGTTCGTCTGTGAGATAGTTCACAGGACCAAGCGCGTCACTTAAGCCCCACTCAAGCACCATCGCTCTAGCCATGTTCGTTACCATCTTTATATCCGAAGATGCGCCAGAAGTAACTTTATTATGACCAAATATCACTTCCTCAGCCACTCTACCCGCCATACCAACTGCTATGTCCGCTTCCATTTTTTCGCGCGCAACAGAGAGGCGATCAGATTCTGGCAAGCGCATTACCATGCCTAGAGCTCTACCTCTTGGTATAATGGTTGCTTTGTGTATGGGGTCTGATGCATGACAGTATAGCCCCACCAAGGCATGACCAGCCTCATGATAAGCGGTGATTCTTTTTTCATCTTCAGTCATAATTTGCGATCTACGCTCAACGCCCATTAAGACCTTGTCTTTAGCATCTTCTAAGTCAGCCATTTGTACTTCTTTCTTATTCTTCCTAGCAGCTAACAGAGCTGATTCATTCACTAAGTTAGCCAGCTCCGCCCCCGAAAATCCAGGCGTACCACGAGCAATAATTTTGGCAGAAACATTTGCTGCGTGCTTAATTTTTTTTAGATGTACGTTTAATATCTGCTCTCTACCATTCAAGTCTGGATTTGGCACTGTGATTTGTCTATCAAACCGTCCTGGTCTGAGTAGCGCTGGGTCTAGAACGTCGGGTCTATTAGTTGCGGCGATAATGATTACTCCTTCATTCGCTTCAAAACCATCCATTTCCACGAGCATTTGGTTTAAGGTTTGCTCGCGCTCGTCGTTACCACCGCCCAAGCCCACGCCTCTGTGTCGGCCCACTGCATCAATTTCATCTATAAAAATAATACAAGGAGCATTGCGTTTGCCCTGTTCAAACATATCTCTTACTCTACTTGCGCCAATACCTACGAACATTTCCACGAAATCTGAGCCAGAGATACTAAAAAAAGGAACGTTAGCCTCGCCAGCAATTGCTTTTGCCAGCAATGTTTTTCCGCTACCAGGAGAACCAATAAGCAAGCAACCTTTGGGTATTCTACCGCCTAGCTTTTGAAATTTACTAGGGTCTCGTAGAAAATCAACAATTTCAGACATCTCTTCTTTAGCTTCGTCAACTCCCGCTACATCACTAAAGGTGACTTTAGCCCCTTTATCCGTCATTAATTTAGCCTTTGACTTACTAAAGCTTAGCGCCTTACCGCCGCCCTGCATCTGCCGCATGAAAAAAACCCACACGCCTATTAGTAAAATCATGGGGAACCATGATATAAAAATTCCAAATAACGAATTCATGCGGGTATCTGGTGGTCCCGCGTCTATATGCACCCCATTATTCGCTAAATTATTTACTAAATCTGGGTAATCCGGTGAATACGTAGAAAATGCAGAGCCGTCTTTGAGCTGGCCGTCTATGTTACGTCCTTGAATTTTTACAGACTGTACTTGCTTCTCTTGTACTTTGGAAAGAAAGTCTGAAAATGCTAGTTGCTGTCTCTTGCTAAACAATCCTTCTTCTTGAGTGATATTGAATAAAAAGACTATGGCGAATATTATGCCAACCCAGATTAAGAAATTTTTTCCGTTATTCTTCATAACTTACGCTACCTTCAAAATGAATAAAACGAGACAGAAATTTTGGCTTGAAAAAAATGTGAAAATTTAACTGTCTATCATCACTAATAACACTATCATAGTATAACAAATGCGGCAAGGCAATACAGTTTTTCAGATCATATATTTGCAAATTACTAGTAATTTTGTGTGTATTATCTATCTCATAAACCGCTGGGAGCGTTAGTAGTATTCTGTGCCAGTGCTGCGGAGCTAAGGCCTTTAGTTCTGCGATGCATAGGTTTTTTTTTAGCAGTTGGTAGCTTTTATTTGTAAGATGAGAAATATATAAAATCCTGTGATTAAGCAAAAAAGCGTTGCCATTAGTTATGCATTTTACAATAAATCTATTATCCCAGTGTATTTGCTGTGAGTGAGAGTTAATTATTATTGGTTGCGGAAGGTGTTTGCCAAATTCTCTGTATATTAAAATCTGCTTACTGTTACATACTATATTACACCCTCCAAGGGTTTTGTGAAAATTTTCTTGCTGGCGTAATGTTAAAAGTAAGTGGGTCATAGATTGCCCCCTGCTAAACTTTTCCTTGCCTCCTATAGATGTGAATATTAAATTAAAGAGATAATATAATAATTCATCATGCTTGGTCTGATTTATCGCATCTCTTGAGATAGTAACGAATCCGTATCTATAAAAAGCCACGGATTCGGCGAAGAAAGTGATGAGCTGCTCATTTAATTTATTAGCAATGAGATTAATATTTTTTTGCAGAGACGATAATAGCTTTGATAATTTATGTTTTTGAATATAACGCCTAATTTTATTGCGTTGATATTTCTCGCTATCATTGGAGAGATCTTCCATCCATTTAATATTGGCGTTGTTTAGAAAGTTTTGTAACTCTAGTTTTGTGAAATTATATAATGGACGGATGATTGGAGTGGATGTTGATAAGATGTTTGATTTTTGAGTGAGTGTAGCACGATGAAAATGTTGAATATAATTGCTAGATAATCCTAATATTCCGCTCTTTCTAGCATTTCTAATGAGTAGGTTTTCTATGATATCATCTTGATGATGAGCGGTGAAGATACAATCGCAGTCGTAATCAAGAGCAGCTTCTAGGAGCAGTGCGTATCTAGCCTGTCTAGCTTTCGCCTGCAGATTAGACTCTACTCCAAACTCTACTCCTAATAGCAATCGCTTCGTCGTTTCGGTGTGCGAGTCCTCATTTAACTTCATGTACGTCGGGAGTTCTGCGCTTTCATCTACTTCTTGCATTTGCCTCTGATCTGGCGCGAGTTTTGTAAGATGTTTGATTTTTATATCGTTTGCATATTGAGCCGGAGCTCTATCCCATTTTAACAGCACGCATTCATGTTCTAGAGAACGAGATAATTGTCTCACATACTCAGCTTCTGCAGCACTTTCCTCTCTCAATTGATGATTCACATTCGCAATCACCAACCTCACTCCCCACTTTTTTGTAATACTAGAGCTAAGTAGTAAGAGAGCAAGAGAGTCTGAGCCGCCCGAAATCGCTAGCATCCAGCTACTTTTAGCGCGCTGAGGAATGGCGCGCGCTTTGAGCAATGCAACAAGATTATTTTCCAGACGTTCTAGAAGATTAACGGAGTAATCAAGCCAATGTGGCTGTTTATGCATGCATTAGTTTATTCTAACTTCAAATTGAGCGGAGGTACTTGCGCGGATATGATCTACGCTTACATCTGGATGTTTTTCTATTAAATACATCTGACAATCTTCCAAATCAAACACCCCTAAGTTTGTTACAACTCTGTGCACCACTCTAGTGCCAGTGAGAGGTAGAGTGCAGTCATGCAGCATCTTATGAGACCCATCTCTTGCAACATGCTCCATAATCACTACGACTCTTTTAACGTTTGCAACAAGGTCCATGGCGCCGCCCATACCTTTGAGCATTTTTCCTGGCACAGTCCAGTTTGCAAGATCGCCACACGAAGACACCTGTAGCCCACCTAGAATAGTTAAGTCAATATGTCCACCACGAATCATTGCAAACGAGTCTGCACTACTGATATAGCAGCTGCAAGGTAGTTCGGTAATGGTGTGTTTGCCAGCATCTATCAAATCAGCATCTTCTTGGCCTTTGTGTGGGAAAGGACCCATGCCTAGCATGCCATTTTCACTTTGGAAAATCACCTCAATATCGTGTGGTATGTAGTCTAAAACACCAGTTGGCATTCCTATACCTAAATTCACATACATACCATCTCTTAATTCATATCTAGCGATAATTTCGCACATCTGACTTCTGGTCCAGGACATATTTTACCTCTGTTGTTACTTTTAAAAACATATATATCAGATGAATTGATCTAGCAAGAAGCGCATCAATCCTCTATGATTTAATTATAACATAATATTCATCAATAATAAAATGCTGTGCTAGAAATAGTAGAAACTCAGTGTGATTTATTAATTATAGGGTCTGGCGGAGCTGCGCTGTATGCGGCATTACTAGCTGCAAATAGTGATTTGCAAATTGTTATAGCAACTAAGGCCCATCCAATGCAAAGTAACACCGCAATGGCTCAAGGAGGCATAAGCGCTGCTTTGGCTAATGTAGATGAAGATAGTTATCAATGGCATATTTATGATACTTTAAAAGCCGCGCATGGCCTTGCTGATGCTGATTCGGTGGAATATATGTGCAAAGCGGCAGAGCAGGTGATAGTGCATCTTTCACAATTTGGCGTGAATTTTAATAAGGATGAAGAGGGTAGGATAGCTCAGAAGATATATGGTGGACACACGAAGCATTATGGAGTAGGAGGGTTAGCTCATAGGGCCTGTTACGCTAATGATGCCACGGGGGAGGCTATCATCCAAGCTCTTTATTCGCAATTGATGAATGTTTTTAACACTCCTTCTGATGAATCGGCCGCTCGCTTCTTCTCTCATAGTTATAAATCTAGTTTGTGCTTTTTAAATCATCATTTTGCAATGGAGTTGATTAGAGTAGATGATCATGTGTCAGGATGCGTTTTTTTTGATTTATTAAATCTAAAACTACATATAGTAGAAGCAAAACATATGATTATAGCTAGTGGGGGTTATACTAAGCTTTACGCCAATTCTACCAGCGCCCCAGGTTCTAGTGGAGATGGGCAGGCGATGGCAGCTAGAAGCGGCATTGGTTTGCAAGATATGGAATTTATACAATTTCATCCCACTTTGCTTTATGGCACTTCTATCTTAGTGAGCGAAGCTGCGAGGGCGGCCGGTGGTGTGTTGATGAATTCTGCGGGTAAGCGGTTTATGCAGCAATACTCCCCGCAATTTTTAGAACTATCTACGAGAGATATTGTGTCTAGCGCTATGATAGATCAGATTCGCACGGGGCTAGGTTGCGGCCCAAATAAAGATCATATTTTATTAGATTTGCGTGCGGTGCCTAACGTTTTGGAGAAATTGCCAAATTTGGTAGCGAATTGCAAATTGCTTAACATTGATCCGCAAAAAGACGCCGTGCCCGTTGTGCCTGGTGCCCATTATGCAATGGGCGGGATTGCTCTTGATGCGCTGTGTAGAGCTCAGTATGAAGATGGTAAGCATTACCAACCGATAAAAAACTTATATGTGCTAGGTGAAGCCGGTTGTGTGTCTGTTCATGGCGCCCAGCGATTAGGTTGCAATTCGTTGTTAGAATGTTATGCCTTTGGGCATTTAGTGATAGAGCAAATATTTGAGGTTCAGGGGCGCGCGATGGCCGTGACGAAATATCGACAATCAAATACGTTAGTTATAGAAGGAGTTAAGCAAGAGATTACGCTGGCATCGGGGTTGCAGATAGAAAATATTAAGGAGTTATGGAGCAATCTTCAAGAAATAGTTGCGCAACATCTAGGGTTTATGAAAGACGACGGTGGAATTCAAGAAGCTATACAGAAGATAGAATCATTACGCAAAACTATTGAAGATTTTGCTACATCTTGGGCAAATTCCAAGATAGAGTGGTTTGGACGGCAAAAACTGAAGCCAGAAGTGATAGTACAATATTTAGAATTAAAAAACGGTTTGATTTGCGCCCGCGCCATGGCTCATAGCGCTTTGATGAGAAAGGAGAGTAGGGGCGCTTATTCTAGGATAGATTATGCAAAACAGGATGAGCAGTTGGCGTATCATAGTTTCTATAGCTATCAACAGAATGAAGTGCTGTGCAAACCAGTAAGAACTTTAGTTGTTCAAAAATGTTAATTATTAAAAGGCAAAAAATATATAAAACCACAGCAACGGTCATTTTGCTGATATTATTTCTTTTGGTTTTGTTTTTTCTATATGATGCATTATGTGCGCGAGAGGAGAAGAACAAACTATCTTGTCCATTTGATCCATTTGTGACGAAAAATTCTATGGAAATAGATAATCTGAATTTTACTGGTGTGAGTAATCAAATGGAACAATATCAGATTCATATATCTCAGGTACTGCACAATATGGATGACGTATATTTTGGCAAGAATATTGATATACAGTATCCAATGAATAATAACGAGATGCTGTATATTCTGGCGGCACAAGGGGCTTTCTATTCTGAGCGAAAAACAATTAATCTACATGGTGGGGCGCGTTTATTATATAAAACTTGGCAAATTAAGGTTAATGCTGTAGATATTAACCTAGCTGAGCGTAGTGCATATGGTAGAGACGGGATATTGCTAAAATTAGATGAGAAGAAAATGAAGTGTTATATTAATTCAGACAAGTTTCAAATTCATAATCAGGAAGTGATTTTAGAGAAAAATAAAGTTAGAATTATTTTATCTAGATAAATTAGTTTTTAATTTTATTTATTTGTATTTTGACCCCTCCAACTCAATATTTTAAAAAATGATATTACCCCCGCCCCGGATCATGATTGTAGATGATGATGAATATATTGGGCTTTTACTACAGAAATTTTTTCAAAAACATGGCTTTTTATCATCCATTGCTGGTAACGTAGAAGATGCGAAGGAATTATTGGCAGAATGCGAATACGATCTATTGATGCTAGACGTGATGCTGCCTGGTATTACTGGCATTGAGTTTGCATGTAGTATTAGAAGCAAAGAGGAGCATGTGCCTATAGTAATACTCACTGCACTAGACGACCCTCAAATACAAACAAAAGCATTGCAAAGTGCGAATGACTACATCACCAAACCATTCAATTCACAGAAATTGCTTGAGAAAGTAAAGTTATTGGTACAAAACTATTATCATTTTAAACACAACAAGCGCATCGCGATTCTAGATAAGGCAATTTATATTTGGGATGATAAGACGTATGTGTCTTTTAGAGATGGGCAGAGGAGTGAAGCGAGTCAAAAGGCGGAAGGTGAGATTTTAGAATATTTCTTGATGCATGAGGGTGTGCAAGTTACTGTCGAACAAATCTGTGAGCAGCTTGATTTAACGCATTTTGAGGTGCAGAGCGCTATTGCATTAATTCGCGAGAATATAGAATTACAAGAGCCTTATTTTCATTTAAAGAATCTATCATCAAATGTCTATATCTTCACTCTTGCGTAGAGTTATGCCAAAAACTCTATTAATGCGCTTTGCCGTGATTATGATATTGCCTATTTTGTTTGGGCAGATGATATCGATTATCCTATTTTATGATAGATATTGGTATAACATTTCGCATTACGCTAGCCACCTCATAGCCGGTGAGATAATGGTGCTATTGGATACTTACAATACCGCAGACCACGCCGCCACCCAGACAATGCAGAACCATCTGTCTATTTCTTATGTACTGTTACCAGGGCAGAGCATACCAGCAAAGCAGCCCAGATTGCGTGAAGAACTTGAGATCTTTAGAAATATTTTAAGTAAGAAAATCGATCTGCCATTTGTTGTACTGTCTAACTCAGACCGCACTGTGTCTGTGTATTTGCAGAGTGGAGAAGATATGCTGAAAATTCATTTTTCTTCTAAATTACTGCTCACCAGAACTGCTTATTTATTTGTATTATGGATTAGTAGTATTACCGTAGTGTTGATGATATTATCTTTGCTATTTTTACGAAAGCAAATTAGCTCGATTGTGGCGCTTGCGCGAGCAGCAGATTCGTTTGGCAATAATTCCGCACAAAGAGTAGATTATAAACCACGAGGGCCACAAGAAATTAAATTGGCCGGCATTGCGCTTTTAAAGATGAAGGCTAGGCTAGAAAATAGAATGCTTAAGCGTACTCAGATGCTTGCAATGATAGCGCATGACTTACGCACTCCATTGACTAGAATACAACTACAACTTGACTTGATGAATGAGTTTGATGAGCGCGATAGGCTGCGCAAGGATATTGAAGTGATGATTCGCATTTTAGATTCGTATAATGATTTTGCTAGGGGGGAAGGAGGTGAGGAGTTTCAGGAAGTTGATTTTATATCTTGGATTGATGAGGTGATAGGTAGTAAATATCATAACTTACTTACTAATCAAAAACTTACTTTGCGCACAAAAATTCGGAGTTGTGATGTTTGTATCAAACCTTTTGCATTTGAAAGAGTAATCATGAATTTGATTTCTAACGCACAAAAATACGGTAATAATGTATTAGTTACTGTGAATTTTGAAGAAAGTTTGAAATGTTTATCGATTTGGGTAGAAGATGATGGTTCTGGAGTGGCTGAACATGAGAGGGAGAAGGTGTTTGAGCCTTTTTATAGAGGCGACAAATCTCGTAGATTAGATGGCACTGGTAACGTGGGGCTCGGGCTTGCAATAGCTAAGGAAATAATATTAGATCACTTTGGGGAGATTAGATTAGATACTAGCGATGAGCTGGGTGGTTTGAAAGTTGTAATTAATATCAAAAAAATATACAATGTGGAGTTATGACTCTTAAAACGCAAAAGCCGCAAAAGCCGCAAAAGCAGATAATAGAGCTCACGGATAGAGCTTTAGATCAAATTAGAAATTTACTTGCGCAAAAGGCTGCCATTGGTATAAAAATTGGCGTGAAGGCGGGTGGCTGCTCTGGTTTTACTTACTATATGGAATATGCGCAGAGCATAGATGCCATAGATGAGGTAGTGCAGGTGCAGGAAGTGAAGGTGATAATAGACTACAAGGCTATGCTTTATCTTGTTGGCTGTGTGATGGATTATTCTGAAACAGAGTTTCATGCTGGTTTTAGTTTCCAGAATCCAAATGAAAAGGAGAAATGTGGGTGTGGTAAGTCTTTTAATGCTTGAGCAGAGCATTTGTTTTCTCTAATACATAGTATTTACTAAAATATCTCAATCATAGAAATGACATTATGTTAGAAGCTAAAACACAAACAGTGCAAACGCCGATTTATCTTGATTATGCAGCCACTACCCCAGTTGATGGGCGTGTGCTAGATGCTATGTTGCCTTATTTTCGAGAAAAATTCGGCAATCCTCACTCCCGTACTCATAGTTTTGGTTGGGTGGCGGAAGAAAGCGTAGAGCTTGCAAGAACGCAGGTTGCGCAATTAATTAATGCTGATAAGAAGGAAATAGTATTCACCTCTGGTGCTACGGAGTCGAACAACTTAGCTATTAAAGGAATATTGCATTTTTATGGAAGTGATAGAAAGCGTATTATCACGCTTATGACTGAGCATAAATGCGTATTAGATACAATGCGTCAAGTGAGCTCTATGGGTTATGAAGTTGTTTATATGCCAGTGGGGGTTGATGGTATAATAGATTTAAATCTACTAGAAGAAGAGCTGAGAAAGGGCGGAGCATTGCTCGTTTCAGTGTTGGCAGTGCATAATGAAATAGGCGTTATTCAACCATTAAAGGAGATTGGCGCTTTATGCAGGAAGTATGGGGCGTTTTTTCATTCAGATATTGCGCAAGCATTTGGCAAAATTCCGATTGATGTAGAGGAGTGTAATTTAGATTTAGCTAGTATTTCTGGGCATAAGATTTATGCTTCCAAGGGTATAGGCGCTTTGTATGTGCGCAAAAAGCCTAGGGTGCGGCTAAGCCCAATAATTAATGGAGGAGGGCAAGAAAGGGGTATGAGATCAGGCACTCTGCCCACTCCATTGATAGTTGGTTTAGGAGTTGCTGCTCGCATCGCTCAGGAAGAGATGGCGCAGGAATATGAAAGAATTAAGGAGTTAAGTGAATATTTTATTCACGCTTTAACTAATGATTTAGAATATGTGACTTTAAATGGAAGTGCTCGTCATCGATATCCTGGTATAGTAAATATTAATTTCGCTTATGTGGAGGGGGAATCGATGATTTTGGCTATAAAAGATTTAGCCGTATCATCTGGTTCGGCATGTACATCAGCTTCGTTGGAACCATCTTATGTATTGCGTGCTTTAGGTTTAAGCGAGGATCTTGCACATACTTCAATTCGCTTCAGTTTTGGTCGTTTCACTAAAGAAGAGGAGGTGAAATATGCGGTGGAACTTATTAAGAGTAAGTTAGAGAAGTTAAGAAACATGAGTCCGTTGTGGGAAATGGTGAGAGATGGCGTAGATATTAGCGCCATCCAATGGAACCATCAATAAAATTGAGTCTCTCTTGAGCCTCTTAAGCACATTCGTAAGAAGCTAGCAGCGCTCCTTCCGAATCTCGCCTTCTCTGCACGGCATGGTGTTTGCGAGGGTTTGAGTGGTTTACTACTTCGTCTACAGCATTTTTGAGATGAGCTACGTCCCGTGTTTGTATATATTGTTTAATATGAGATCTAAAGCGAGTAGTGCCACCCACCAGTTTCGGGCTATTAAAATACAAACTTAAAATAGCAATGCGCTCGTTTCCTCTTAGTTTATGCCAATCTGTAAGATATATTTTGTGCAACTCCGCCACTTTGCAGCTTATATGATGAGCGAAAATTCTCATAGTTTCTGCATGAGACAGATTGCGGACGCCTTGATATACTTTTTCCATAAAATCTTTCTTCTTTAACACCTTATCTAGCTCTTCTCTCGTTTCTTTCGAATCTATATTAGCGCCCACGCCAACGGTAGCAATAACTCTGCCGCCGCGCTCTATACATTGTTTGCGTAGTTGGTTTTGTTTGACGCTACTCAAGGAATAAAATTTTTTGGCAGAGATGAAGCGGGCTGGATTGTCAGGGTCAGGTATGCCATCTAAATAGGTATCCAGCCTTATACCTTCAAAGCAGCATATAAACTCTTTGATGCCATCAAAGTATATGGAATTTTGTAGCTCGTTGGTTTGAGGGATAGCCAAGTTGTATGTAAGTTTTCGTACTTTTATTGCTGTTTGCATATTAATGTAAATGTATAATTAATTGAATATGAGATAGTGTGTAATTTAATAAATCATATCGATATTCGCAACTGCACTAAATATCCGCTATAATTGACGATGCGCGAGCGAACAGATGGCCCTGCATATACTGTATTCCGAGTTTAGTGAGATGGTTGCATACTTCCTGAGTTTCTACAAACTCAGCAATTACAAGTACATTAATCTTATTAGAAATAAAAGTCATCATTTCTACAAAATATTGATGATATATGTTTTGGTCTAGATTTCTAATATAGCTACCGTCTATTTTGATTATATCAATAGGTAGGAACTCTAATTGTTTAAAAGAAGTAAAACCCGCCCCAAAATCATCTAAAGCTATTCTACATCCTTGAGCCTTAAGCGCGTGCACAAATTGTGTTGTACGTTCTAAATTCAGATTCAGGGTGGTTTCTGTAATTTCTATAATCAATCTATTTCCCACTTTGTGAAGCGATAGTAATTCTTGTGCAAAATCTAAAAAGGCATCATCTAACACTCCTAGGCTAGAAATATTTACCGAAACTTGCATGTTAGGATTAGCTAACAATTGACTGATGCCCATATTAAATACTTTATAATCTAAGATGTTCATTAGTCCCTGCTCTTCTACAGAATCGATAATTTCGCCTATAGAAAACAAATTATTGTGCTCGTCCTGAATACGGAGCAAACATTCATGATAATAAATTTTATTTTCTCGATAATTGATGATTGGTTGATAAAAGAATTGTAGCTGATCTAGCTTAATTGCATTGCGTAATAGTGATACTAATCCACCCTTTGCTACCACAGAGTGAGCCCCTATATCCCATTCATTATATTGGCTAAAGTAGTGATGATGACGCGTGGACGCGCAGGCCAGAGATGATAACACGTCAAGAACGTCATTCGTATTGCCGTTACTCACCTCATCCTTAGACACTATTTTTAAATTAATATAACTTTTAGGGTCATTAAACACGTGTAATTGAGCATCCCAATAAAATTTTTGCACTAAAGCGCGCAGTTGTGTGCTTTGCATAAGCTGTAGCGATAGAAAGATACAGTCCTTATGAATTATTAAATCTTGTATTTGATGTTGGTGAAAATAGTGATTTATTTTTTGAAGAAGAACTTGCAATACTTCATTAGTGTTGATTTTAAGAATCTTTAAAATATGGTAGTTAGCTAGTTGGATTATTAAATAGGTGCGGTCTATAGATGATGGAGTACTATGTTGGTTTTGCATGGGACTCGCCCTGGGAACTATAAATATTATGTTACTAAGTAAAAAGAGTATAAACAAAATATTTGGAAATCAATTGTAATACTACGCATTTTTGTTATGCAACTGATGTTTGTATATTTTTTTCTTTACTCCTATTGCACATTCGCTTTTAATGCTATAACCTCTAATGAGGTTGTGTTTGCGCTATGAATAAGACGTGGCATTTTGCATCGCAATCTATTTTGTGTTTTATAATTTAATAATGTTTACAATTTTCGAGGAATAAAATGGATTCAGGTCGCATCAAGTGGTTCAATCAAGAAAAAGGTTATGGTTTTATAGCTCCAGATTCAGGTGGCTCAGATATTTTTTTGCATATTAGCGCGATACCGCATGAAATACTAAGAAAGATAGCTCCAGATGTTATGGTGCAATTTGAGCTAGTAACTGAGAGAGGCAAAACCTCAGCCACAAAGATCAGCGTGATAGATGAAGCAGCAAGCTCAGGCATGACAAATTGAGACTGTTTACGTCTTTCATCTGGCTTCTGATGTTTCTTTAAGAGCATCTTCAGTTGAAGTGAGGTGTGGAGGTGCTTTGAGTCTTCGCGTTTGTTTTACTTGTTAATTACTGCCTTCTTCTTTAATTCTCCACATCTTTTCTAGAATAATCTATAAGGTGAGTTTGTGTTGCTATTGTTAGTGACTGTCTTTGATACCTTATACCCCCCTTCTATACCATTCATCTTTACCGCCTTCTTATTTTTTCATGAATTTTAGAGATATTAAATTAATGGACGCAAAAAGCAATAATGCTGTTATAATTTATACAGATGGTGCATGTTCTGGAAACCCCGGGCCTGGTGGATGGGGAGTGTTTATGACCATTGATAGCGTACGCAAGAAATTTTTTGGGTATAGCGTCAATACCACTAATAATCAGATGGAGTTGCTGGCTGCTCTACGTGGTTTAGAGTATTTAGAAACTCAAAGCAATGTGATATTATATACAGATAGTAAATATGTGCAGCAGGGCATTACTAATTGGATTTATACTTGGCTGAAGAATGGCTGGAAAAACTCTAAAAAAGAAGATGTCAAAAATGCACAGCTATGGCAAGCCATATATCAAAAAACCTTGATGCATACAATAGATTGGCGTTGGGTAAAAGGACATGCAAATAACGAAGGTAATATGATAGCTGATGCTTTGGCTGTGCAAGGTAGAGATAAAGCCATTGAGATATTAGCTGGATGCGATAAAGATTGCTGATAGAATTGGGGATTAGAGTAAAAAGCGTACTTGAAAAAAGCGCACTCAAAGCGTACTCATTTTAAATTAAAATAATATATTATACATTATTATACTTATAGTCTATGCAAAATATGGAAAAATATCATATTCAAGAAGGGTTTAACTACAAAGCATTTGTTTCTTTATGTATGCGTGAAATTTCTAGATTTTGTGCAGTTTATCATCAAACAGTAATCGCGCCTCTTGTGAATGCCGTTTTAATGTTATGTATTTTTGCATTCGCGTTAGCCCCAGATTCTTATCAAGATCAGGGCTATAATTTGTTTTCCGCGCCCTCGGTGCAGTTTATTGCATGCGGTTTAATTATGATGAGCACTATACAAAATGCCTTTCAAAACTCATCCTCCTCCCTTATTATCACCAAAATGAATGGTTGTATGTACGACATACTCACCCCACCGTTTGGTGCATGCGAATTTTTGTTTGCGATGATAACTGGTGGTGTTGCCAGAGGATTAATGGTGTCTAGTCTACTAGTACTCTGCTCTATGTTATTTTTAAATATGCACGTAGCACATGTAACTTGGTGTATTGTGTATATATTATTAGCGAGCTGTTTTGCAGCGCAAATTGGTATTTTCACCGGATTTTTCTCTAACTCCTTTGAACAGAGCTCCGCTATCACTAACTACATCATCTCGCCGCTATCTTTATTGTCTGGTACTTTTTACTCGATGCAAAAAATGCCTAGTGTGTTAGTAACTATTAATAATTACAATCCTTTTTATTATTTGATTGATGGTTTTAGATGTAGTACACTATGCTTAGAAAAAGATTGTAGTGGCGGTTTGTTGTTCGTTTTAGCTCTAAACTGCGCGCTTTTTCTTTTGTTACGTCATTTATTTAATAAAGGTTGGCGTATTAAAGTATAATTATTTTTGATAAGCGAATTTAGGTGTTGAAAAATGTTAAATAATTCAGAACAAAATAATAGACCTCTTTCCGAACTCGCTCATGATGAGCAAATGCAAGGAGCATACGAAGCACAGAGCCGCAGCGTACATAAAGTACGTGAGGACTCGCGCATCGACAGCGACGCGCAGTTGCTATCAGGAGTAGAGTTCGGAGGGGGGTTGAATAAAATTACTGTATTGAGCGTCTATTCCTTTTTAGATATTCCAGAGCCAGAAATATTGATATATAAAACTCTCTTTTCTGGTAATAAAAATATGGTGAAGGGGAGCATTCTTATAGCAAAAGAGGGGTTTAATGGCTATATAGCAGGCAAAGATGCGAGTGTTTACGCAGTTCTGCGTGATTTAGTGAAGAATTGTAATTTGGATATTAAGGAAGTGAATATAAAAGTGAATTATTGCGATCTTAACCCATTTACTAAGTTTAAAGTAAAGCTTAAGAAAGAGATTATATCTATGAAGCTAGACTATGAGCTTGATATTAAGAAATGGAGAGGCGAGTATTTAGATTCGCATCAGTGGAGCAAGCTAATTCAAGAGCCAGATACTGTTGTAATAGATACGAGGAATGATTACGAAGTGAAAATGGGCACTTTTAAAGGAGCAATTGACCCTAAAATTAAAACCTTTCGCTTTTTGCCTCAATGGCTGGATGAAAATGCGGATCTGTTAAAAGATAAAAAAATCGCAATGTTTTGCACTGGTGGTGTTAGGTGTGAAAAATCCACTGCGTATCTAAAAGAAAAAGGATATAATGAAGTTTATCATTTAGAAGGCGGTATTTTGAGATGGTTTGAAGACACTGCTAATGAGGAGCAGTTGTGGGAGGGGGAGTGCTTTGTGTTTGATGAGAGGGTAGGTGTAAAGCCAGATTTGACGCCTCTGCACTGTTAGGTATAATTGCATATTTGATCTACTCTGAATTTATCTACTAGATTTACCGTTGCGATGTCTGATATAAAAGAAAATAGCAAGAATGCTATAGAACAAGAATTGCCTAACATTAGCGCTTATTCTTTTGAAGAAGCGTTGGGAGAGCTGGAAGAGATTGTGCGTAAAATGAGCGATGGTCGCATCGCTCTCAATCAAGCTGTGAGCTATTTTAAACGTGGCGCGATGCTTAGGGAGTATTGCGAGCAAAAATTAAAAAGCGCAAAGTTTGAAATAGAAGAGGTGTTAAAAGCTAAAGATGAACCAGAATCTATATAAATTTTTTGTTCTTGAAGTAATTTTTTACTCACACGCCGATGCTACGTTATAAACGTTTCCTATCGCGAGTGTTGCAAAACTCAGCTCTCCATCTCGCTTTCTTTTTGGTCACTATCATTATTTTAATTACTTATCTTTCTACTATGAATAATGTTCAAGTACCTATAGCTAAAAAAGTTACTACTTCCACTACTCTGCATCAAGTTACTCTAAATGATGATTATGCTTGGATGAGAGACGCCAAATGGCCAGTGGTTGATAATGCAGAAATTTTGGAATATTTGCATGCAGAAAATCGCTATTTTGATAGCGTCATCTCTGCTCAGCGCACGCAAGAATTATTTGAAGAACTAAAGGGGCGTATCAAGCTAGCAGATCAATCTGTTCCAATTAAGAAAGATAATTATATTTATTACACTAAAACTTTTGAACATGAGCAATACTCTGCATTCTATCGCAGGGCATTAGATGCTAATGGCAACCAGGGGCAAGAGCAGCTTTTGCTGGATGTGAATGTGCTTGCGCAAGGTAAGAGTTTTACGGAGGTTGGGTCTACTAGCATATCTCCTGATCATAAATTTTTAGCTTATAGCGTAGACTTTCAGGGCGATGAAAGATATTCAATTTATATATTAAATTTAGAAACGAATGAATTGCTGCCTGATGTATTAACGCAAACTAGCCCAGACATTGTGTGGCACGAAGAGTTATTTGGTTTTTTCTACACTCCTACTGATGAAAACTGGAGGAAAAATAAAATCTTCTTTCATAAAATTGGGCAAAAACAAGATGAAGATAAATTAATTTTTTCTGAAACTGATCCGCTGTTTAATTTGTCTATAGGCAAAACTTCTAGCAAGCAGCATATTATTATCAGTAGCTCTGGCCATGGTAGTAATGAGTTGTATTATTTTCCTATGCAAGACCACAGCTTCTCGCCAAAGACAATGGTGAAGAGAGAGGAGGAGATTTTTTATACGTTAGATCATGGGCAAGATTATTTTTATTTACTAACAAATAAAAGCATTGTTACTCACAAGAAGACTGATAACTTTTTATTATTAAGATCTCGAGATGGGGTGCAATGGCAAGAGTATATTAGGTCTAACGATGATTATCTCACTGATTTTGACATAACCCGTAATTATCTCATCCTTAACTACTTAAGCAATGGTCTGCCGCTAATTAAGGTGCAAGATCTGTCATCTCAAAAAGAACACATCCTCACTTTTCCAGATAGCGCGTTTACTGCTCATGCTGGTAGCACGAATTTTGAAGAAGATGATGTGCGCGTTTCTTACACCTCGCTTGCACGCCCCGCCACTGTTTATAACTACTCTTTTGCAAATAATGAGTTAACGGTTTTAAAAGAGCAAGAGATACCTAGTGGTTTTAATGCGCAAGAGTATCATGTGGAAAGAGTTTTTGCGCGCAGCGAAAATGTTTTGGTGCCTATTAGCTTGATGTATAAGAAGGATTTGTTTAAGCGTGATGGTAGCAATAAGCTATTTTTAACTGGCTATGGGTCTTATGGTATAGCTATGAGTCCGGGTTTTCGAAGTACTGCAGTGAGTCTTGCCAACAGAGGCTTTGTGTATGCAATTGCGCATATACGCGGCGGAGATGATATGGGGCACGAATGGTATACGCAAGCTAAGTTCTTGAATAAGAAACGCACTTTTGATGATTTTATCAACTGCGCCCAACACCTGATAGACCAAAAGTATACTGCGGCGAAAAAAATAGTCATCTCTGGCGGAAGCGCTGGTGGTTTGTTGATTGGAAATGTTATTAACCAAAGGCCAGAATTATTTGCTGGTGCCATTGCTCATGTGCCATTTGTAGATGTTGTGAATACGATGCTCGATGAGTCTTTGCCGCTCACGCCGGGGGAGTTTAAAGAATGGGGGAATCCGAAAGAAAAGGAATATTTTGAGTATATGCTGTCCTATTCTCCATATGAGAATGTGCGTCCTCAGGTTTACCCGGCGCTGATGGTAACTAGCGCCGTTTCTGATACTAGAGTGGGCTATTGGGAAGCGGCTAAATGGGTGGCTAGGTTGCGCGCTAATAATACTTCTAATAATCCTATCATTTTTAAAACCAATATTGAGGCAGGCCATAGGGGTGCATCTGGTAGGTTTGATTATCTTAAGGAGGTTGCGGAGGATTTAGTGTTTATATTGGATGTGGTGGATTAGAAAATTTTATGCGTTTTGTATAATAGACCTTTTTCAAAAATCGCGCTAAGTTAAGAGCAAATATAAGGAGCATACGGAGTACGGAACTCCGAGAGTACAGGGAGTTCAGTGAGAATTCGAGGAAGCGTTCAATATAAATAGACACAGGATGAGAAGAGTTGTATATTAGGGTTTTAAGGAATCAAAGGAGTTCTTAAATGCCTGTAAAATTCTCCAAATGCCATAGTAGCTTAGTCGTTAAAAATGGTTTTGTTCGCGGAAAGCAATAGACCTCTTTCGAAACTCATTTATACTAGCTCCATGTTATAAATAGCTGCAATCAAATTGAATCTGAGGCCAAACCTTTTTCGTCTGTTTCTATATTTGTCAGATATGATTTTAAATCGTTTGAGCATGCCGATAACATTTTCATTAACCACTCTTTCACTGGCAAGCTCTTGATTCTTCTCCTTATCCTCTTTTGTTAACGGGTTTTTCTTAGTCTTCTTTCTTGGTAATTCAGATTTGCTATGCAGCT
>NZ_JACVVM010000017.1 GCF_016751895.1 Candidatus Sarmatiella mevalonica | reverse complement strand
GCGATATTGATGCTTTGGACTAACTAATTGATTTAAACTTACCATTGTAATTTGATGCGCTGAAGACATTTGAAAACCTCGTTCTTTTGAGATTTATTATAACAAAAATTACCTCATCTCGCAACGGTCCCATAATCGGTACGGAAATATTAGACCTCTTGCATAACCTAAAAATGAAGGAGGAATTTTTAGGAAAAATGATGTTGAGCGCCACAACATACTCTAGTATATGAGGAGCGCAAAGGAGTTTGACAACAAAATTACCCCACGGAATAGGTTATGCAAGAGGTCTATTGTTTATAACTACCGCGAGAAATAAAGTATTAATATCCGTTTTTCCGAATTTCCAATTAGTTCTGTCCATTGCCAAAACACAACTTGTGATTCCGAATAAACCGATGATTAACTTAGCAATCGAAATAAAATCTATAGTAAAGCTTTTCAATAAACGATAAATTCTATGAGTTTTAGATTTATCCTTTGCGGGACCAGGAAGAGATAGCGCAAGCGCTTTTTGGTGAATACCAGCGCCCGTAATAATACTCAAGATTGCCGCAACAAAAGATTTTACTCTTGATTTATTTCCGGTTATATGAGATGATGGCGCTTGAAGTAGTATATTATGCATTTTTGTCACAAAAAATAAACGATATGTACTACTTCAAACCCTCATAGTAAAGCCTTTCCTTAAAAAATGTAGGGCACTATGAGCTGACGCATAAACAAGCAGTGAACAAAAGGCGAAGTAGCGCTAATATTCACCGCTTAAAAATTTACAAAAGATTAAGAATTCACATAACATTAACAAGCAAAAGAGAGAGTATTCTATCTAAAAGTTAAATGCTCTATTGGTTTTTCATACAATTCCCCTTTTACTAATCTGTGAATATATATACCTGGCGTGTGTATATAGTCTGGGTCTAACCTATCCACTATTTCTTCCACCTCACACACTGTAACCTTAGCGGCAGTTGCCATCACAGGATTGAAGTTTCTTGCTGTCTTTCTATAAACCACATTGCCGTATCTATCAGCCTGATAGCCTTTAACAATGGCTAAATCAGCATATAGAGCAGTTTCCATCAAATATTTTTGACCATCAAACATCTTAGTTTCCTTGCCTTCTTCCACTAGAGTACCAACGCCAGTTTTAGTATAAAACGCAGCGACACCAGCCCCAGCAGCTCTAATGCGTTCTGCTAGAGTGCCCTGCGGGTTTAACTCTAACTCTAAGGTGCCGTCTAGGTATTTTTGTTCAAACAACTCATTACCTCCAACATAAGATGAAATCATTTTTTTAATCTGATTTGCTTCTAGCAATAAACCAAGGCCTAAGCTATCAGCCCCACAGTTATTACTAATGATGGTAAGGTCTTTAACGCCAGACTTTAAAATTACGCGTATTAAGTTTTCAGCAATACCGCACACACCAAAGCCCCCGGACATAATCGTCATACCGTCTTTTAACAATCCTTCGAGCGCCTCGGAAGATGAGGAATAAATTTTGTTCATAATCACCTCTATAAATATATTTTTATTATAAATCCCCCCTATGCACAATCTGCAAGTTTGATAGGTGGTCCATATATTAATAATAACAGAAAAATAGTAAAATTAACACCTTCTCTACATCTATCACTAAACTTTTTGCTACTTATGGTTAAAGCTAGACATGTATCGTCGTTATATATGATCTTATATCAACAACTTACAATTGCTTACGCACCGTATTTACTTAGCTTTTATTTCTCTAATGTCTTTGTATTACTTCCTATCTTACGCAAATTTTCTAACATTGCATAACTAACCTTCATAAGCTTAAGATCTGAGCTAGGGATAGCGGTCACAAGACTTTTGAGATTCCGCGAATCTATCGCTAGATTATTAGCTATGATTTGCTTTACTTTTTGAGCGCAATCTCTTTTTAACTCATCTGAAATGCCAGAGTTATACATAACCTGAGTGCATTTTTTTTGCATATCCTCTTTAATCTTTTCTTGTAAAATAACTTGCTGCACAGGGTTATTATTTCTAGCTTGCTTCGCAAGCTCAATCATTCCAGTGTTAATTACCCCCTTCAACTCATCGATAAGCGCGGTATTATCTGCATAAATAGTGGAATTAATCACCTCCGTTACTCGGTCCCGCACTATCTTTCTGCGAGTCGCAGAAGTAGATGCTCTGGTTAACAACTGGTCTCTCTGTAATGCAACAAATTGCGCTATGCACTTTTTAGTATTTTTGTTTAGTGGATCTTGCTCCAATAGCTCCTTTGGAAGCTTTAGTGACAGTATTTCTCCTGGATGACATTTAATTTGCCTTGCCAATTTCGATACTGATCTTTGCATGCCAGCAAGCTCGCGAAAATACTTCCTTTTTTTTGCATTCTCAACTACTGATAATAAAGCACTTTGAGCCGCATACCTAGCGCCCGTAGTATTACTATTCGCGGCTTGTTTTACAATGGTTTTGAGTGCCAGCGCGGTTGCAGGCCCCGTAACAAGTGCAATTAACCCACATAAACAACAAGAAGTAGCAAGAGTCACCACGCTTGACAAACCGGGATAGATACTATCAGCTTTTTGCATAAAATTATCAATTTTCTCTATCACGCCCTGAAAAAAATTACACAAAACCCCAGCACCTTCTATAGATAGATCGGCTAAACTGCTAAGTATCGTGGAAGATTGTTTTTGCTCTGAATCACTAATGTTTTTAGAGACACTATGTGCAAAATCTATATATATTTTATCTAAATCATCCTGTTGTTGCTTATTTAAAGGAGGGTAAACTATGCGAGAAGGCAACAACTCGACAGAAGTTCGTGCAGCATCATACACCTCTTGCGCACTAGAACTTTCAAAGGAAATGGATTTCATCTTAACATAATAATCATTGCATAAGTAAGTAAAAGCAACGAGTCTAACACATCGTAACCCTTTTTTTTGCAAAACTTGCGCTAGGTCAATAGCAAATGAAAGCGCAAAACGCCACTCATAATAAAGTGGATGAAAGTTTCGGATCAACCAACAGCACTGTTACCATAAAGCGATAGAGTTCCAAAAGAGGTTGGTTGTAAGGTGGTAGTGTAATAGACCATATGATAAAATTATATCATCTATCCAAAATAAAATATACTTTTAGGTAGAAAAAAATTTTTTAAGAATAACCATCGCTTGATACAATATGGATCTATAGTAATTTAAGTTGAATTAGATATCTTAAATCATTGCTATAGCTTTTTGTCATTTTTCCTTTCATTATAACGAAAAATTATATCTAATTCAACCTAAATTACTATAGTTATGCAAGAGGCTTAATACCAATCACACTCTTTAACTGGACGAATTGCCTAGAGAGATGATATTAAGGTATTCCTAACTAAATATAGACAAGAGAATTTGTTTGTTGAATAAAAGGTATAACGAATGAAATACTATATCCATAGCCTTTGAATACCGTTTGGAGCACCTATTAAACCTTGGTAAATATCTTATTATTAAAGGATTCGGTGCCCTTTCTATTCTTTCTATAGACATAATCCTCCTTCCCTGAATGTCTTTCCGCATTCCTTGCATTCGTATCTTTGCTTCTTGTTTACAAAGCCGTTTTTAACATATTTTCCACTGCCGCAATGTTTACATTTGATTCATAAAAAAACTCCTTTTCTACAATTCATATATATCAATACCTTCTCTTTGTCTATATTTATTTAGGAATATCGGTATTAAAAATGATAGAATGAGCTACATTAAACAGTTTAAAAAAGCTTGGTAAAATAAGGATTGTAGCAGACAGATTACAAATTATCTTAGCTGCCAAGAAACAACACTACCGAAGTTTGTATGGTGCATAACCCAATCTGCAAGAGTAGTACGGCTTATATTTATGCATCCTGCGCAAAAGCCATGATGGTTTAGCTACATCTCTCGCGAAGCTCTACTACTTATAACAACTACACCCGTCGATTCGAGCCACTCACTCAACTTCATTTACCTTTTAGCGTTACACGCTGTTAGTTACCACCAATAGCAGTGTTTCATAGGAGGCATCGTAACTCCGAACTTAGCGCGAGCTTTGTAAGAGGTATATTAAAGCTCAGTCAGAAGATTTCTTACGCTTTCTTCTTTGATACTTTGTTCATCCTCTGCTAACAAAACGGATTTGCGCGCAAGCATGCGCGCCATCTTCTTCTTAGCTTTTAAATTACTTATCTCATCGCCCGACACTTGCTGCATTATAAGCGCCGCGAGCTTTGGATAAAGCTTACGGATTTTTTTATGCAAAGCGCAGCGATTCATATCGATATACGCTGCCACCTTAGAGATATTATAGTTAAACCTTTCTAGTTGCGCATCCAGATACCAAACTTCAAACTCCTCTCTGGCATCTCTGAGAGCAAGACTCAGTAGATCCTTATTGCTGAAATTCAATTTCATGCCATAAGAAGACCCTGAGCTCAAAACTTCATTAGAAAGCATATCAGGCTTTACCACGCCATCCTTACTATCACGATGCGTTATTAAGACCCATTCAACTAAATTCTTCAGTTGTCTAATATTATTAGGCCAATGGTAAGATTGCATAGTAGCTATCGTTTCGCTTGAAAATTTCAGCTCTCTCAAGCCAGAGTATTTTACGAAATATTTTACAAAATACTTCACTAATTGATCTATATCCTCCTTGCGCTCAGATAGCGAGGGCACTTTAATAGACACGATATTAAGTCTATGATATAAATCCTGCTTAAATTCACCAGCAGTCATGCACTTCTCAAGATCCTGACTCGTAGAGACTATAAAACGTACATCGAGCTTAACAATCTGTCCCGTTTGAGGATTAATTAATTGATTATCCTGCAAAAACTTTAACAAACGCGCCTGGGCTTCCGTGCTTAAGCCTCCAACTTCG
This sequence comes from Candidatus Sarmatiella mevalonica, assembly GCF_016751895.1. Lineage (GTDB taxonomy): Bacteria > Pseudomonadota > Alphaproteobacteria > Rickettsiales > Rickettsiaceae > Sarmatiella > Sarmatiella mevalonica. The sequence continues at coordinate 14,314 of NZ_JACVVM010000017.1, read as the reverse complement.
CTAATATACAATATACCACCATTGGCCGCCATTAATAGATTGACGCTTCTTTCAAAACCACCATGCAACTCTGGATTACCTAAACCAAAGAGTTGTTGACACATTAATTCACTACTCATGCCAGTTGGGTCAAAAGTAATAAAAGGCCCATTGGCCCTACTAGATTTTTTATGTAAAAATTTTGCAACTAGCTTCTTGCCTGTTCCAGATAAACCGTGTATCATTATCCTGCTGGAAGTTTTTGCAGCACGTTCTATATCAACTTTAAGCCTAGTGCTAGCTACAGAATTACCTATGAACTCAATCCTATCGACAACTTTTGATCTTAAATTAATATTTTCACGTTTTAATTTGAAAGATTCTAGAGCTCTTTTTAAAACTATAAGCAACCTATCTTGCGCAAAAGGTTTTTCTATGTAATCATATGCTCCGAGTCTAATTGCAGAGACGGCCGTGTCTATTGTGCCATGGCCACTAATCATAATAACTGGTAAAAGAGGATAGCGTTGTTTAATAACCTCTAAAATACCGAGCCCATCGAGCTCGCTGCCTTGAAGCCAGACATCTAAGATAATAGCTTGAGGTACTTTTTCTTGTAAAATTTGGAACGCGCTAGTACTATCAAATGCGGATTTGACTTTGTATCCTTCTTCTTTTAGGATATCCGTTACTAGATTGATGATGTCTATCTCATCATCTATTACTAACACATCGTTTACCATAAAACTACCTCTTTGCTTTATTTAATGACTGAGTTTAATAAATCCCACGCTACCACCTGACGAATACGTAACCCCTAGTTATCCTAGAGTTACGAATAAAGGATACTTGTACACCTTTAACGAGTTTAAACACATTAATTTTGTAAATCAATACTATTTTGACATAAATACTACAAAAAAAATAATATAGATACCTATGGTTTGATGCTTAAAGTGATGTTTTTTATACGAGAAAAATAATTGATATAATAGCGCCATTCGCCGAGTTATTCAATTCTAAATTGCCATTATGATCAGCTATAATTCTACGTACTATAGCTAATCCTAACCCCATACCTTTTGCTCGAGTTGTAACATAAGTAGTAGATGTTTGAGCTAGGAAATTTTCATCAAAACCAGGGCCATTATCTTCTATTGATATAATTAAGTTTTTGCAATCTTTAGTAACATTAACGATAATTTTTTTTTGCTTAATAACAACATCAAAAGTTAACGATTCTTCGGCATTTTTCATTAAATTTATTAACACTTGATGCATTTGATTGTTGTCAAAATGCATTATGTACGTATCAATATTACTATTAAACTGGTAATAAATATCCTCACAGATTAAAGCTCTACTCTCTACTGTGGATTTTACAAATGATACGATATCAAGTTGCTCAAACACTGGTTTTGGCATACGCGCAAAGTTCACAAATTCAGATACTATTTTCTTAATATCATCTGTGTGTCGCAAGATAGTTTGCGTATAACGTAAGAACATTTCTTTATGTTCTGGGTCTGTAATCATATTGCCAAACTTTTTAGATAACCTCTCCGCACAAAGATGTATTGGCGTAAGTGGGTTCTTCACCTCATGCGCCACGCGCTGCGCCACATCGCTCCAGGCATGTGCTCTCTGAGCCACTACCAACTCTCTATTTTTTCTATTAATCTCACTAATCATATGATTAAAAGCTAATGCTAAATCCCTAATCTCGTTATCCCTGAGGTTTTCCGTAGGCAATTTTATGTTTAAACTTCCCTCTTCCGCCTGTTTTGCTAACATAGCTAGCGATTCTATAGGGGATATGATGTCTTTGGCAAAATTTACTCCAAAAACTATGGTTAAAGACAGCAAGATAAATGTAGCAAGTATAAATGAAACCAAAAATCTTATTTCCATGCCAAGAATGTGTTGGTGTAATATATGGTATTGATCATTGGCATTTTGAGTACCTTCCAGATGGTATAAGACTTTTTTATCTATCAGTTTGCTCGCAATGAGATAGATGCTTTGCCTAGAATCAAGCTTTATGATATTCTTGAGTTTTTCTGGGTCGTTATTAATTTCGGCAATCTCTCCTATCACTAAGTTTTGCATAATGTGAAGAGGGATGCTAAGCACAGCAAACATAAAATTGAAGTTGTTGTTTGCAGCGATGTTTTGGGTGTCTTGGTTAAACAAAATCACTTCATCTAACCCTCTATTTTCAGCCTCAGTATTTAATATTTTTGTTACCTCCTCCTGAGACAGAGTAGCAGCCACTCTGTTTGTAAGGTTATGTGCAATAGCGAAGGTCGCCTCTTTTAGCTGATTCTTATTTTCCGAAATATAAGCCTGGGCAACGTAAGAGGATTCATCTAAGATTCTTAATATTTTGTTATCAAACCAGTTTTGTATACCAAAATAAAAAAACATTAGTGAGAAAAATGAAATGACGAGGGTGGGGATGGCTATTATCGAGCCAAAAGTTATGATAATCTGCTTACTTAACCTGCCCTGAAATATGAATGTTCTGTTTGTTATTATATATCGCCTTACATACAGCGCACAGCTAACAAAACCTATCATAAGCAAAGTAAGTATCGCCCATATTAACTTGCTTGGATTCAGTCTTGCTAGTAATGGGCATAAGGCAAGCGCGGCGCAAAGAACAATAGTAATCTTATGAGTAATAATTTTTCGCATTTTTATGCGCATAGTTTTATTCATATTATAAATTAATAAATGAAATTATCGTTTGCTCAATACTAAATATAAATGTAAGGAGGCGCAATGAAGCCAACTGCACTCGAGAGTGAAGTAAAAATCAAATACGCGAAAAAATAAACTGAAATGTAATTTATAATATATGTCGTTACTTCAAAAGAATCCCTTGCAGAAAGTGGTTGTGTACGGCGCTGGAAGTTGGGGTACTAGCATTGCTCATACTATAGCAATGAAGCGTGATGTAGGTATTTTTTGCAGAAACCAAGAATTGGCACATAACATCAATCATTTTAAAGAAAATAATAAATATTTGCCTGGCATTAACTTATCAGACAAACTCCACGCCTTCTCTGATATTGATTTATTAGATTTGAAGGAGAGTGATTTATTAATACTTGCCATCCCATCTTATGCACTAGATATCCATGCCAGAGCCATTATGCATAGATGTAGTGGCGCGCATGTGCTGATAGCTACGAAGGGTTTTGCGACCAATCCTACGGGGTTATTTGCTGCAAAACTAGCTAACATGACCACTGGTTGCATCGGATTTCTTTCCGGCCCTAATTTTGCGCGCGAGTTGGCCGTGGGCGTTTATACGAAAATTAATGTTGCATCAAATGACTTAGACTTTGCTCGCGCCATTTCTAATTTACTAATGTTAGATCATGTAGCTGTTGAAGTAACGCAAGATATTGCGGCAATGCAGGTAGTTTCGGCAATGAAAAATATTATAGCAATTGCTAGTGGTATATACAATGCAAAGGGTTATGGCGAGAATACCAGGGCTTTGCTGATTTCAGATGGTCTCATGGAAATTATTAAGGTTATGGAGCTGTTTAATGCGCAAAAAAATACATTACTTAATACTACCGCGATAGGGGATTTGGTGCTAACATGCTATTCTTCGAACTCGCGCAATACTAAGTTTGGCTATAATCTCATGAATACACAAATGAATAAGCGGCAATTGCTACAGGAAGCCGGAGTGGTTGAGGGTGTGTTTGCTGCTCGTGCTATCTCTAGCATTATGCAGCAGTATAATCTAGAACTACCAATATGCAACCTTGTGATAGAGCAGGTTGATAGTTTATTCTGTTGAAGAGTTAAAAATAAAGAGGGTACGTAATGTATTTAGTAAGTAATTTAGAAGATTTTTTTGTACGCACCACCTGCTTAGCCGCCATGAGCGTACACAAAGTGTTGGGTTTAGAAGATGCGATGCTAGCTGATAAAATGGCCGTTGATGCTATTTTTGATGATTTTACCAATCTACCATTCGACATTCGCATTATCGCGGGCGAAGGTGAGCGCGATAAGGCGCCTATGCTGTACTTAGGGCAGGAATTCGCCCATCCTGCCGCAGACGTGCAAAAGCAGAAGTTTGAAGAGGGCGGAATTATGCAGCTGGATGTGGCAATTGACCCATTAGAATGCACTACTAACGCAGCCTTTGCAAAAAACGGCGCCATGTCTGTGCTTGCTGTGGGGGCTAGGGGCTGCATGATGGCTTTGCCGGATGTATATATGCAAAAAATTGTCACTCACATAAATGCTCAGGCATATGGCATAGATTTGGATAACTCCATTGAACAAAATATTAGTATATTGGCCAATGTTTTAATGCGTACCCAGGGTAAGGAGCGAGCTGAGATAAAGGTAGTGATACTCGATAGGCCAAGGCATAGCCAAATAATAGAGCGGGCATGTGCTTGTGGGGTGGATGTGATATTAATTACCGATGGTGATGTTGAAGCTAGCTTGCTTGTGGCTCAAGGGATGTATCATATGTATATTGGTAGCGGCGGTGCGGTTGAAGGTTTGTTATCGGCTGCAGCTATAAAAGCTATAGGCGGAAGTTTTTGTGGTAGGCTGGTTGGTGATGGTGAGTATGAGCGTAAAAAATACAATATCTACGATCTTGTTCCTGGTGATGTAATATTTGTATCTACCGCCATCACAGACAATGCTTTAATGAAGGGTCTAACGCAAGATGGTGATAGAATGATTATTAATTCCCTCGTGTTAAACACGCAAAATGAAAGCATAAGACGAGTACAAACAGCGCTACCGATTATTTAATTTTTTTGTTTTTAAACTTATAGTCATTCTATTACAAATTCCATTATCTAAACTATTTAATTAATCCAAACGAGTCTTGATGAACGCACAAATCATTGACGGCAAAGCCATTGCTTCTAAATATTTGCAACAGATAGGAGCGCAAGTGGAGTTGTTAAAAACGAAGCATAACATACACCCCAAACTTGCCATTGTTTTTGTTGGCGAAAATCATGCAAGCCAGATATATATCAAAAACAAAGAACGGGCGGGTGTGGCATGTGGTATAGAGGTGCAAATTTTACACTTTGTAAGCGACGTATCGCAGCGAGAGTTGGAGGAGGTGATAGTAGGTTTGAATGAAGATTGCAGTATACATGGCATAATTATTCAAATGCCACTGCCTGCGCGCATAGATGCCAGCATATTGTCTCTGGTGGACGCTAAGAAAGACGTAGACGGCTTCTCTTACCTTAATTCTGCGCTACTTTATCATGGTATGCCTGGGCTTGTGCCATGCACGGCACTGGGCGTGATTAAGTTAATTGAGAGCCAGAATATCGCTATAGCTTCAAGGCGGGTGGCGATAGTAGGTAGGTCTAATATAGTGGGCAAACCGTTATTTCATCTCTTTTTACAGCGCAATGCTACCCCAACGCTTTGTCATTCTCATACTCAGAACCTATCGGATATTACATCGCAAGCCGATATTTTGGTTGCCGCGTGCGGTGCGATTGGGATGATAGGAGCCCAGCACGTTAAACCTGGTTGCGTGGTGATTGACGTTGGTATTAATCGCTCAGATGACGGAAAGTTGATGGGAGATGTGGAGTTTGATAGTGTGTGCAAAAAAGCGTCTTTTATCACTCCAGTGCCTGGCGGAGTGGGTCCTATGACGGTTGCTATGCTAATGCATAATGTTACCTTAGCGACATACATGCAGTCTAATTTAGATGACGTAACCATCTAATTTCATATTTTTCTTCCCACCCCCTTGCTTTCTAATAAAAGCTTAAGATATCGTTATCTTTTAGTCGGAAAAATGGATTAATTGGCTTATTGTTAGGGATATTTAGATATTTATAGCTTTGTTTCGTAAGAGATGATCATAAGTCTTTTAGGGTTTTTGTGTCCTTTTGCACTACCTATAGTTGTTGCCAAATTGTTATGAAACTATGAGAGTAAGTTTTTTGTTTAAGAAACGCATATTCAATATACTATTTTTTCACACCATGTCAATAGGACCATAAATAAATATATATTTTTGCCACATGTTGGAAGAGGAGGGTTCGAATTTTATTTGTTTTAGGACGTGATATTGTTTATGAAAAATAGCAAAAAAATGATACAGAGTAGAAAAGGTAGTGGATTTGGTGGCGCTGGGCTTAAGGCGATGCTGCTTACTTCGGCTTTGAGTGCGCCTTTTGATGTGGGGGCGGAGATGCCTACGCTGCGAGGGACTGTGATCGCTCCATCGCAGGTCAATTATAGGTCTGGCAGCGCCGTTGGCACTGCGTGCGCAAATTTTCAAAATGCTAATCCTCAGAATACTGTTATTATTCGCGACAAGCCAATGAGTGATTTGTATGGGATAGCGTGGACTCAGCTCTACACTCCAGGTCAGCTTTCATCTGCTATTGTAGAAAATTCAATGTTCACTACTTTTTGGTATACCAATCCAGGCTATAATATAGGTGAGTTAATCATCGCCCCGCCTACAGTAATACTAGATAATCAATCCGTGGCACTTGGAGCAATTGCGAAATCTGGTTACAATTTTAATGGCACTATCAATTACGCCATTTACAGTAGCAATACTACTTTGCTGGGTGTGGTGCAGGGTAAATACGATGCTGATGGTAAGGTTGTTTTAGATGCAAGCGACGCTAAGGCTGCGATAGGCTTTGCTCGTAACAATGATGTGCAAACGATAAAAATGCGTCCAGGGTATGGTAATCAGTATTTCCGCGCGCCTGTATATCAAGTATTACCTAGCGCTGCTAGCGCCGGTGATAGGGTGAACGCGAAAGGCTTTAGTATAGATCAGTCATATGCTTTCAGGGGCTTGTCTACGGTGGATTTAGGTGTAGTAGATGATAATGCGAGCAGCGTGCATACATTGGTGTTGAATTTCACAGAAGGATATAATACCATATCCATATCAAAAATTCAAGGAACTCGCCCCAATGGGGCAGCTGGTAGTATTGCGGTTGAAATTACCAATACTGCAAGTGGTTTAAGCATTGATCGACTAACAGTAGATGGCGCTCAAGCTACTACGGATGAGAATAGAGCGGATTTAAAGATAGGCAGTAACAATATTACAGTTCAACAAGCCTATTTAAGGAATGTGGATATGGAAGGCCGAAGCACAAAAATTGCTTTCCCCGCAGACAATGATGCGCTTCTTATTAGTGGTAATGCTACCCTTACGAAGGGCGATCTTTCTTTATTACCCAAGGTTGCCGCAAATCAGACGCAGACGGTTATAAGGGGCAGTCTTATCATTGGTTCTACAAATACTTCAGCTAAACCAACTTTATGTATCCAACCCACTGAGCTAGGACCCGACGCAACCGCTACGCTTAAGATAGGCGCTACTACATTGAATAGTGGTAGTTTGCGTTTGTCAGATGCGGTGGATGGTAATGAGGGTAGGGTAACTTATATTCTGGATTCAGTTAATGTAGCTAGGAATTCTCTTGCAGATGCGGAGGTTCAAATCATTGGAACGAAAAATGACGGATCTACTCCATCAGATAAGAGTCTTATCCAAGTAACTAATAACCTTACTGTAAATGTTGATGCTGGGCTCTTTACTGGGGCGGTTTCGACAATAGGAGGGAATTTAACGCTGCTTAAAGGCTCTCTTGACTTGCAAGGCGGCACAGGCGATGCGCCGTATCAAACAAGAGTGGGAGGCAATACTACACTTGGCGATGCTACACTAAACGTTGCAGGGCTTACGAAAGATTGGGGCGGGGTGTTTTATGACACGTTTGAGTCAAGCGGCGGCAGGCTCACTTATACTGCTGGTGCGCAAGGTTTAAATGCAAAGATCTTTAATAGCGCAGCTAATATCACCAACAGTACCTGCGTCCTGAACTTTGGAGCGAACGCCCAGACTGGCAAGATTTTTAACAATGATGCAACCATTACCGGCGGTACATTTGCTATTACTGGTAGCGCTATGCATTCTGCTTTACTTTCGGCGGATAAAACCTTGACCGTGAATGGGGCGACCGTGACTATTGGTAGTGACAATGCTCTCAACAACTCCGCTGGTATTTTTAACATTCCTGGCACTCTTATTTTAAGTGGTGGAGCTAAATTCTCGATGTTTGCAGAAACGCAAACCAATACACAGTGTTTAACTATCAATGGCTCTGGTATGGTAGTGTTAAATCAAGGAAAAGAATATTATATGTCGGTGAGCAATATTAGTATGAATGAGTTAACGTCAAGCCCTAGCATAATCTATAGCGCAAATGATGATAGGCGCCAAGGTCTTAGTATAAGCGAGTTGGTGATCACAGGAGCCCAAGGCGCCGTACCGTCAGTAGTGATTGCAGCTGAGTCATCGTTTGCACGAAATGCAATTGATGGGAACGGAGACCTGGATCGAAATGTTGTTAGAAATGCCACTACTCTTAGGGGATCTTTAATTATTACTGACAGCACAGGTAATGCTGCACAGGTTTTTGGTAATGCTCCTATTATTACTGCAAACACTATAGCTGGCATTACTACGCCAGATGCTTCTAATACTTCTGTGATGCAGCAGAATGATGGCGCGAATCCTTCGGTGATTGTGTTGGGTGATGTTGAGGGTGGAGTAAACGCGAAGGCGCTGGTATATGCGGGTAATTTGAATCTATATTGTAATAAGCTCAAGACTCACGCGAATGCTATCAGTTTTAAGGGAGCTGCTCTGACGAGGGATTTGCGCATTTTCTTTAATGGACCCATCAGTGCTTTGCATAGTAATGCGCCGATTACAATCGAAAATGCTAAGGCGAGGATAGTGTCTGCGATATCCGAACCTTTACTCAGCACTCATAACACCGGCATCTTAACCATCACGAACTCCGAAGTATTTGCTCAATCCACAGTTGCTAATATTGGCGCTACTTCAGTAGTGTATGGTCATGGCATAAGGCTTACAGACTCTACTCTCGCGATAAAGGCGGGAGTATCTGACGACGTAAAATCCTGCGCCCTTAATGCTAATGGTCAGGATATAACTTTGAATAATAGCGTGTTAACAATTGATGTAGGTAATATTGGTAATGTAGCTGCAAAAATAATTAATGCAGGTAATATGCAAGTTACTAACAAGGCATCAACGCTCAACGTTACCTGCGGTGGTGCCGGAGCTAACGCAACGAGCATCATTACTGCTGCGTTAAAAGGCGTTGAAGGACAGCCTCTGGCTTTTAATTTAAACTGCGGCGCTATAGATGCTGCCGCCGGATTTGTAACAGGGGCGTCTGCATATTTAAACGCTACCGTCAGTCCAACTACCGACCTAAATGGCAAGATATTTAAGAGCAACTTAAGCAACTCGACTCTAACTTTAAATGTACAGAATCATAACATTGCAGCTGGCGCGGTAGCGGTTGCGGGCGCTGCTACCAACGTTATGTTTAATCTTAATCCTACCACTAATATAAACCTCTCTGCCACTGGCCTATTTGGCGGCGCATTTAGTGGTGGCCTAAATATTGCTCCTGCAGACCCGAAAGCTCACTCTATCGCTATGCCATCTGGTAAACTAATTGTAGGAGATGCTACAATCGACCAAGTTTCGTCAATAACATTAGGGCATGTTAACGAGGCCGAGTTGTTCGATGGGGCGCTTGATATAAAAGAGAATCTTGATGTTACTATCGGCAGTGTTAGCAACGTACGATTTCACATAGTGCGTGGCGCAACAACCATCGCAGCTGACAAAACCCTGAACGTTAATATCGATGGGGAGAGGATTCTTGGTACACTTTTCAAAACAAACTGCGATGCTAATGGCGCAGTAAAAATTGACATAAAAGGCGCTTTAGGTGGTTTGAACATATACGCTAAGATTTTTGGAAGTGATTTAGTTATAGGTGATAACTTCGCTATTTCTGTTGGAAGTATTAAAGATGTAAATTCCCGCATAGTAGAAGGTACCACAACCATCGCGGCTGGCAAAACCCTGAGCGTTAAGGTAGATGGGGACGTAACTTCTAATGCGCTTTTTAATGGCAGGTGTGATGCTGGAGGCGCAGTAACAGTTGACATCGAAGGTGCTTTGGGTAGTGCAGGTAATTACAGCAGGATTTTTGCCAGCGATCTGAGTGCAGGCGGCGCAACCACTATTTCCATTGGCAGTGTTACAAATGCAAATTCCCGCATAGTAGAAGGTACCACAACCATCGCGGCTGGCAAAACCCTGAGCGTTAAGGTAGATGGGGACGTAACTTCTAATGCGCTTTTTAATGGCAGGTGTGATGCTGGAGGCACAGTAACAGTTGACGTCAAGGGCGCTTTGGGTAGCGCAGGTAATTACGGCAGGATTTTTGCGAGTGGTCTGAGCGCAGGTGGTGACACCACTATTTCCATTGGAAGTGTTGCGGACATAGGTTCCAGCATAGCAGGCGGCGCAACAACCATTGCTGCTGGCAAAACCCTGAGCGTTAATATCAATGGTGATGTGATGTCTGGTACGCTTTTTAATGGCAGGTGCGATGCCAATGGTGGAGTGAAAATCAACATCAAGGGTGCTTTGGGTAGTGTGGGCAGTGGCGTGATATTTTATAACGACCTAACCATAGGCGATAACTCCACCATTTCCACTGGAAGTCTTACAAAATCAACTTCCTGCATAGTGCATGGCACAACAACCATCGCGGCTGGCAAAACCCTGGACGTTAATATCAATGGGGACGTAACTTCTGGTACGCTTTTCCTTGGCAAGTGCGATGCCAATGGCTCGATCAAAATCAACTTACAAGGTATAGGAAATGTTGGCAGTATAGCTCATTTGTTTGGTCAGGATCTAGCTATCAAAGAAAATGCAGATATCACTATCACAGGCATTATGCATGAAGATTCTAGATTGGTAAATGGCGCTACTAACATTAGTAACAGCGGAGCACTTAAAGTGACAGTAGATGGGAATGTTGATGCGGGTGCGATTTTTGGAAATGATGTTATTGCTAATGGTCCGCTACAACTAGCGTTAGGTGGTCAACTTGGTAAAGATGCTGCTGTTAGTTCGGCGTTTATGAAGAATCTGACTGTAAATGCAAACTCAAATATTACTATTACAGGCGCTCTAAGCAGTAAAGCTAGATTAGTTGGAGACATTGTAACGGTTGCGGTCGACAAAGCGCTTAATATACAGGTGGGAGGTGAAGTGCTTGCAAATAATCTTTTTGCGAGCGATGTTATTGCCAATGGTACTCTTAGCGTACAATTAGGCGGTGGAGGAAAAATATTAATATACGGCACTACAGATATTGGACCAAAGGGGAGCGTGAGTATTACCCAAGCTAATGCAAATGGTGACACAAAAATATTTCGTGGCGCTTTAACAAGCTCAGGAACTACAAGCATAACTCTGCAAAACGTAAGTAGTACGAGGACAGTGGTATTTTATGGCTCTACCACTCTCAATGGAACTTCCAGAACTACAGTTAATCTACCAGATACCGCTCTTGATAATCTTTTTGCAAATAATATCCGTCTTGAAGGCGGAACATTAAATCTAACTTCTCGAGGTAATAATAATGCCGGAGTGACTGTGTTACCAAATGATAAAATCCTCACTATTGGTGGCGCTAACTTAGCAACGCTCACATTTAGCAATGGCAAATGGCAGTTGAGTACAATTGCGATGGAGGCAGTGAATAATGGGATAACTATTAGTGGTAGCAATGGCAGTAGCGTTATTATTACTGGCGGCGGAAATAGTATAGCATGGGATTTAAATAGTAAACCACTCACCCTGGACCAAGGCAATAATGGGTCGATTAAATTTGATTTATCTCTTGGTAAGATTTTAGAAATAAAAAACGCACCAAATGCGAATATTGTTATTAACTCCATCACCGCTCAAAACGCTGTTGGTGATGTCAAGCTCGTTACTTCGCCTAAGGCATCGCTGCAATTCGTGAATAATGATATCTCCACTTATGGTGTAGCCAGGCTAACCCAATGGAGTGGGGGGCAATCGAAGATTAGCGTGAGGGGTTCAGTAAAACTTAATAGTTCCATTATTACTCTTGACCATGATACGATTCCAGAAGATGGTGAGCTAGATGTGAATGTTAGCGTGATTGGCGCACAGATTATTACTCTACTCAAATATACTAATGCAAATGATTTAGTACTTGGTCCAAACACTAAAATTACTCTCGCAGGTTCTATGCAGAGCATTGATACTAACAGTACCGCCATTCATTCTGCGCACGATACAAGTCTTCGCTTGAATAATGACTCAGAGTTAATTATCAGCATGCCAGCAACAGTAACAAAACTGTGGAGCGATGGTTTAATAGCAGTGCGGCACGGTGCATCTAGGTCAAGCGTGAGATTGAATTTAAATGGTACATCTAGAATTACCAGAATTATCGGTTGGGCTGGTAGAACAACCGTTACCAAGGCTGGCTCTACCACGGTCGCCCTAACCGCAGAAACCATAGAGGGTAGCTTAGAAAGTGGCGCTGGCACTGCCACAACAATAAGCAATGCATATAGATATGCAGAGGCTACTGCCGTTTCAGTACAGGGCGTGGTGAATTTTGCAGCTGATTTCGAAGTTTCTGGAGCCGCTAATCCAGTCTCGAGCTTTCAGATCGGATCTGTTGGCGGCAATTGCACAATTACCCCAAATACTCAGATGACTAGCGCAGTTTATATGGGCACGAGCGTTACTCCAGCCGCTGTACGGGGCAATGTGACGTTAGCGAAATCACGACTTGAGTTGGTTATGGATAGTTCATCTCAAACGAACGCTGGTACTTTAGCTAAGCTAAGAGAGGGATCAGTTTTTATTATTGTTGGTGTAAATAGCGCTAGCGCAACCACCATTGCGCGCCATCTTCAGTCTCGCACCACTCCTTTACATTCTGGCGTCACGCTTGGCATTACTACAGCATTAGATATTGATGAAAGAAGTAAGTATTATGCACCAGATGCCGAGCTCACTCTTAATGCTGACTCTAGGATTAACGATAATTCGATCGTAACACTAGCAGCGCTTGGAATAAATGGCAAGACTTTATCTGTTGAAAACTCAAATTTAATATTGTTAAACAATCAGGCGCAAGAGCTTATTTTAACAAAGTCTAGTGGATCTCAAATTGAGCTATGGAATGGTGTAGAAAAATTATCTTTTGTCGCGGGGAATGCAGAGAATACAACGCTACTTTATTATGGTGGCAAAAGTGAAAAGCTAGATTTAACTAATATCGGGTCTAACTCTAAAGTGCAAATTGGTAGAAACCAGACTGCCGAGGGTTTTGAACCAATTGCGATAAGAGATTTTGTTATGCCTGGAGTTATGAGGAGCTTGAGGTCTGGAAGCCAGAATGGCGTAATTGATGTATATGCTGCTAATGAGGTAAGGATTCAAAGAGTTACTGGGGGTTCTGGTTTGCATCTAAGCTTAAGAGCGTTAGACAGCGGTGCTTCCGCCCCGGTTATACTAGGTGAGGAAGGTGATAAATCTTCTTTAGATGCCTTGAGTCAAGTTACTATGTCTATTGGAACGCAGGCGAGGTTTAATGCGCCAGTAGAACTGGCTCTTATATTAGATACCGCCGCACAAGCTACTACCCTTGGGAAAGCGGTGCTAGACCTGCTATATACACAAAGTAGTGTGGTGGGCAGCAAGGTAATAGCAGCGGATTCATTGACTATTAAATCAGATGCCGTATTGCCTGAGCAAATATACTTTGCCGCAGCTAACAAAACACTCATGTTGGATGTACAGAGAGTAAATAGCGAATTTAAAGTTGAAACTGTTATAAAAATTTTAGGAGTAAAATCTATTACAGAGCTAGATGTGGTGGCCGCAAACGCCCCTGATATTTGCATAAATGTGCCAGTGTATCTTAATCACAATGACGTGAGATGGCAATTTGCAGATACTTTCGAAACCCCAACAATTACAATAAATAAAGGTGAGCTTGAGGCTGTTAGAGATGATAGTCAAATTATAGGAAATGTTACGATGTTTGGTGGCGTGATAACAGGATATCCGGCGATTACTGGCTTGCTTTATATGACTGGAGGTTACGCCGAGATTGATAGCGTTGGTTTATTAAATCTTAAAGGAGGTATACTTAAACTTCGTAAATCTGTGAATGATATAGTGATTATCGATGATTCTAGCGCAACCATCTCTACAGATGCGAATAGCGTCTTGATGCGCGTAACTACAAATGGCCTTGTACCAACACTAAACATTACTACCAAAGAGCAATCCCAAACCATCCGCATTAAAGACGTGCGGATTGAATCTAGCGTGAGCCATAAGGATGCGCAGGTTGGTGGTAAAATAGATGTAACA
>NZ_JACVVM010000016.1 GCF_016751895.1 Candidatus Sarmatiella mevalonica | reverse complement strand
TTTTTAATTTTAATTGGTTTTACTAAATTTTTTATTACCCCAAATTTTACGGTAAATACAAATCCAATTGTTAAAACTGCAAGCAATTTTGCTAATCTTTCAAGATCTTTGATGTGAGTATCTTCCATATTAAAACCTTGCGTTTTCAATAGACCTCTTTCCTAACTCTACTCCTGATAGCAACTGTGGCGACGCTGTCGATGCGCAAGTCCTCACGTACTTCATGTACGCTGCGGCTCTGTGCTTCGTATACTCCTCGCATTTGCTCTTAATTGAGCGAGTTTCGAAAGAGGTCTAATGCCTTAAACATCGATTCAATACTCCATCTTTTCTTATAAAGAAGCACTGCTTTTTTACTTGAAAAACACTCGGGATAGGCAAGTATAACATAGTCTCCCTTGATTTTTTTCATAGTAATTTTAATTTTTGATTTATGAATTAATTGCGGTTTATTCAGGCTAACCCACATATCTTCTTTAAATTGATTAATAATTAGACCTCTTTCGAAACTCGCTCAATTAAGAGCAAATGCGAGGAGTATACGAAGCACAGAGCCGCAGCGTACATGAGGTACGTGAGGACTTGCGCATCGACAGCGTCGCCACAGTTGCCATCAGGAGTAGAGTTAGGAAAGAGGTCTATTGATTTAATTTACACTTTACCAAGATTTGCTCCTCTAACTTTCGTATTACATTTTATCCGGAATACAAAATTAATATTATTATTTGTAAGAAATTCAATTCATTCCTGGTCAAAAAATTCTCTATCCCCCAAAATTGCCTCTATTTTTCCAATCCCAAAACATTTGATAAATTTGCTGACCAGCTCTATACGGTCTGAAGCTTTCGAGTTGCCACCCTTATTATCTAGCATCTTAAAAAAGATCGGAATTGCTATGTTTTCATATGAAATCGCTAGATATAATACTTTGTTTGCCAAACTCCCAATTTGTCCGATCTATTACTAACAAATATTTGTCTAAACTTAAGATATCCACTACCAACGCTGCAACTTCGACTGCATCTATTAGCTGATCTTTAAAAAATCTGTAAATTCTTTTAATTACTGAATCTTGCTTTGCGTCACTTATTATACCCTCTGCTATTTTAGGAATTTGTACGTTCTGGGTCTTAAAAAGTGATAAAATTATCATCCCCAATAATTCGACTCTTGATTTATTCCATCGAAAATGTTTTGATAACATTTGGCGTAAAGTGGTATTATAGAACATAAACATCCTTAATTATCGTTAAAAATGTATATGTTTAACTGCTTTTCTACCTTTACGCTACTACTTTTTTACCTAACTGTCCGGTACTAAGAACAATTATACTAATAACCTTTCTAACGTTTCTTATCTATTATTCGATAGCATTGGCCTTTTATGACCAAATTTTCAAAAGATCTATTGATGTGATATAAGTTGAAATTGAAGGATTGTTATAGGGATGGTGTAATATTATGCAAGTATTTTAAGCACACTTCATAATCATCGAAATAATACTTCCGGCCATTAATAACCTGATATTGCTCGTGCCCTTTGCCGCATACTAAAAGCGCATCACGTTGGGTTAAATCTTTAATTGCAAGAGCTATAGCTTCTTCGCGATTAAGGCAAATTTGCCCAGTTGGACAACCTTCTATGATTTGCATAGCTATCTGCGATGGCTCTTCGAATCTTGGATTATCATTAGTGATAATAATTCTATCTGCTATTTCAGACGCCACCCGCCCCATCAGCACTCTCTTAGTTTTATCTCTCTGGCCACCCGCCCCAAAGACTACAACGAGCCTTCCGTTGTTATGAATCAGATTACGTAAAGCGCGCAAGGCTCTACTTAGGGCATCTGGCGTATGCGCATAATCTATAAATATATTATAGGTTGCACATTCCACTCTTTGCATTCTACCTTTTGGTGATTCGATGCTCTGTAATGAGTGAAGTTTATGTACTGCACAACGCAAGGTTGCCACAACATTTAGAGCTAGATGTAGATTTGCAATTTGGCTTGACCCGACAATATTTAAATGCGTATTAATCTGATGAGCGTTAATCTGGCGTAGTTTAGAAGCGTTGAGAGTGAGAGTAAACAAAACCTTCTGCCCATTTAAATCTGCCTTTTGTACTACGTAGGAATCTAACAGCACTTTGCTATTTATTATACTTAGCAGTAGTGAAAGCGTGGGGTGGTTGAATAGTGGATGTTTTTTATGATTAAAAGTTTGCGTGAGTAATTGGGGCGCGAGGTTTTTTTGTATTCCATTAGAATTCCTTCCACGCTCTACTTTCAACAGTAACCGTGATGTTGTTGTCAATTCACGGGCCCAGTTTAACTTCATGCAAGCTTTCGCATTTTGCGTTTGGTATAACTCTCTCACCTCATCCTTCTGAACAAATTCAGCAAGAAGTTTATTGTATATTTTCTGAGCGATGGTTAGAATATCTGCATTGATAAGCATTTTACCGCCACGCTTTAGCATATTAACGATTTTAGCTTTAGTAAGAAAATATTCTTGCATTGTTTCGTGATAATCTAAATGATCTTGGCTAAAGTTACAGAATGCAGCAACATCTAACTCTAATCCGATTATTCTATTTTGTGCTAAGGCATGACTCGAAACTTCTAATAGGGCATAGTTAACTCCATGCGTTTTGCATATATTCAGGAGGCGAGCAAGAGATAGTAAATCTGGCGTGGTGAGGGTGGGGTGTGAATTAAAGTATTTTACAAATTCTTCGTTATTTATGTCTTGATGTTCAGTTATCAGACCAAGTGTTCCTATAGTTACGCTCGTTTTATGCAGTAATTTCAATATTTGCTGTGTATAGAAGATGGTAGATGTTTTGCCATTTGTGCCAGTAATACCAACTATTTTATTTGGTATGTTATGCAGATATAACAATTGTGCAACCTCTCTCAGTGCCGCTGATAAATCGGGGATATGATAAATGATGTAGCGATGATGAGAGTAATTTTGTAGCAGGCGTCGATCGTTGGTAAGGATAATCAAGATATCATCATATACAATCTTAGATTGTACATAATCGTCTTTTACGAAAGCTTCGTGTATTTGATTGATGCATTCTAGATGAGAGTCATTATCTTTAGCAAATATAACGCAAATATGAGATGCATTAGTTTTATTTTGACGTTTCTGTTTAGATGAATGTAGTGTGCGGGTGTTATGATAACCTTGTGATTGATGTATATAGAAATCAAAGTTTGTGAGTGAAAAGAGAAAAGCATGCATCACTCTATATTTTTGAATAATCTTTTTTGCTAACAATGCGGAGGGGGTAGGGTAGGGCATGTCGTTATAGAAGGGAAGTAGCGCAGTGTAATATACACATCATAGTTATTAATATTGTGATATATACAACGTATTAATCACCATTTACACCCAGTGCATTTACCTTTATCTCAGTATAAAATTTATACATACTCAGATATACTTATTCAGAGCGAATAAGAAAGTGCACAGCAGAGGGTGATGCATGAATGTAAAAATTAATGCAGCAGTTTTTGGCGCACCTGAGAGGACTCGAACCCATAACCTCTTGATCCGTAGTCAAGTGCTCTATCCAATTGAGCTACAGGTGCATAGTAGAAGTATTAAGAATACCAAGGAGTATGCTATCAGAGAATTAATATTAAATCAATAGACAATAAATTAATTTTCTGATTTCGTTGCATAACCGTTGTATAACTCATACTTTGATTTATTAGCGAGGATGAAGAGAGTTGTATATAGACAAAATTCGCGAATCAGATTATAATCTTCATCAGTCCTTAATGGATTAATTATTATTATTACAAAACCTCATGAGTAGCGTAGATCATAGTCAGTTTTTTAAAGAGATATCTGGTAGAATGGAGAATACACTCAAGGTGTTAGACAAAGAATTAAAGGGATTGCGTACCTCTAGAGCTTCTGTCAATTTCTTAGATGCCGTGCAGGTTGAAATATATGGTGGGCGTGGCCCAGTTTCTCAGGTGGGTACGGTAAGTACGCCAGATAGCCAAACCATATTAGTGCAAGTTTGGGATAAAGCCCTTGTTAAAAGCGTTGCGCGAGCTATTTCTGATGCAAATCTTGGGGTAACACCTATGGCAGATGGGCAAATGATTAGAATGGTTATGCCACCTCTTACTGAGGAGCGCAGAAGGGAATTGGTGAAATTAGGCTATAAATACTCAGAAGATGCTAAAGTGGCGGTGCGTAATGTGAGGAGAGATGCAAACGATGAATTAAAAAGAAGACAAAAGAATAAGGAATTAAGTGAAGATGAACTAAAAAGCGCAACTCAAGAGGTGCAAGTTATTACCGATAAGTTCATATCTGAAATAGATAAAATGATTAAAGAGAAAGAGATTGATGTAATGCGTATTTAGCGTGCACGCTCTCTGTTTACTTAATACGCTCTTAAGATTTTATTTATGTTATTAAATGAAGATGAATTGTCTGCCTCCCTTTAGTCATAAAAATTACTGTTGAAAACCATTTTGTTGTCAAAGTATTTTTATAACTTATAATAAAAAATAGCTATAAATCAATGATTTTGACGCTTTTTTTGTGTTTTTGTGTATTATGGGACTGTTTTTTTTGATTCGCTCTTGATTTCTTTTAAATTTCTTGTATCATCAAGAGGAATTGGGAGTGTACTTAGGATATTTTAGCATCCTGCTTCTTTGTGGATACAAGGATTTTTCGTTACGCATATACTTAAATCGCATCCTGGTTTAAACGCAATCAAGTTTTGCCTTCCCAAGACGTTACTCTTGGAGTTTCCTTTTGCTGGGAGATGGGGGGTAAAGTCGCTGTAACTGCTAAGATGCATGATCGTATTGTTAGTACGAACGTTTGTGCGCAGCATTTGTTTTTATTTTATGTAAGAAAAATGTTTTTTGTATTCACTATAAATTTTATTTATTCACAATAACTGGTATTAAATAATATGGCAAAAGAAAAATTTGATAGAAACAAACCTCACGTTAATATTGGTACTATAGGTCACGTTGATCATGGTAAAACAAGCCTTACCGCTGCTATTACTTCCGTTTTAGCTGAAGCTGGCGGCGCTCAAGTGCGTAAATATGATGAGATTGATGCCGCTCCCGAAGAAAAGGCTCGTGGTATTACCATCAATACTGCTCATGTTGAATATCAGACAGCTAATAGGCACTATGCGCACGTAGATTGTCCTGGGCACGCAGATTATATTAAGAATATGATCACTGGCGCGGCTCAGATGGATGGCGCTATTTTGGTAGTTTCTGCTGCAGATGGTCCTATGCCACAGACGAGAGAACACGTGTTGCTAGCAAAGCAAGTTGGCGTGCCTTCTATAGTTGTTTTCCTAAATAAAGTTGATCTTGTTGATGATGAGGAACTGTTAGAATTGGTAGAAATGGAAGTGCGTGAACTTTTAACTTCCTATGATTTTCCTGGAGATGATATTCCAATCATTAGAGGTTCGGCATTGAAAGCTCTAGACAATGGTGCAGATGCTAGGAGTCAAGAGTTGGGTAAACAGGCTATTCTGAGTTTGATGGAGGCTGTTGATTCTTATATTCCAACTCCTGCTCGAGACACTGAAAAACCATTCTTGATGCCAGTGGAAGATGTATTCTCTATCTCAGGTAGAGGAACAGTTGTGACAGGTAGAATAGAAAGAGGTATAGTAAAGGTGGGTGAGCCTATCGAGATTGTTGGTTTTGACCAAAGAATCGCATCTACTTGCACAGGCGTTGAGATGTTTAAAAAGCAATTAGATCAGGGAATGGCAGGAGATAATGCTGGTTTATTGTTGCGTGGCGTGGAAAAAACTCAGGTGGAACGTGGAATGGTGCTTGCAAAACCTGGCACGGTTACGCCTCATACTAAATTTGAGTCCGAAGTGTATGTGTTGAGCAAAGATGAAGGTGGTCGCCATACTCCGTTTTTCCGTAACTACAGACCTCAGTTCTATTTTAGAACTACTGATGTGACTGGTAGTATCGAGCTTCCCGAAGGTATTGAGATGGTTATGCCTGGTGATAGAGTAAGTATGACTGTAGAATTGATTACTTCTATCGCCTTGGAATTAGGTTTGCGTTTCGCCATTAGGGAAGGTGGTAGAACAGTTGGCGCTGGCACCGTGACCAAGATTTTAGTTTAATTAATATCATCGCTCCTTATGAAGACGCTTCATGCATGTCTTTATAAGGAGCTTTTATGAACTTTAGATTAAAACAACCCGTAACCTAATCCTTTATAACCTTTAGATCGTGATAACCTTTATATCATGGTGTGTTTGTTATATAATTAGCAACATATATATACTAGAATGGCATTGCGCTCTGGCGCAACCTCTGATAAAACTATCAAGACTCAAAATTTGAGACCTTAACTTATAACTCGTATGTCATAGTTATCTTAATTGGTCAAATGACGTGCACGTTATCTGTTTTCTTTGTATACAAGGAATGACGTTGTGGGCTAGTAGGAGCCTTACGAACAAGTCGAGACATACTCTTTGGTTTTTCTGGGTAAAGCACAAGAACTGTATCAGATATAGAGTGTGTAGAGTGGAGTCGGGATGTTTGACTAATGGTCGCAGCATGTGCTATAGTCTTGTGAGATGTCTATGGTCTGACCTGTTATGACCTGACTTGTTGTGATCTAGGAAATTAAGATTTGAAATTTAGAGTTTTGATTATCTATTTAAATTTTTCTTTAACACACACTGTATTTCGTATGATGTGAAGTTAAAGATTTGTTTAAAAACATACTAATTGTTTCGGAAGTTTTCTATGAAGAGTGTAATAGAAGAAATCCCAAATAATCATCAAACATTGTTTGAAAGATAATTAAAATAAGATTAAAATTGTTTAAAAATTTTAAGAAGCTTTTTATATTTGCTGTGAGTGGTATTTTTATTTGGTTTGAATAGAATGAAGATGAGAATTGTGTTAAAGTCTTTTGACGAAAACGTGCTGGAAGATGCTGCGAGAGAAATAGTGTCTGAGCTGAGCAGGGCTGGAGCAGATTTTTCTGGCCCCGTACCTTTGCCACGACATATACAGAAAATTACCGTCAACACTTCTCCTCACGTGAATAAAAAAGCGAGGGAGCAATTTGAAATAAGAACCAAATCTAGGTTGATAGTTGTGGTGAATCCTGCTCATCAAGTCATGAGTATTTTTCAAGGAAGAGATTTGCCGGCTGGTGTGGATGTAATGATAAAATTTCCGAAGTTAGCAGGTGATAGCAATTATTCTTCTAAACCAGTTTCTACTCAGGCTGGTGCGCCACGCAAAAGTGTCGTTAGTAAGAAATAGAGAATAAACCAATAAGAAGCATTGAGTGGTGGAAATGGCTATGGCGTTTTATCATTTGTAGATTTGTTGGTCCAAGTGTATGTATAGCTTATGGCTTGACTTATAGTTGGAGTGGTGTTGAGAATTTATTTTAGTTAATCTGGCTTATGCCATTGTTTTATTGAGATAAGTTGTTATAGTTAAATGAAGTGATTGTTGATAGCAATGTATTGTTTGTAGAGTAATTGAGATGTCTAAAAGAACTGGTGTGATAGGTAGGAAGTTAGGAATGACTTCTGTGTTTACTGAAACTGATGAAAAAGTGGCCGTTACTGTGGTGCAAGTTGAAAACCGCGTGATTGGTCATAGAACCAAGGATCGCGACGGTTATGATGCTTTGATTATGGGCTCGAACCCAGTAAAAGACACAAAACTTTCAAAGTCTGTGCGAACTGTGTTAGCTGCTCGTGGTTTGCCTGCTATGTCTGTCTTAAAAGAATTTCGCGTAGATGCTAGCAATTTGTTGGAAGTTGGCACTTGTGTTGATGTTAGTCATTTTAAGGATGGGCAATGTATCGATGTTGAAGGAGTGAGTATAGGCAAAGGATTTGCTGGTGTGATGAAAAGACACAATTTTCGCGGTCTAGAAGCGAGTCATGGTGTGTCAATATCTCATAGATCTCATGGTTCTACCGGTGGTCGTCAGGATCCTGGTAAGGTGTTTAAGGGTAAAAAGATGGCTGGTCATATGGGGCAGCGTAAGGTGACAAAGCAGAACTTGAAAATATTACGTACTATTTTAGATAAAAAAATAATTTTAATATTAGGTTCTGTACCGGGTGCTAGTGGCTCTTATCTGTATATTTCTGATGCTCTCAAGAAGCTGAACGCATTTTAGAGTTGTTTTCGTTTGTTGTTAATGAGATTGTTGTTATTAGAAAAGTGTGCGGTAATAGCGTATCTGATAAGTGTGTAATATTAATTTTGGTTATGTGAGATGAGTGTTGAGTCTATTTCAATTGCAAGTTCTAAGAGTGATGAAGGCTTGATGGTGGATTTAGTGAATATCGCCAACGAGAAACTTGGCGCGGTATCTGTGAGTCATGCTATTTTTGGATTAGAGCCGAGAATGGATATCATTAAGTTAGTAATTGATTGGCAGATGGCAAAAGCGAGGTCTGGTTGTCATGCTACAAAAACTATTTCAGAGGTTTCTGGTACTACAAAGAAGCCTTTTAAACAAAAAGGTACGGGTAATGCTAGGCAAGGTTCTTTGCGGTCTGTGCAGATGAGGGGTGGCGGTGTTAGTCACGGGCCAGTCGTTAGAAGTCATGCCATTTGTTTGAACAAAAAAGTGCGAAAGCTTGGGTTGAGACACGCTTTGTCAGCTAAGTTTTTAGATGGTAGTTTGCGTATTCTAGATGATTGCGCAACATATCAACATAAAACTGCTGCACTTGCAAAGATGATAAGTGCTTTTGGTGCGCGTAAAATACTTATTTTAGACGATAATGATGCGGACGCGAGGTTGAGACTAGCGAGCCGTAATTTATTTAACGTAAACGTTTTACCTATAGACGGAGCGAATGTTTTGGATATCGTGAGGCATGATTTGCTGTTGTTGTCTAGAACTGCGCTATATGGGCTACAGAATGGGAGGTTGTTATGAAAAATGTAATTTATTCCGATGTCTTAGTTAAACCATGGATTACTGAGAAAGCAAGTTTGTTGTTGGAGAATGGTAAATATGTGTTTCAGGTGTGTGTTAATAGTAATAAATTAACTATACAAAAGGCAGTCGAACAGTTGTTTAATGTAAAGGTTAAAAAGGTTAATATCATTAATACTTTGGGAAAAAATAAGAGGTTCAAGGGAAGACCTGGTCGCAGAGCAGATTCTAAAAAAGCGGTGGTTACTCTTTTGCCTAATTATAAAATTGACGTATTTACAGGAGGGCAATAGTTGTGAGTTTGAAAAATTTTAGACCAACCACCCCTTCTCAGCGGGAGTTGGTATCAGTTGATAGATCCCTTTTATGGAAAGGTAAACCAGAAAAGAGTCTTGCTCGTGGTTTGTTGAAGAGTGGCGGTAGAAATAATACTGGTCGCATCACCTCTAGGTGTCGCGGCGGTGGGCATAAGCGCTTATATAGGTTAATAGACTTCAAAAGGACGGCTCGCCCTAATGAAGAGGCTGTAGTAGAACGTTTGGAATACGATCCTAATCGTACGGCTTTTATTGCTCTCTTAAAATTTCAAGATGGTGCTTTGAGTTATATTTTGGCTCCAGATGGTTTGCAGGTTGGAGAGTCTGTGATGTTTAGTTCAGACGCGGAGGTAAAGCCTGGTAATTGTCTGCCTCTTGCTAATATACCAGTTGGTACTATCATACATAATATTGAGATGAAGCCCGGTAAAGGTGGCCAGATTGCTAGATCTGCTGGCGCGTTTGCTAAGCTTGCTGGTAAAGATTCTGGCTTTGCTAGAATCAAATTACAATCTGGCGAAATGCGTCTTGTGCCGGTGCAGTGTGTTGCTACTATTGGAGTTGTGTCAAATGCCGATCAT
The DNA here is from genome assembly GCF_016751895.1 of Candidatus Sarmatiella mevalonica. GTDB lineage: Bacteria > Pseudomonadota > Alphaproteobacteria > Rickettsiales > Rickettsiaceae > Sarmatiella > Sarmatiella mevalonica. The sequence goes on along the minus strand of NZ_JACVVM010000016.1, from coordinate 10,105 downwards.
AAAAACATTAAACTGGGGAAAGCTGGTAGATCTAGATGGTTAGGACGCAGGCCGCACGTGCGCGGAGTTGCGATGAATCCAGTAGATCACCCTCATGGAGGAGGTGAAGGTAAGACTTCCGGTGGTCGTCATCCTGTTACACCTTGGGGTATCGCGACAAAAGGCAAAAAGACGCGTAAGAATAAGCGCACTAGTAGATTTATTATTAAAAAGTAATTAGTAATTTTATAAAAATAGTTGGTAATTTGATATGGCTCGTTCTTCGTTTAAAGGTCCGTTTGTTGATGTGTACCTTTTAAAAAAACTAGCTTCCGCCAAAGAATCAGGCGCTCATACTCCTATTAAAACTTGGTCTAGAAGGTCCACAATTATTCCTGAGTTTGTTGGGTATACTTTTGCTGTGCATAATGGAAAAGTTTTTGTGCCAGTTTTGATTACAGAAGAAATGGTTGGTCATAAACTCGGAGAGTTTGCGCCTACCAGAACTTATCGAGGGCACGGCGCTGATAAGAAGGCGAAAAGAAATTAACTACAGGTAAGGAATATGAATAACGTTAATGATGGAATCATCACTGCGGGTAGTAATAGAAATGCAGCAACCGCGTCAGCGATAATGTTGCGTTTAAGTCCTAGAAAGTTGAATTTATTAGCATCTTTCGTCAGGGGTATGAATGTTTGGGACGCTTTATTGCAGTTGGATTTTTCTCATAAGAGAGCTGCAGTGCATGTTAAAAAGTGCATACAATCAGCGCTTGCTAATGCTGAAAACACGATACGAGATGTTGATATAGATAACTTGCAGGTGTTAAGGGCGACGGTAGGTAAGGCGCGAGTTTTGCAACGTGCGGTGCCTCGTGCACGCGGTAGAAGCGCTAGAGTGAAGAAATACTTTAGTAGTTTATACATTACAGTTGGCGAATTGGATAAAATTTCGAGTTCAAAAGGTAAATAAAAATGGGACAAAAAGTTAGCCCCCGTAGTTTTAGATTAGGTCCGAGTTTAATAGGGAATTGGGATTCTATTTTTTATAGTGATCGGCAATATGCGGCGTGGTTTTTAGAAGATGTAAAAGTGCGCGCGATGGTGTTTGCCTCGTACAAAGAAAATGTGTCACGTGTTGTGATACAAAGAAGTGGAGACGATGTGTATACTGTCAACATACATGCAAAGCGTGGTGGAGCCATTATTTCTGATATCGAGAACCTTACTAAAAAAATTAAGAAAATTGTTAGTAGTAAGGATGTACGTATTAATGTACATGAAGTTAAAAGACCTGAAAGTGACGCTAAGATATTAGCCGTTTCTCTAGCGTCTCAGATAGAAAAGAGGGTGGCTTATAAGCGGGCTATGAAGGCTGTTATGGCTTCTGCCTTGAGGCAGCCTAATGTGTTAGGAATAAAAATTGGTATATCAGGTCGTTTGAACGGCACCGATATTGCTCGAAGCGAATGGATTAAAGAGGGCAAAGTGCCGTTACATACTTTAAAAGCTGATATTGATTATGCTACCGCTCTCGCTCATACAGGTACTGGTATTATTTGTATCAAAATTTGGGTAAATAAATCTGACACTTCTCGTCGCGCTCGCTTCAATTAGAAGTTTTTGAGTCTAACTCAAAAGTTCTATAATGTGGCGCTGCGTTGGTGTTTGATAGTTCTGCGAAGCTTGAAAGTGTGATGGTTGTGGTATAAGCGTAAACTTTGCGCGCCATTGCTCTATATATCTTTATTACTGATGTATCAAATCTCTTGCAAAACTCGCTCAATCAGGAGTGAATGTGAGGAGTCGCGACACAGAGTTCCAGACGTATATAAAGCGCCGAGGATTTGAGCATTTGCGGCACTGCAGTTGCCATTGAGAGTAGAGAGCTTTGCGAGAGTTCCATCATAAATGGATAAGTAAGTTGCGTTATAAGTTATGCGTTTTGGTGCGTAAAGCCCAGTCTGTGAGATTTACGGTGGTTTGTGGTGCTGTAGGCTGAACATGTGACGTTACGTAATCGTGTTCAAGTAGTAGATGCTTGGGCATGTGATAGGTAGTGGTGGTGCGATAGTCAAAGTGAGTGATGCCTATTGTGACATGCGCAACTTTCGAGTTGCTGACGGTGGCGTAGTGCATCGTCAAGAGCATAAGTATGCAGGGAGTCTACAATCAGCTTTATTAGTTTTGAAATGAAAATAAGTTTTTACATAAGGGGAATTTACAATGCTTGCTCCAAGTAAACAAAAGTTTAGAAAAGCGCATAAAGGTCGAGTAAAAGGAAGGGCTAGCAATGGCGCTTCTTTAGCCTTTGGTGATTTTGGCTTAAAAGCCGTAGAAGGATGGCGCGTAACAGCTAGGCAAATAGAGGCCGCGAGAAAAGCCGCTATGCGCCAAATGAAGAGAAAAGGGCGTCTTTGGATTAGAATTTTTCCCGACATTCCAGTCTCAAAAAAGCCTGCCGAAGTGCGTATGGGTAAGGGCAAGGGCTCTCCGGAGTTTTTTGTCGCTAGAGTATGCGCCGGCAAGATGTTATTCGAGATAGCTGGCGTGGAATGTGAAGTTGCTGTCCAAGCTTTAAGATTAGTAGCGGCTAAGCTACCTATCAAAACTAAAGTGGTGAGACGTTATAGTGAGATGGAGGGTCAAAGTGTATGAGTGGAAATGTAAAGAAAGATTGGTTTTCAAAGGGCGTTGAAGAGTTGCGCGAAACTCTGTTGCAATCAAAGAATGAACTCATGCTTTTGCGTTTTGCTAATGCAAGGGGTGATTTAAAAGATTCAAGTAAGTTTCGTAAATTGCGTCGTGAGATCGCGAGGATCCTCACTGCTATTAATAATAAAAAAAAATAATTTGTATTGGTATTTATGGTACGTAGGGTTTTATCTGGTCAGGTGGTAAGCGATAAACAGGAAAAGACTGTTGTTGTGTTGGTTGAGAGGAGGTTTAGTCATCCTCGTTATAAGAAGATCATCAAGAGAACAAAAAAATATCATGCTCATGATCCTAGAATGGTGTATAAAAAAGGAGATGCAGTGAAGATAACTGAGTGTGCTCCGATTTCAAAAAAGAAAACTTGGCATGTACTTTATGCCGCAGAAGCTTAACTTCATTAGCTTTACTACATAATGAACTAACTCAAACACTCGAGGAAATTAGAAATGTAGTGGGTAATCAGGATAAGCGCGGGGCATTAGTGAGTAGCGCACTTGGGTGCGCGATATTTTAGTTTTGAGTAGTAGGAAGTGGCGGCAGCGTGGTTTGTCATAAACGAGTAAGTGTTATGCATGGACTTTGCACAGTAACATTCGTGAACTTGACAACTAGCTCTCTTGAGTTTATCATCTGTATGTGTTATGCTTGTCACGTAAGTAAGAAACCATAGGCTTTTTATCGCTGGTGTGTTTTAAAAATTTTTAAGAATTAATGTCGATTGTTGTTTGACGGTGGTTGTGTTGTTATGATACAGATGGAATCTGTTTTAGATGTCGTAGATAATTCCGGCGCTAAAAAAGTTAAATGTATTAAGGTGTTGGGTGGTTCGCATCACATGCATGCTTATATAAATGATGTGATAGTTGTAAGTGTTGTGGATGCGATGCCCAATGCTAAGATTAAATCTGGTGAGGTGTATAGAGCTTTGATAGTTTGCACTAAGAAAGGGTTAGTGAGGAAGGACGGAACTACGGTGTCATTCAGCAGAAATGCCGCTGTGTTATTGAATAAACAAGGAGAGATGTTAGGTACTCGCGTATTATCTCCGGTGACTCGCGAATTGTCTGAGTTGTTTCCTAAGGTTGTGTCTTTGTCTAAAGAGGTAGTATAGGTAGTTTGCGTGAGTATGACATTTACGTCAACTCTAACTTGCACTGCATATATTTACCTCGTTTGTTTGTAGTAGCATCGCTCTGTTTGACGAGTTTTGCGTGCTGTATTTGACTAGGCCTTAGAAGTTGGATAAGTTACAAGTGAGTAATACATTTTAGTGGTACATTGTTACGCACTTAGAGTTCGTAAGAGTATATGCGATGGATTTCTCGTGCTCACTTCTAATTGTGACCGCTGTATGCTGTCGGTACACAAATCATTTGTGCACCCCGCATGCGCGCCGCAGTTCTGCGCGTGTACCATGGACGAGTTCAGATAGGTCTAATGCCTAGAAACGCTCTTCAAAAGCAGGAAAATGGTTGCGTAAAGATGAGGATGTAATGGCTTCGTAGTTATAGAGATTCTGTAGAGCATCGTCGCGGTTATTTGTGATTTACACACCACCTTTGGCAGAGCTTTTGCGCGCCTCAAAAGCCGATGCTAAAGACGGTCTCATGAACAGCTTTGTAGGTTGCAGATGTTTATCAATGAGTTGTATCAATAAACCTCTTGCGTCACCTAATAAATGGAGGAGGGATTTTTAGGAAAAACGATCTTGAGCATCATAACATACTCTAGTATTGAGGAGTGCAAAGGAGTTTTGACAACAAAATTACTCTTCAGAATAGGTTATGCAAGAGGTCTAATAAGCATGACGTATACAAACAAGTATTGTATGCAGTGTCTCATTGCATGTTGACGAGCTAGTTGCTATAGTAGCTGTAGCGCTTTGCGACGAGTTTGTAAAAATAAAGACGAGGGGGAGATTAGGGTGAAGGTGAGAACGTCTAATAGATTTAACTTCTAATCCTAGCTCTTTTATGGTTTTTTGGATGGTGTAAATATTTTGAATTTATTCGCTTTTGTAAGGGTTTATTTTGTACATTGATTTATGCACTAAACCCTGAATTTGCGCTGAATGCGTGGCTAGGCAGCACGCATCGTTTGTGATTTATGTACTTGTCTGTATGTAATGCGCATGCTGTCTTTCGCTTTAATTCTGTTAGCTGTTGGTATTAAAAAATGAATAGGTCTAAAAAAATTAAAAAAGGTGATATAGTAGTTGTTATCACTGGTAAGGATAAGGGGCGTTCTGGTAAGGTTTTGCATGTTTGTACTAAAACCCATAGGGTTCTTGTGGAAGGTGTAAAAATTGTTACTAAGCATCAAAAGGCGCGCAGTGTGTCTGAATCTGGAAGGGTTATTAGACAAGAATCTCCTGTGCATATTTCTAATGTTGCTTTGCTTGATCCAGCTACTCAAAAACCTACAAAGATTTGTATGCGTGTAGTGGATGGTATGAAGGTGCGTTGTTCTAAAAGTTCTGGAGCGACTATCTGATATAGATGTTAGTTGTTAGTGAAGTTGCTTTCTCTAATGTCTTAAGCTATATTATTGTTTAGTTCGGATGGTCGCTTGGCTGTCTTTGTGGGGAAGACTGCTGTGCTTCCTGTTTTCATCTGTAATTGTGCATGTGTACTCTATGTTTTGCGTCCGTAGTTGTGGTATTTTGTATGTTTTCTGAGGCGCGCTTGACTAAATCCGTGTGCATTGCAAGTGCTTGATGTAGTTTTAAAGAAAAAGAATTAAGATTTGTTGATAGGAAAAGATGAGTAAAATGGAAAAATTCAAGACGCTGTATCATTCAGTTGCAGTGCCAGCTCTTGTAAAAGAATTCAATTATAAGAATCCTCATGAAGTGCCATATGTGAAGAAAGTTGTGTTAAATATTGGTTGTGGAGAGGCCGTGCGCGACTCTAAGTTAATAGATTATGCCGCCTCTGAGCTTACAGCCATTGCAGCTCAGAAAGCTGTTATTACGAAAGCGAGAGATTCGATAGCGAATTTTAAGTTGAGAGAGGGTATGCCCATTGGTTGTAAAGTTACCATTAGGTCTGATAGAATGTACGATTTTCTGGAAAGGTTTATCATTATTGCCTTGCCTCGCGTAAGAAATTTTCGCGGTATTTCTAAAAAGAGCTTTGATGGGAATGGTAACTTGAGTTTTGGCACGTCTGATATTTCTATTTTTCTTGAGTCTAATAGGTCTGGTAATGATAAGTGCGATCTAGGTATAGATGTGAGCGTAGTAACCTCGGCTCGTTCTGATTTAGAAGCTCAGCGCCTTCTTCATCATCTGCAGTTTCCATTTTATTAGACTATGTGATTACATTTATTGCGAGATTACATTTATTGCGAATGTATTGATATGTTTGTTTTGTAATACGTTTGTTTTGCATGTACGAAAATGAATAGCTTTTATGTTGGTTTGGATGTTGCTGTTCTTGTTTTAATTTAACATCGGATTGTGACAATAGATCTAGTAGCGCTAATCTAGTGGCTAGATTACTCGCTCAGTCTGTGCAGCGTTAAATGCCAGGGATGGATGGTGTATGGCTTTTTAGTGGAGTTTTGTGCTGATGTTTGTGTGTTTATTGCATAATCTCTATCGCGTGGCGCGTCATGCATGCGTAGTAATTGCAGTTAATTACGTAAAAGTGTACTAGATCTTTTGTGTGGCTGATTTGCTCATTTGTTGGTTTCAGTTGTTGGCCAATAAAATGAGATATCGAGTGTCATTAGCTTGTATTTTATGTTATTTTACCTTGTGTAATGTTTTGTTTGTTGTATAAGTTGCTTAGTTTAGAAATTATGCGCTTGCGCTTTGTTCTTAAATGCGCTTGGGGCGTGTCGCATCGTTTGGCGCTGATTTGACTGAAGTGGTTTAATAACCTTTGCACGTTTATCTTGTTGAAATGACAAGGTGCTTGCTCTAAGTTATTGCTGTGGCAGAACCAGAGCTGATGTGCATTGAGCGTTGTCTGGTGTAGTGTTTTAGGTCAGATGTTGTATAGTGTATTGGTTTGATATATTATATATTTATTATAGTTTGCAGTTTGTAAAGTTTGATATTCCGAGAAGAAGGTATGGCTAAAGTTAGTGTAGTAAGTAGAAACAAAAAAAGAGGGGTATTAGTTGCCCGTTATAAAGAAAAACGCAGAGAGTTGAAGAAAAAAATTTATAATAAAGATGCAGGGTTTGAAGAAAGATTTTCTGCGGTATTAGAACTTTCGCGTTTGCCTCGAAACTCTTCTAGAACTAGAGTGCGCAATAGGTGCGCGTTAACTGGTAGACCTAGAGGTGTGATTCGTAAATTTAAAATTGCCAGAAGTGCTCTAAGGCGTTTAGTAGCTGAAGGGCAGGTGCCTGGTGTTGTGAAATCTAGTTGGTAGTTTGAGTAATTGTTTTATGTCAATGAATGATCCTATCGCCGATATGTTGGCGAGAATTAAGAATGCGTATAAAGTGAAGTTGCTAACAGTAGCTATGCCTGCCTCTAAAGTGCTTACAGCTATTTTACAGGTGTTGTATGATGAGGGTTATGTGAGTGGTTTTCGCGTTGTGGAAGATGATAGAAAGCATAAAAATCTAGAGATAGATCTAAAATATGACGGTCATGGTAGGTCTGTGATTTCTGAATTGTCCAGAGTGTCTAAGCCTGGTAGGAGGATTTACTATGACGTGAAGTCTATGCCATGCCATAGAAATGGCTGTGGTGTATTTGTTTTATCTACTTCTAACGGCGTGATTTCTGATCGCGAAGCTAGGCTCAAAAATGTTGGCGGCGAAGTTTTGTGTAAAGTGTTTTAAATCAAGAGGAGCGAAATTTGGCGCGACACTATTCCACCTCTCTCTTGTTCGTGTATTGTTTGTTTGCGTATTCTTTTGTTTTATAGGACGTTATATGCGTCTCTTGAGTTTGCGCTGTTTGCTGCGAAAAGCTGTTTGGTGCGGAAAAATTATATGCGCAGATATATCTAGCGTGACTTTTTATACAGACAGCTTGTCTTGTGTATCGCGATTCGTTACGCGCGCTACTGTAATTGTCGATTATTGTCATGCATATTGTTTGATTAGTATAGAGAAGTTTTACTGTTTTTGCTGGATTACGTTTTTTGATGTTTTTAAAGTGATAGGTTATTTCAAAAGCTTGTCTCGCTACGAGAGGTAAAATGTAGTGGGTTCGTGTGAATTAGTAAATCCATAGTCTATCTTCGCTTATGTATCGTTAAGTTACTAGTATCTTAAGCTGCGAGCGCGAAGCATTTTGAGTGTAAAATCAAGTTTATTGCTATGTATAAGGAATAGTATTGAAAAAGAGATCTATCTGCTTTAGCCTTACTTGACTGTGTGCGGTTGAGTGTTTTTAATTATTGCTTTATATTGTGTTGTTTTATGTCTAGAATTGGTAAATTACCAGTGGTTATTCCCGCCGGCGTTGACGTTAAGCTGAATGGTCTGCATGTAGAGGTGTTAGGGCCGAAGGGTTCTCTCGCTAATTCCTTTCAGGGGGCGATTACTATCACGCAAGATGGAGAGACATTGGCTGTCAATCCACTTGATGATAGTCGTTTTGCCAGGGCTATGTGGGGCACTGCGAGGAGTATTTTGCAAAATATGATGCTTGGTGTTACATCAGGCTTTACGAAAGAATTAAAAGTAGTAGGTGTTGGTTATAGATTTGCATTGATGGGGTCTTACCTTTCCGTGAGGGTTGGTAGAAGTCACGCCACTAAAATTAAAATTCCTTCTTATATTCAGGCTTCTTTGACGAAAGATGGTGTTTTGGTTTTGTGGTCTATAGATAAAGTGTTGTTGGGGCAGTTTGCCGCGGTTGTGAGATCGCAGAGAAAACCAAATCCTTATAAAGGGCAGGGTATTAGGTATTTGAATGAGAAAGTCTCTCTAAAACAAACTGCTAAAAAATAATATGTAATCCGTGTAATTCATTGCGTTAGTGAAATAGCGCGTGTGGTTTTCGTTGCGTATTGTTTAGAGAGTTGTTTATGCTGGCATCAGAATGGACTTACTGTTATTCACAACTATGATACTGTTAACAAAATAGTTGTAATAATTTAGCGATAGCAAGAGAGATAAAGCTAAGGAAAGAGTAATTCATTTTATCAAATCTCATAGCGATTCTTTTTATTTTCTTTTAATCTACCAGAGAAGCGTTTAGCGGTATTGTGTTTTTGCGTAATTTAACATCATGAGCATCTTTAGGAGTTAATTTGATAATTCCCTGGTAAGTAAACTCCTTTAAATGGTATTACAGGAGTTGCTCCTCGTGATTTAATAATAGACCTGCTGCGTAAGTAAGAGTTGCAGAGAAAATGATACATGCAAGAGATTTTAGTAAGTAAGTTTGAGCTAGAGTGGTGGCAAAAAGTTATAAATCAGCATAAAAGACCAGAAAGAAATTAATAGATTAAGTATATTGAGTAAATGCTAGTGATGCTGCTCTATATTACCGCACATACAGCGCTCAAATGCAGATAGGATTTATTGTGTTTGGGATTGATGATTAGAGGATTTACAGGACTATAAAGCATTAGAACCATTGGTTGCAAGAATTGTGACCATCAAAAACATAATAAAGTCGATCTATATAAATAGACCTCCCAATATAAAACGTCACACCGCTTACTTACGCAGTTGGTCTAATTTTAAAATCATGAACCTTGCCGTGGTAGGATTTTAGTCTTAAGCGTGTGCCTACATTTCTTACCAGAATCTTTTTGTTTCTTGCTAGGCCTTTCAATTATTTGCTCCGTTACATCTATTAACTGCTCAGTCTCTTCATAGTTTAGAGTGCGATTTTTTCTATCGCAACTAACTGCGCGACCAATCGTTCCAAAGTTTTAATTATTCTGCATACCCTTGAAACATCGATCCTCAAACATAAAACCTATCTGCATTTGAGTGCTGTAAGTACGATATAGTAATTTAGGTTGAATTAGATATAATTTTTCGTTATAATGAAAGGAAAAATGACAAAAAGCTATAGCAATGATTTAAGAGAAAAAATAGTAGAATATTTAGAAGCTGGGAATAGTTATGACCAAGCATCTAAATTATTTAAAATACCTAATTCAACCTAAATTACTATAGTATAAAACCTACAAGGCCTCTTGTATTTGGTAACGACTTTCTTTGCCCATGATACTTCAAGTTTCTTCACTAGACCTCTTGCGTAAGTATATAGAATTGGAAATTACTTACAGGGAGGGATTGATATTTTTTATAAAGCGTGTATAGAACTTGATTTTTAACCAACAAGAGACTATACACAGTGATAAGATACAGTAAAATTGCTAAACATCCAAGAGTTTTTTTAAGATTATTTGGCATGGAGCTAGAAAAGTTTGAAATAATAATAAAGAAGCTAGAAAAAATCTGGGATAAAAGAGTCGTAGGC
>NZ_JACVVM010000015.1 GCF_016751895.1 Candidatus Sarmatiella mevalonica | reverse complement strand
ATTTCAGAAGATTGTCCAAGGATTATGAGATTTCCCCTTCATCCGCTAAGGCTTTTGTTCAATTAGCTTTCACAAAAATTATGCTGAATAGGTTAGTTAAATGTTTTGCGTGACTGGTTCTAAGGTTCTACCACCTTATTTAACCCAATTGAAAAATTTTGCGCTAATATGAAACGATGGATTCAAGATAGAATTACCGAATTTACTTATTTGTTTGATGCCTTACAGCACTTCTTTATCTCACCTAATGCAAGATGATTTACTATAGAGTATGCTGCTGTGCTCAACATCCTTCATTTTGGTTATGCAAGAGGTCTATTAAATCACACGGAGCGACTCTTGTAATACCATTTAAAGGAGTTTATTTATTAGAGAATTCTCAAATTAACTCCTAAAGATTTTTTATGATGTTAAATATTTAAATTTATTTTGTTAACGGTACCGTATGCAACCAAAAGTGACGCCAAAGATTTACCAAATGTGCTTCACTCATCATTCACTACACCACTGTCTGGAATTACTTGCTATATTACGTAGCCAACAGATAGAAAGCAGAATAGTTGGGGGTTTCGTGCGGGATCAGGTATATAGCACTCTTTTTCCTGATGCTTGCGAAAAATCTAACCACAACCTCTCTTCCAAACACGATATAGACATAGCAGCAGCGAGTACGCCAGAAAAGGTTGAGGAGGCATTAAAAGCGTATAATATACCAACTATAGCTATTGGCAAAGCGCATGGCACAATTTGTGCTATATATAAGGGCGAGAAATATGAAATCACATCTCTTAGGTCAGACATAGAATGTGACGGACGGCATGCAACCGTAAACTTTGGCGCGAGTTTTGCGCTCGATGCGCAGCGTAGAGATTTTACTATCAATGCCATGAGCTACTGTCCATTCCACTTGCGGATATACGACTATTTTGGAGGGATGGAGGATTTAGAAAATAAACGCGTAGTATTTGTGGGTGATGCAATGGTAAGAGTAGAGCAAGATTACTTGCGTATCTTACGCTTTATACGCTTCTCGCTGCGCTTTGCCGCTAGTTTTCATGCAGATGGAGCAAGGGCATGCCAATCCCTGTTCCATAAGTTGCAGCTCATTTCTAAAGAGAGGGTGAAGCGGGAGCTAGATGCGGTTCTAGCACAACCACAACTCGAATATTTTATAGAAGATATAGAGCAAATTTTCTCTGGCTCACATCATGATGTAAAGCTTGGTATACTTCAAGCCGGTATTTTGGATTTTAGGAGTTTAAAACAATATTGTGAATATTCTAAAATACTTACCATAGAACCAAGTGCTATAGATATAAATAACTACTTTCAACTCGCGACCATCTATTGCGCCCTACTGTCGCAATATTTTTTGCAAAAGGAATGGGTGCAGAGAGAGGGTCGGCATGGAGCATATGTTATATATGAAATATGCGAGTTTAATGAATGGAAATTTAATAAACAACAGGCGAAGCAAATTATCAAATTAATATCAAGCTATATCTACCTGCAGCAATTTGCGCATTATGACGCGCAACGGCGCCTGACCATTATTATTAATTATATATGGTATAAATATTACCCTCATCACATCTACGCTCTATGTTACACTTTAGCTCTTTGTAGCGCGCAAGTTAGTAGCGCAAACAACGGGGGTGTACAAGACGCAGAATGGTTGCGGTACATTAGAAACGAGCAAACATTATTGTTAAGTGTTGCGCATATCAAAAACAACCTACCGCCACCAAAATGCCCATACAATGCACGGCAATTGATAGACGCGGGGGTGGCGAGGAAAGATATTCGCAAAACATTGGCGCAGCTGGAGGAGGAGTGGATTGTGAATGGGTTTGAGTAGAGTTTCGAAAGAGAGATATTAAACCCGTTAATTTTGCGAAGCTTTTATACCACTATACAGCCTCAAAGCCCTAGCTCTTTGGGTCGCATAATCTACTATTGGCATAGCATAAGGCTTGCTATCATCACGTATCTCATAAGAACTCCCACGCGCTGGCGTTTTATATGGCTGATGTATTAGCGCACTATCTACGTCCCGTAATTCTGGCACCCACTTACGTATATACTCGCCATTTCTATCAAATTTCTGGCTTTGTAATGTTGGGTTAAAAATACGGAAATAAGGCGCGGCGTCTGCGCCGCTGCCGCTCACCCACTGCCAACTAATGCTATTATTTGCTAGATCTGCGTCTAGTAGCGTATCTAAAAACCACTGCGCCCCCACTCGCCAATCCATAATTAATGTTTTGGTTAAGAACGATGCTACAATCATTCTCGTACGATTGTGCATATAACCACTGCTCCACAACTGCCTCATGCCCGCGTCTACTATAGGGTAACCAGTTTGTCCTCGTTGCCATTTTTCTAGTAGTTCTTGGTTTGTATCCCATGCGAAGGAATCAAATTCTTGCCTTAAATTTGCCGATAGCGCATGTGGGCAATAATATAGGGTATGATAGGCAAATTCTCTCCAGCCTATCTGGGAAAGAAAGGTGTTTAGCGACTGTATGCTATAAAGCGCATCACTTAACATACCATCGCGTGCTGCGCGCTGGCCGCTACTCTGTTCATCATCAGGTAAGTTGGCGGAATGATGGCAGTTGGTGGCGCTAGTAATCTGCCATTTTAAGTCATGCACCATATGCCAAATCATATTCACACTCACTTCGCCAAAATGAATGTGCGCAGAGAGCTGAGACGTGCCATCGATAGCAACAAAATTACGTTGTGTATGATATTGCATTATATGAGATACAATAGACTCCTCTCGAAACTCTACTCCTAATGACGCACTTCGTGCTGCTACTGACTTGAAACCTTCACGTATTCTACATGCGCTCTGGTTCTGCGATACGTACGCTACTTGCGCTTGTTCGTCATGGGTGAGTTTTGCAAGAGATCCGATAAATTCTTCGAGTTTTTGCAGCCCACCATCCTCCCCTGGCTCCCAATAATTACGAAAAGGAGCTGCCCAGTTTGGTTTTGTAGGCAGCAGATTCCATGATTCTAATTGTTTTATGCTATTTTGTACAAAATACTCTAAGCTAGATGGGCTGGCTATTGCCATGCTTTCTTCGCTAGACTCTAATGGATTAAGGGAGAGAAGAAATGGCTTAACTCTAATTTTTCGTCCATCAGGCAAAGTGGATAAAGTCAGCAAATCAGGCAAGGTCTGTCTGATAGCCTGACTCTGCAACTTTCGAAAAAATGGCGTATAGATTTTGAAAAATGAATTGGCTTGATTCTTAATAGTCCAAGGCTCACATAACAAAGAAGCATTGCTAGTCTTCACCTCTACCCCTCTTTCTAACAGTTTTGCTCGCACTCGCAGATCCGCCTCTATTCCATGCGCATCGTAGCACTCATTCCAATAAACGCAGTTAATAGGATATCGCTCTAGCAATTGCTCGAATATCTGCTCTGGATCACCATTTATCAGATTTAACAATAATCCACGCTGCTTTAGCTTGTTGCTAAGGGCGAGTAGGCTATGATACAACCACCATTTTTGCGCTCGCCCTAGGCAATAGGCCGTAATAAGCGACGCGTTGCTAGAATTGTTTAGTATATAGAGTGGCGCAACGAACTCGCATTCTTGCAAGGCTAAGAATAGCGCCGGATTATCATGTAGCCTTAAATCCTTGCGAAAACATACTACCCCTATTTTATGTTTCATCATCTATACCATATTTATATTACTTTATTATATAATGTACTCTTGAGAATATTGCTGCCAAAAAGTTTGCAGCAAACGCCTAGTAATGCATTTGCCGCGGCTTAACGCAAAGTTGTTAATCTCAACTACTATCTTCTGCAAAAGATCTATGCGCCTCGTCATACGCTCTAATATAAAACTTATAGCATCTTGCTGAATTACCACCCCCTCCTCAAAAAACAACTTAAATAATAGGGCGTGCAATAGAGAGTCGTCTGGATGTTCCAAATAAATCGTTGCTAGTGATGTAATGCGAGAGCTTAAGTCTGGCAAACTAAAGCAGCAACTTTTGTCTATGTTAGTAGATGTCATCAATAAATACTTACCACTCATAGTAAGCATATTGAATAGATGAAATAACTTCTCCTCCTGCCAGTGCTTATTTATGTCCTCCACTACAAAATAATTATTATTCTGCAAGTCTATCTGGGTACATTCCTCATGATGCGATATAAAGTATGCGTGAGTTGGATGAGCCCATATGTGCGCCAAATAAGTTTTTCCACAAGATGGAGGTCCATCTATTAACAAACAAGATGGGTAGGGGTTATAACCAAAGGAGCGCGGAAATTGCGAAATAGTCTCAAATGCATGTTGGTTGCAGGTTGATACTATAAATTCCTCAATTAAATAGCTGTCTGGCCTTCTGAGATTAAAAGTGAGTTGCATGTATAAATTGCGAGTTGCTATTGAAAAACTATTAATCCAAATAAACGTTAAATTCTAGCATAACCTAAGATTTTATAAAAACCATGAGATCTTATTGTAACTAATACAATCATTTAATATGAAAATTTTTACACCTTAAGGATGTATTTCTAGACTCGTAGTGAAGATAAGGTTATAATTTTGCTTTATATTAATTAAGGGTTGATTTTGAACTCAAATATCATATAAAAGTTGCATAAACATTGAAAAATGTTAATTTCCTTGAATTGTTTGTTGCTTATTATATATATTTATGTTATTATAGTTAACATTAATTAATAATTAATATGCTAAATACAAGAGGTAACTATCATTATGGCAAGAAAAAACGACGAAATGACTAATATCGATCTAGTAGTAGGACGCATCATCTCGACACTGAGATTGCAGTGCGGATTTTCTAGAAAAGAACTCGCAGACTTGATTGGAGTGACTCACCAGCAATTGCAGAAATATGAAAAAGGTACTAACAGAGTATCTTTCAGTAGATTACTTCTGATATGCAAAGCCCTTGGTGTAACTTTAAGCTATTTTTATGAGAATATTGAATCTGCTAGTTCTACCGAGGTAAACGAGAGACAACGCTTGTGCTTAGAGGTGATTAGAAACTTTATGAAAATTAATCCAGCGCATCAGCAGGCCGTTAATGTTTTAATTAGATCATTAACGCAACAAAACCATATACCTGAGGAATACGAAGCTCTAGCAGAGTGTTCATAAAACTTATTATCGAGATTAGTGAAAATCTAGTACAAATCGAAACCTCTTAGGGCATCATAAAAAAATTAGTAAATAACGTGCTTGACAGTAAATGAATTGCCTGATAGGATCTATACTGGAATGGATTTATAGTAACTGAGCGCTCTGCGTCTTCGTGCTACTATCTTTTGCCGCCACCTCAAGGCTTTGTCTTTGTAAAGCTTGTGCGCTCATTAGTTTGTTATTAGTGGTTATTAAAAAGGGGTCTGTAGTTCAGTTGGTTAGAACGCACGGCTCATAACTGTGTTGTCGCGGGTTCAAGTCCTGCCAGACCCACCATTTATAATTTATTGTTTATAGAAATTTTAGGTGTCCTTTCGCTCAATCTCTTCTCCTCTATTTAACAGCATACTTTTTAGATACCTGCTCTTCTTATACCTCAAATCTTTTTTTTTGGTGTCAGCTCTGCTGTCTCTATTTATTTTTTTCATCAATATCTTTGACTCGCTCAGTAAGTCAGAAAAACTAGAACTCAGCTTAGCGTTTTTGTTATTACATAAAGTGCCCTACCTTTTTCAACAGATTGTGCCAATCGTGTCTTTTCTCAGTACTTTATTGTTCATCAACAATCTACTCACTTCAAATCAACTATTGATTATAAGTGCAAGTGGCATGAGTCTATTCAAAATAACGCTCATTCCCATGTTTGCTAATTTATTCTTAGGAATCGCTTTTCTCTATACCTTAAACCCTCTGAGTTCTTACTTGCTTAGCAAGAAAGCTCAAACCAGCTTAAATAACCAGGCTGTGATAAGAGGTAAGGATTTGATATTTCGCGAATCTATCGGTAATAAACGCTATGTTGTGGTGGCATCTATTGCTAATCTTAACAAACAAGGTTTTGCGAATCTATCTGTTATTGTAACTGATCAACTCAATCATTTTCTTGCTAGGATAGTGGCAGCGGAAGGTAGTATACATCACGTTGACGACGCAAGCCAATCAGATGGCGGTTATGAAAATATAAGACCCACTACAGCTTATCTCGCGCTACGCGGAGTAGAGGTGTATGGTATAGCGAAAAACTATCAGCTATCCGAAATTAATCTTCCCTTCGCAATTCCAATAGAGAGTATGTATAATAACTATAAAACTCCAGATGAAATACCATTCTGGCAGCTACCCAATGCAATATCAGCACTAGAATGCGATGCGAATAGCGCAAGTGCACAATATAAACTATACTATTTTAAACAGCTACTGAAGTGCCTAGCAATGTTCTCTGGTTCTTTCTTCACTCTATGTTTCATCTCGCTAGATAAAAGAAGGATAAAGAACAACTATTTTCTATGGATCGGAATAGTAATTTCGATAATCTTCTTTGCTAGCCTAGAGCTTGGAACTGTGATTTTGAACGCAATGCACCTAGAGGCAATTTACACTGTATTATTGCCAATTGTTGCGGTAATTTCGATCAGTTATTTTAAGGTTTTACATTTTAACAGAATTTAGATAAAATATATTCGTTTTTAAACAGCATTTTTCGCACCCCTAACCCTTCATTAATATATTATACCAATATGCTCACAAAACTTCTATCTAGATTTACTTCAGACATGGCAATAGACCTTGGCACCGCAAACACCGTAGTGTATGTGCGTGGCAAAGGCATAGTCCTCAACGAACCATCAGTTATAGCTATGATTAAAGAGGGCGGAATGCTAAAACCTTATGCCTTTGGGCAAGAAGCTAAACTTATGCTTGGTAGAACGCCTTATGATATCGATGCTACTCGCCCATTAAAAGACGGAGTAATCGCAGATTTTAAGGGCGCTGAGGAAATGATTAAATATTTTATTAAGTCGGTAAATCACCGGCGCTCGTTAAATAAACCAATGATTATAGTATGCGTTCCATACGGCTCTACACCTGTAGAACGTAGAGCAATACAGCAAGCAGCAGAAGGTGCTGGAGCACGCGAAGTGTTTTTAATAGAAGAACCAATGGCCGCAGCGATTGGTGCTGGATTACCCGTTACAGAACCAACGGGATCAATGATAATTGATATAGGAGGTGGCACAACAGAAATTGCC
Source organism: Candidatus Sarmatiella mevalonica (assembly GCF_016751895.1). Classification (GTDB taxonomy): domain Bacteria; phylum Pseudomonadota; class Alphaproteobacteria; order Rickettsiales; family Rickettsiaceae; genus Sarmatiella; species Sarmatiella mevalonica. The sequence continues at coordinate 14,110 of NZ_JACVVM010000015.1, read as the reverse complement.
ATTCTCTCCTTAGGCGGTATAGTGCATTCTAAATCCATTAGAATAGGCGGTGATAAAATGGATGAAGCTATTATTAGCTATATTCGCAGACATCACAACTTACTTATAGGCGAGGTCACTGCAGAAAGAATTAAAAAAGAGATAGGTTCGGCATGCGTTCTCCCTTCAGATCAAGATCAGTCCATCTCTATTAAAGGCAGAGACTTAATGCGAGGCATACCAACAGAAATTCTGCTATCAAATCACGCTGTATCTGAGAGTTTAAACGAAATTGTGCAGCAGATTATTCAAGCAGCTATTATGACTCTTGAATCTGCGCCACCAGAGCTTGCCTCTGATATAGTAGACAAAGGTATAGCCATAACTGGTGGAGGGGGGTTGCTGCGCAATCTAGATCACATAGTAAACTCTTGTACCGGTTTGCCAGTATGCATAGCAGATAACGCCCTACATTGCGTTGCGTTAGGTAGTGGAGCTGTAATAGAAGATCTCTCAAAATTTAAACACGTATTATTCAAGCAAGATTAGTTTTGGGAGCGCATGGCGATTGCAAATAATAGGATTAAAGATGGTAGTAGACGTTATCCTAAAATAAAAAAAATATTTATATTTTCTTGGGTCATACTGTTAATACTCTATTTAGCTATAGAACTCACAATATTTCGAACAAACTTCGTATCTTCTACTATTCTCGAAATACAATCACAATACAACGCTGTTCTCACCTCTATCTATAAATCCTGCCATCACGTTTTTACTATCGACTACTGGTTAGACAGCACGTTGCAAAGAGAAAATGCTCAACTCAAGCGCAAACTCGCTATCACTCAAAATTATTTAGAAAACCTAAAAAATATCGAAAGGGAAAATGTGGAGTTAAAAAAATTTCTCGCCCTCCACGTCAACTCTCCTACAGAATTGTTAATCAATGCTAAGGTAATGCATACCAACATCACTAGATCACAACATCAAGTAATTATCAATAAAGGTAAACTAGATGGCGTTAAAGAGAATGCGTCAGTAGTACATAACAACAACCTAGTGGGTATTATCACGAAAAGTTATGACGCATACGCTATAGTCACTCTCATCACTGACCCCACTTCTAAAGTAGCGATATACTGCTCTACCTCGCACGCCACTGGCATTCTCTCCGGAGCTGGTAAGGAAGGAATGCATATTGCTTACTTTGAAGGCCACTGCATGCCAGGCGAACAAATTCTCACCTCTACGCGCAGCAGCCTATATCAACCCAATATCAAAATTGGGGTAGTAGAGCATTCTAAACTTAACTCACTCATTATTAAGCCTTATTTTCAAATCGACGACTTGCATTTTATACAGATATATAAATAAGATACCATCATAATTAATAAGATACTATCATAATTTCTTAAAAGGTGATACACTCATTGAAAAGGTATCTTTATATTTAGTTCAGTCACACTTAAGCAGTAATAGAATGAAACGCCCAAATCCCTTTGCATCATCGGCTCTAGATAGCAATGATGAAGAGGATGATCCATTTGATTTCTTTGGCCATAGTAATAACAAAGAGTTACGTAGTCATAGTCCATTCTCATCCTTTTCGGATCAACCGCAAGATCATCGATTCTCATTAGAAAATAATAGCGCATCTCAGCACTCATATACATATGATGAGCAGTTTGGAAAAAGCGAGCAGTTTCCGAATCCTTCGCGATACTTTAGAGAATTTTCGGAGAATAATGCGTATGGAGAGCCAAACAACTCTTATGATCAACAAAATAGCTTTGTCTATGGCCATAACTCGAGCTATGCAGAGAATGAGTCTTATATACCTTCTGATTTGGCGTACCAGACGGAGCAACCTGACGCAATATCAAAGGGGCAAGTTAATACAATACCAAAATATCATAGATCTGACCCTATAGTACAGAACAAATATACAATCAATATCCTAGAACCGTTAGAACATTTTAAAACAATCTTTTCTTCATATTGCCATGCCACAGAGATACAGAACTCTGAAAAAAAATATCATGCCGTGGTTTTTAATTCCTCGCTTGCACCATCTAAGAAGCTGCTAGAATCGCTACTAACCATTAATAACCCATACGTGAACTCAATTTATCTATACGATCTAGTACATATTGAAGAATTAGACAGCAAGGTGTTGGTAGCAATTACTAATAGCTACGATATTGATAACAATCTATCATCTTTTCTAGTCGATAATGGCCCATTAGACACAGCCCAATTACAGACTCTCATAACTTTCATTGCCAACTTACTTTCCACTACTTACGCCAAAAAGATAGTATGTGGAAATATTAATCCTCGCCACATTTTATTACAAGAGTCTGCTCAATATAAGTTGCGAGAATTTTGGCAAACTTATCAGGGATTTGAGCAAGACGATTATTTTCTTGCTCCAGAAATCCTTAATTGCGCAAGTTATGCAAGACATAGTACGCAGCAGGCAATAGACATATATGCAGCGGGAATGACAATTTTTGTAGCAGCTACCGGCTATAATCTGCATGCTATAAATCAGCATGACTATCATCATAACATATTAGAACGAGGTACCTTTCAATATCTTTCAAAGCTTACCGCTATACCAACATCCGTTCGTCCTTTATTAGAAAAACTCTTGGCGAATGATCCTAATGACCGTTATACAGCGCGGGATTTAATGAATTGGACTAAAAATCCAAGTGTCAAAAAATCTAAAAACATTCGCAATACCGTGTCGGACATTTACTTGAAATTTAATAATTCAAAATTTCTTACTCCATCTTCTTTGGCATATGCATTACGCATGCATTGGAATGAAATACATAAAATCATTCCATTGTCTCTGCCATTAATGTCTTTTTTGCAAAAGAAATACGCGCATGGTTCTAGCAAAACATTCCAGAGTTTGGATTTTATTTTGAACCACCCTACCTACACCATCAACCATTCGCAAGACTTGCGCTGGTGCCTTTTGCTTTTAATATTAGATCCGGCGAATTGTATTAATTTTGCTAATTATTCTTTCACCATCTCTTCTATTCCAGCATTGCTCAACTTCATGTTGTATAAAAAAGAACATGACCCACAATTTTTTTATTTGTTAAAAGGATTATTTAGCTTCTCAAAAGATCTCCCTCGACAATACCAAGAATTATTAACAACGCAAGAATTCCAAACAATACATGAAGCCTTGTTTAGTTACACTAGTTTTAATGATTTTAATTGCGCTCGCCTCACATATACCATCAATCCAGATTTACCGTGCCTTGCAGAGTCGCTTATCAATACTTACTGTACAAATATTAATGATTTGCTGCTAGCTCTAGATTCGCTCGCGCAAAATAAAATAGACTTGGAATTCGACTATCATATCATAGCCTTTTTGGCGGCAAAGAATCCTAACGGGAAAGAGCAATATCGTTGGAAAATAGATAAAATATTAAATCAAAATCAGAATCTGTCCCAATGGATAACTCATCTACCCATTCTGTCAAACGCTCAAACTGTATATAAAAAACCAATGCACCATTTGGTAAAAATCATTTTACCATTGTTGTATATGATTGTTGAAAATAACATTCGTAAAAAAAGTACAAAAAAAAGATTATTATCTAAACTTGCTAGCAAGGCAGAAGGAGGTTTTATATCCGATATCATGGAAGTAATGAATAATCCTGACATCTTCTACAAAGATATGACAGAGTATCAAAAAATGTTAGAGTCTCTTCACTCTCTTCACAGTCAGAAAGAACAAACTGTAGTCGCTCAAAGTCGAGACAACAATGTCGAGCTAACAGTGCACCGCATCGGCTCTATTATCTCGTCTGGACTATGTTTAGTAATATGTATAATTCTTAGTATATAGACCATGTTGAAATTAAAGCTATTGTAGGTACCAAATGCGCACGCCCTTTTCTGTTGTTGTTACACGAGTGTTTCTGCTCTTTACTATATTATTACTGTTCATAATCTCTAAACGAGCGGCTGCGCTAGTAATAGCCGGCTCGTTTCCGTCAATCTTTGCCTTTTTTCTAGATACAAAATATCGCTACTCATCATTAAACATCTTCTGTTTTAATGTAATAGGAATAGCCCCTTTTATAGCAAAATTTATTAAATCAAATTTTTCTTACGTTGTAGGTGCGCAGATGGCTAATGCAGCCAGTACCTGGGCAACGATTTATGGCGCTATCGTGTTAGGTCAGGTTTTTTACTTCACTTGGCCCAAAATATTCTTTAAAGTACGAGACTTGCAACTTTTGCGCCAAATAGGCTCTATAGATAGCGAATATCAGCGCCAGCTATCATTATGGGAAATAGACCCGCAAGATTTAGAACGATGTGAGCTTTTTGATGATCACTGCAATTTAGAAGAAAACAAAGATGCTACTGCTCAGCTTTAAACATTTTGCTCAAGATCTACGCGAACTAAGAGTGCGTCTCATTTATTGTTGCATTATTTTCATTTTCTTCTTTATTGCCGCATATCACTACGCGCAAGACTTATGCGCATTTCTCATCGCGCCGCTGCTGCAGACTGCGCAAGAGCAGAATAAGACTTGTATGCTAATATACACTAATCCTACTGAATATTTCTGCTGCCATCTTAAAGTATCAGCAATACTTGCATTCTTTTGTAGCGCGCCGCTGCTGCTGCACCAAATCTACCTCTTTCTCCGCCCAGGACTATATGAGCGCGAGAGAGCGAAAATAGTGGGTTTATTCATCATTACTCCATTATTATTTTATGCAGGCGCCGCATTCGCAATCTTTTATATCCTACCAAAAGCGTGGCATTTTTTAGTGAGCTTCGAAAACCTCAACCAACAAATACCTATTGCGCTACAACCTAAAATTAATGAATACTTAAATCTTACTATTGGATTGATTGCGCTTTTTGGCTTGTTATTTCAAATTCCAATTATTCTAGCGATCTTATATGTTATTGGATTAGTGAATACCAATAGTTTAAGAAGGGGTAGGAAATGGTTTATATTATGTAGTTTTGTGGTATCTGGTATTGTTACGCCACCAGATCTACTAAGTCAACTATTAATGGCAATACCAGCTATACTACTATACGAAGCGTTTCTTTTGTTTTGCAAGTTATACTCATTGTACTCTAAGTAAATACCCTTTGCCAAATTCGCTACTTCTATAGTAATTTAGGTTGAATTAGGTATTTTAAAGAAATAAGAAATAGCCTCATATAATTGATTCAATTCAGTAAATTTGATTTTTAATCCATCGTTTCATATTAGCTCAAAATTTCCCTATTGGATTCAGATCTGGTGAATGTGGAGGCAAAAAAATGATCCTGCAATTTACTATTCAATAGACCTCTTTCCAACTCTACTCCTGATGGCAACTGTGGCGACGCTGTCGATGCGCAAGTCCTCACGTACTTCATGTACGCTGCGGCTCTGTGCTTCGTATACTCCTCGCATTTGCTCTTAATTGAGCGAGTTTCGAAAGAGGTCTAATCAATTCTTTTGTCTTCTTAGATTCATGAAAAAGAAGCATTGTCCATAATTACAACTTGGCCGGACTTTTTAATTCCTTAATTAAAACATTCTTCACCCAGCTTTTAAATAATAGTGTATTGCATGGACCATTAAATACCATAGGTGCTATTGATTTATTATGCACTATAGTAATTTAGGTTGAATTAGGTATTTTAAATAATTTAGACGCTTGGTCATAACTATTCCCAGCTTCTAAATATTCTACTACTTTTTCTCTCAAATCATTGCTATAGCTTTTTGTCATTTTTCCTTTCATTATAACGAAAAATTATATCTAATTCAATCTAAATTACTATAGTTAAAAGGTTGATTTTTAAGAAACCTATATGTTCTCTGGGTTTTAGAACTATGCTTATCGTTACTCCTGATACCAAGAGCCATATTTTTGGTGCTAACTGAACAATTTAGAAGCTGGAAATAGTTATGACCAAGCATCTAAATTATTTAAAATACCTAATGCAACCTAAATTATTATAGTATATTATGCATCATCAGAAAATACATCCTCATACTACTTCAATCCCCTGCTACCACCTCTCACTACATAAATTAGACCTCTTTCGAAACTCGCTCATGATGAGCAAATGCGAGGAGTATACGAAGCACAGAGCCGCAGCGTACATGAAGTACATGAGGACTTGCGCATCGACAGCGTCGCCACAGTTGCCATCAGGAGTAGAGTTAGGAAAGAGGTCTATTGTAAGGTACTATGATTCTGACCATAACTCCTTCCATATTCCCCTGGATTATTAATCACTCCTGATCGCATTTTAGTATTATATCTTCAAGATATCTTAAAACGCAAAATCACGATACATCTCAGAAATGCATGCTATCTGAGGCACATTACTATCATATTCTTCTTTTCGCAAATCCGCAATTAATTTTTGAATAACAGGGATATCTTGGGTAGAAATGGCGATACTACTTGCGTGTCGCATCATGTCCAACAAAGCCAGCGCACGCTCATCTTTTGGCAATTTATCTGCGAGCAACACGCTCTTTAAAATTTTTTGCGTTTTTTGTCGTAGATCTTCTTGCAAATAAGCCTTTGTAACTGACGTATTTTGCGCTTCCTGTGCCTTGATGTAGTTGAATTGCGATTGCTTAAAATTAACAAAATCACGAATAAATAATCTATGTTCATCAGCGAGATCGTTATCATTCTGCAATGTTGCCATATATGCTTGCAATACATTCTTAACTCTCTCTGAGTTCGAGGTGGACGCAGTATGTGCATCAACAGAATCCATTTTATTCAGTTGTGTAAATATCATAATCGGCAATAATAAACTATGACGCGAATACAGAGGTGTTTGCATCATCTTCTCTAAATCCATGATAGTACCTTGATTCATCTGTAAAATCGCCTGCTCTTTTATTAACTTAGGAGAAATAAAAGAGTAAAGAGTTAAGTGGTGTGCTTGCGCTATATCCAAAGCTTCCTGATAATAATGACTACGATCCGGAAAATGATGCATTAATTCATATCTTGCATACACTCCCAACACACTCCGATCAAACAAGTTAAAACCTTGCGAGTTATAATCTACGTAATCTAAAATTTTCTTTGCAATCTCGCAAGATAATTTGCGCACCCCGCGCTCTCGTAAAATTCTCGCAAAGACAAGATTTAATTTCATTTCGTGTGCATCAAGTGCGACTAACTCTACTGAATCAACCGTAATACTGCTTTGATTTTTTTGATTCAGTAAAGATAAGATATCGCTGTACCATAAACTTATTTCGTCCTTGACTTGCAATGCAAATTCTTGAAAGCTCGCAATTCTGTCGAGCATTTGAGCATCGTTATTAACAGACCGCAAAACATCTTCTAATGAAAAAAAACGCATATCCTCTAAATCGCAAGGCATTGCTCGGACTTTTCGTCGAATATCTATAAGAGCATCAAAAACATCACCTCTTAAATTCAAATCAGCTACTAAACATTTTATTGCATTCACTGTCACATACTGTCCGCACATTGCTGCTTTTATATAGCACACGACATCACGAGAGAAAGAGTTCTGACATAAAATATCATCAGCTCGTTCAAACGCAGCGATAACTGCTAACTCCATCTCAGAAAACTGCACTGTTTTTTGCGTCAAAACCTTAGATAATTGACGTTTAGCCCAAATTGCTTCAGAATGTTGAGGTGCTTCTGTTAATATTTGGTCGCAACAATCTAGTGCCAAATCATTCTTTCCAATAGTGTTAAGAATATGCGCTTTTGTTACAAGATACGCCTGGTTTTTTGCGTCATATTTGATTGCGCAATCTATGCATTCTAATGCATCGGAATACTTCTGCATAGAATATAAAATACGGCTTTTTAGGTGGTGTACCGCACCATTTTCTGCATGTGCCACAAGCACGCAGTTTATCGCTGTCAAAGCTTCTTGAGCTCGATGGAGAGAGTGTAGAATAATGGCTTTTTGACATATTAATTCTAAATCTTCCGGTTTTTGCTTTGTCTGATTTTCGCACAATACTAAAGCTTCCTGATATTTACCTAACTTCATCATAATTTCTAAATGCCTATCAACTATCTCGTTGGCAAGGCCTAACTTTGATAAACTATCGCAAACCTCTAGCGCCTCACTCCATCGTTCCAAAGTGTATAAAGCATTAATTTTATTTTCGTATACAATGCAACTTTGCTCATCAATCTTAATTGCATCATTACATCTTAACTCTTCCGCAATCTTAATTGCATTATTGAAATATCCTAACGCTTCTAAGAATTTGTTTTGTTGAGATAATACAGACCCAATACCATTTAAAGCATCAATATCTGCCTTGTTCATGCTAAGACTGCGCTGAAAACATGTGATAGCTTCCTCATAACTCCGTAAATCAGACAAAGTTTTACCCATGCCATTATGAACCTCTAACTCGGATATTCCAATATCAAGCAAATTATTGTATAGCTTGAACGCTTCTTGATATCTTCTTGATTCTATTAAAATGCTCCACATGCTAATACAAATATCTCTATCTTTAGCGCATACTTTGAGTCCATTCTGCAATATATCTAATGCATCGTCCCATTTTTCTAATAAGCGCAACACATCACTGTAGTTGATATACACTTGGGCAATCTTAGGATCGCACTGAATAGATGATTTGTAAGCTCGCTCAGCCTCCTCATATCGCTCTAATTCAACATACACTTCACCTAGGCTATTATATATCTCACCACTATTAGGGTTTGTTTTGAGTCCATTCTGCAATATATCTAATGCATCGTCCCATTTTTCTAATAAGCGCAACACATCACTGTAGTTGATATACACTTGGGCAATCTTAGGATCGCACTGAATAGATGATTTGTAAGCTCGCTCAGCCTCCTCATATCGCTCTAATTCAACATACACTTCACCTAGGCTATTATATATCTCACCACTATTAGGGTGCAGCTTTAAAGCTTCAGAAAAAGAAGCGAGAGCTTCTTGATATCGATGTAAAACATTTAATATGATTCCGTGATGATTATACAATCGCCAGTTATGCTTGTCTAAAGCAATCGCCTTACTATAGACCTTCTCCGCTTTTTCATATTCATTAATCTTAACTAATGTTCGCGCCAAATTATTATGCATTTGCACATCATTCGCATTCCGTAATAATCCATCCTGGAATACATTAATCGCTTCTTGATATTTACCTAAAATATTCAGAATCTCCCCCTTGTTATAATACAGCGTCCGATCATCCGCATTCAGCGCAATTGCTTGATTGTATGATGCTAAAGCATTCTTATAATCCTTTAACAGACAAAGCGCTTTACCTTTACCAGCATGTAACTCATATTTATTGCAATCTATCGCAAGCCCTTGGTTAAACCAATTGAGCGCTTCATCACATTTGCCAACTAATGTTAGAGTTCTCGCATAATCGCTATATGCTTTTACATAGGAGGATTTAGATCGTATAATATACTCAAATTCATTAAATGCGTCGCCAACCTGGTTTAGTGCGAATAAAGTATTAGCTCTATTATTTCGTATCTCCCAGTTTTTTGAGTCTAAAGTGAGCGCATCATCGTAACGTTCAAGAGCACCTTTGTATTGCTGAGATGCAAAAAGCTTATTGCCCTCCGCGAGAAGTCTAGAAATTTGCGCATTCGATGGAAGTTGATTTAGAACCGATGCATTGGTAGTTTGGAGAGCGTTATTAGGTATTTGCATAGTTGTACCTTTATTTTACATATTTTGTATAAATGCAGAAGAATGAGAAGCGTTTTTATTATAAGTTTAAAAACATTTCTACAACTCCACTCTGCTTACACAAGTAGATAACAGTAAAACAAAATTTTTACAACCCTTACTTCTCAAGTAATAATATTTTTAAATTCTAAATTTAAATTCTAAATAATATCCTGTAAAGATTAGAGCAAATCTAATAATATATTTTCTGGATGTTCTATAGCATTTTTAATCTTTACTAAAAACGTCACGGCATCTTTGCCATCAATAATACGATGATCATAAGAAAGAGCGACATACATCATTGGTCGAATTTCGATTTTATCTCCAATCACAACGGCGGCTTTTTCTATCTTATGCATGCCAAGAATGGCAGATTGAGGAGGATTGATAATGGGAGTTGAAAATAAAGAGCCATATATTCCACCATTCGTAATAGAAAAAGTCGCGTTCATCAAGTCTTGCGGCGCTAACTGCCTGCTTCTAGCCTTCTCTGCGAGCGATGCAATGTGTTGTTCTATATGAGAAAAACTTAAGCTGTCAGCCTTATAAATGGTTGGCACAACCAAGGCGCCATCCAAGCCTATTGCTACACCTATATTATAAAAATATTGATATACAATTTGGTCTTCCACTATTTTTGCATTCATAATTGGCACCGCTTTAAGCGCGGCTACTGTGGCTTGCACAAAAAATGACATAAAACCTAGTTTAATGCCATGTTTGTCTTGAAATAACTTGCCATAACGCTCACGCAGTTCTAGCACAGAAGACATGTCTATTTTATTAAAGGTAGTGAGTATCGCTGCAGTATTCTGAGCCTCCTTCATACGTTTAGCTATGGTTTGACGTATCACGCTCATTTTTACAGCTTTCGTTTCGCTAACATCTGCAGCTGTATTATTTGCATGAACAGCGGCAGATGAAGATGCATGAGTAGATGTATGGGTTTTCGAATCGTTATTATCTATCTCATAATATCTGGCAGCGGGTGGAACAGCGGTAATGAAATCGGATAAATCATAATCTTGCCCTGCTTTACCACCCACCTCTCGCCCTAAGCTGCAAAGGACACTCTGAGCACTCCGAACGCTTTGATCGCTCTCGATGGGCCGAATATCCTCGGCCCTCTCATCGTTTACACAACTCAATTGCTCGCTATCATTCTTAAGCGCAACATAGGCAAGTAGTTGCTGCACCTTCACCTCACTGCCCTCCTTGGCAACAACAGAAAGAATGCCTTGGCAAGGGGCCACTAGCTCCAGAGTAATTTTTTCCGTTTCCAACTCTAATATAATCTCATCCTTCTGTACCAATTGACCATCTGTCTTTAACCATTTTGCAACTTTTGCAGTCAAAATGGATTCGCCTAAAGCGGGCACTAAAACTTTTTCTTGCATGCGCGTAACTACTTAAATAAACATTGATGATAAAGATCATCGCTACGCTTTGCAATCCACCAAGGCATTTTGTTCTGAGTAAAATTTGGAATTATTGCGTTTTAATCTTTAGCGCAACTATCGCTTTTGCGTCTAGCGCATCACCTCCTACCCTTTTGGTTACATAAAAACTCACAAAGCCTTTATGGGTATATGGATCACGCATCACACTCATCTCCGTCCGATCCACTATTCTATATGCACTTTTAAAATCTCCTAACAATATCAACGCCTCTTTTTTATCTCCATTCACAGTAGGCATATGCGGAGAAGTGAACACGGGTATTCCAAAGATACTCATTTTGCCTGGCGCATTAAGATCAGGATGCAAAATAAAACGCCCATCGCCATCTTTTATAGACTGTATCGCCGACAATGTGGTGCGATGCATAAGAAAAACGGCATTGGGTAGATATTTTTCATCAAGCATATAAATTAACTCTAATAATGCGCTACAATCAAAGCCATTGTTAGCGCTAATATTCTTAAAATCCTTCAGATACTGTAAGATACCCATTGGTTTTTCTAGACCATCACCTACCATAAAAGCTTCTTCCTCAAGCACGCAAAAAGTATCGCGAATCTTCAGGCTCAACCATTCTTCTAAGTTAATAAAGGAATCGTTAATCAAATTCGATGTCGCGCGGGGCTGTGCGTATAATTCATGCACTTTGATACTTTTTTTGATAAATTTCGCGCTATTCGTTGCTTTTCTTTCTGCTCCTTCTCCAACCCAAGCGCCTTGAAAATTCTCTTCATCCATTAATAGCTCTAAAATATTGCTAGAAGTATTTGTTACGCTAGCAATTTGACGCATCACGGAGAGCGCCTTCATATCCTGTAAAATTTTGCTATATAGGTCTGGTTCGATTGTAACGCCAGCGCTGTCCGTGGCGCTATTCAGAAAAGATTTTAGAGTAATATCGTTATTACCAGTACGTAAATAATTATTAAACTCATCTTCTTTTTTATGCACTATATCCGCTCCAATTAACTCGTCTTGACGGGAAAAGAAGGAATGCACTTCGTTTATCTTCTGTTCTAAATTATTCATTCGATCGTTATAATTAATTTCTTCTATCATAATATTTCATACAAATTTATATATTAGGTTTTTGTAGTGTTGTTTTTCTTATCACTCTTCTCTGTTTGTCTATAAATGCTCTACTGTTTGCGGGGAATGATACTAAACTAATTTCTAATAAATGAGCGGAGTAAATAATTCTATGGTGATTATCGTCAAAGTTATATTTTTTAATTCTAAAACCCACAGACAATCCGCGCACTAGCTTGTGCTGCACTAAATCTATAGCACGCTTGCCATGCTTTGTATTACATCTAATTACCGCACTCATCCTCAAGCCAGTTTTTTGGTCCTGTAACTCACAAATATTTCCAATAGAACAATTCAGATCATGTTGTAATAAAAATTTAAGATTAGCTAAATCTATGTTACCAAATACTCCAGGTAATAAAATATCTCTATGTTTATCAGCACTGTTGTACACGCTGGCATAGCCGCTAACTAATAATTCATCCATGTATATTTGCGTACTAAATGGGTGCGAAGCTCTCGCTAGACCATCATTGCACAACTCTGCTCCTCTCAAGATAACGATTGCGTTAGCCGTTTCTAGTCAAAACCTCGCATAGCGAGCATTAGACCTCTTACATCACCTAAAAACGAATGAGGAATTTTTAGGAAAAATGATGTTGAGCGCCGCAGCATACTCTAGTATGTGAGGAGCACAAAGGAGTTTTGACAACAAAATTACTCTTCGGAATAGCTTATGTAAGAGGTCTATTGATGTTTTGGAGCTGCGCTCTGTCGCTCGCCGTTATAAACTCTTCACAATGAGCGAGCTGCGCAAAGAGATCTAATATACTCTAACATATGCTTTTTTAGCACTAAGTAATTTGAGAGTTTTTAAGAAATGTGGAAAAATAAAAATGATGGAATGATTCTCCTGGAAAAAGCGAGAGAAGAACTTGTTGTTTTGTATATAACTTTGATAAGTTTGTGCTAATTATGATTTGATCTGAGGGACATTATAATATTTACAAACGAGAGTCAGATAAATTGAGACTGTCGGATTTGCCGTTATTGATATATTGATTCATGAGATCTTTCAAGAGCAATATTACTTAGAGTCAAGAAAAGTTTGCAAGGAGTCTTACCATAGCAATATTTCCCTGAAATGAGAGCTATGGATTATTGTATTGCATTAACCAGCTATCAACATTATGATGCAATTGCTTAATGCTATTACAGATCTTTTGCCTACAAGCAGTATCGTAAAACTCTCGCTTTATTGTTTTATGGGATCTCCGTATATGTTCTTTGTCTGTGGCGAATTAGTTTTAGTATGTTAAATCTTAACTTGCTAATATACCTTCAACGCTCAAGTATAGCATTTATAGCGTCAGAAGCTTTGTTGTCGAGGAAGTTAGCGGTTTTGACCGCCTGTCTACAAGTCTTTGATCTTTAAAATCAACATGCTTCAGTGCATTTTTTAACCATTCAGTTTCTGATATATTTTGCTTCGTATGTTGCTGTATCTTTCATATCACATATCATTTTATTTAAATTGACGGGCCATACTTTAGTATATAGTAAATTAATTTGAGGTAGCGTATTTAAAAAAGAAAGATAACGAAGCAAAAAGACTCTGAAAGTCAGAAATTTTCTGCTTAACCCATCGCTTCATATTAGCCCAAAATTTCTCTATTGGGTTAAAATCAGGTGAATAAGGAGGAAGAAAAATTACCTTACAACCAACAGATTCAATGAGATCTTTTGTCTTTTGTGATCTATGAAATGCAGCGTTATCCATTATCACAACTTGCCCAGCTTTTAGCTCTTTGATCAAGAATTGCTCTACCCAGCTTTCGAATAGCTGGGTATTACATGAACCATTAAATACCATAGGAGCTA
>NZ_JACVVM010000014.1 GCF_016751895.1 Candidatus Sarmatiella mevalonica | reverse complement strand
GCGATATTGATGCTTTGGACTAACTAATTGATTTAAACTTACCATTGTAATTTGATGCGCTGAAGACATTTGAAAACCTCGTTCTTTTGAGATTTATTATAACAAAAATTACCTCATCTCGCAACGGTCCCATCTTCTATCCACTTAATGCCTTTGTAACAGGAACTCTCGCTTATTCCATAACCTTGACTAACATGGAAATATGCGCGGTATTCTCTGATATATTCCAATGCCATGATGAATGTTCGCAAAGATAGAGCTTAGGGTAAAAGAGGAGAGTTGTTATCAGGAAAGAAGAGCGGTAAACATTTTGAGAGAACGAATATCATAGCTGGCCTTAGCTCTAAAAAATCTGTAGCGCCTATGGTATTTAATGACTCTTGCGATACCAAGTATATTTGAGACTTGGATAAAGCAATGCTTAATCAAAGAACTAAAGCCGGGACAAACTGTGATACTAGATAATGTTAGTTTTCATAAATCCAAAAGGACGCAAGAATTGATCGAGTCAGCTTCCTGTAAAATAATCTTCTTGCCACCTTACTCTCCTGACCTTAACCCAATTGAAAAGTTCTGCGCTAATATGAAGAAGTGGATTAAAAATAAAATCCATCTCTTCGACAATCTCTATAGAGCTATAGAAGTCTTCTTCGCTCTCTCTAATTCAAGTTAATTGACTATATATCTCATTGCTTTACAGGCTGCTGAGACGTTACCCAAGTGCTTAGCAAGTTCTAATAGTCCTAATTTTGGTTTGATTAATTTTTTGTTGTAGAGTTGTTATTTTTAATCTTCGTAGATTTATGTTAAAGTTAATGGAGATTAGCTTGCTCGCTACAGCCCTATTTAGGGCGCACTCGCTTCGTTAATCTCTTTTCTTATACATCGTCAGATTAAATGCAAACTAGTGCAACAGAGCCTGTTCTCTACTTACTTTTGCAGCTGGTCTAATTAAGTGAGAAATTGTGAATTGACAGAGGTGAAAGAGATGATTGCCGTTAGAGGCAGAGTTTTGCAAGAATCCTATTTATTTTCAGGTTTTAATGAATAAATAAAACCACCAATTAGAGATTCTAAATTCATAGGGGCTTTTGTGTCGTTAATCATACCGCCATCAGCTATATCATTATCAGCCCCTCCAGGAAAGATTACTATGCATTTATCTCCAATTAAACTAAAACTGCTGATAGAGGCTTTAGAGTCTATGGGTAGCCTGTATTTTTTATCTATCTTCATTGACACCAATACAGAAAAAGAATCTAGTAATTCTATGCTTTTTACAGCGCCTATTTTTACACCAGATAGAGTCACTTGACTGCCTATCCCAACCCCGTCGATGCTAGAAAATTTTGCGGATATTTGGTAGTTGCTATGACTTTCATTGCTGCGCGAGATATGGTATGCATAACAAAAACCGAGTAATGTAAGCAATATTACTGATATTCCGATAATGGTCTCAAAAATACTTTGTTTCATAGTAATGCACTTAAGAGGTGTAATTAAATAATAATAAGTATGCATTATATATTATATCGCGTGTTGATATTTTTTTAAACAGCCATTAGTATTAAATAACTAGTAATATTTGATTCTTTGATGTTCTTTGACCATGATGGCATGGAATTTGGTGATACTCTCAGCATCTGTTATAGACTACATATACAACTAATTAACTCTTTAATGCCTCTCTTGTGGATAAGCAACTCTCATCGAGTTATCTGATAAATCGCAGCCTAAGATGATTATATTTCTCATTCTTTGCACTCTTTTCTTACTTATTATTTCTGCGATGCTTGCAGCCAGCGAAACAGCAGTTGGGATTGCTACATCATCTAAGGTATATAAACTAAAAAACGACAAGATAAATAAAAAAATTCTGTTAATTTTAGAAATATTAAAAGTAAGGCAAAAGGTGATTAGCGCCAGTCTGATAGGTAATAATATTATCAATACAATATGCACTACTTTGGCTACTAGTGTTTTTATTACCTTCTTGGGTGATGACGCTGGCACTGTTGTGGCGTCTGTCGTAATGGCTTGTATCATCACCGCCTTTGTTGAGTATGTGCCTAAGCGCATTGCCCTTACTAATCCAGAGTATATTTTGTCATTAACGGTCTTTGTGTTAGTGCCTGCGTTAAAGATTTTTGCGTTAGTTGATTTTGCATTAGATGTAATTTTTCGCATCTTCTGTGTAATTTTTCGTATTAAAATAAATCATAAATCCTCTGTGTCGGATGAAGTGCGCGAGATTCTCGAGCATCATCATTATGAAGGGAATGTGAATAAGTTTGATAAAGATATGCTAGATGGGGTGCTGGATATTAAAGATTTGTCTGTATCTGATATTATGCTGCACAGAAGTAAAATTTTTGCTGTAAATATTGATTTACCTAATCAAGACATCGTAAAAAGTATTTTATCACAAAAACATACGCGTATTCCACTTTGGAAAGATGCGAGAGAAAATATAGTAGGAGTTTTGCATACTCGTGATCTTTCTGCAGCTATAATGCAGAGCGCTAATAATTATGACAAAATTAATATACATGCTTTAGTTACAAAACCTTGGTTCATACCAGACAATGTTTCTGTTCTTGATCAATTAAATGCTTTTAGAGAAAGAAAAAATCATTTTGCATGCATTGTTGATGAATATGGCGTGCTACTAGGTATTCTAACTTTAGAGGATATTTTAGAGCAGATAGTAGGTAGGATATATGATGAGCACGACAGTTCCGTTCGGAGTGTATATAGAAAATCTGAACATGAATTTGTGATAGATGGTGAAGCGAAGATTAGAGATTTAAATAGAGAGTTAGACTGGAGTTTGTCTGACGAAGATGCTTCTACAATTGCTGGGTTAATAATTAATGAAGCTGAACGTATTCCAGATCAAGGCGACGTGGTAGAAATATTAGATATAAGATTTACAATCCTCAAGAAGGATGGTAATAGAATTAAAAAAGTGAGGGCTAATATTGTTCAAGATTCTGAAGAGTAGACCTCTTGCATAACCTAAA
The DNA here is from genome assembly GCF_016751895.1 of Candidatus Sarmatiella mevalonica. Taxonomy (GTDB): domain Bacteria; phylum Pseudomonadota; class Alphaproteobacteria; order Rickettsiales; family Rickettsiaceae; genus Sarmatiella; species Sarmatiella mevalonica. The sequence goes on along the minus strand of NZ_JACVVM010000014.1, from coordinate 18,553 downwards.
AATGATGGAGGAAGCATACTCTAGTATGTGAGGAGCGCAAAGGAGTTTTGACAACAAAATTACCATTTAGAATAGCTTATGCAAGAGGTCTAATGAATAAGTGCCCAATTAATTCAGCGACTCATCCCTTGTCCAGAGTGTGCTAGTTTCTTATTATTTTTTAAAAACTCCGAGAAATCCGACTGCGAGAACTGAAATTTTGACAAATTTTTCCGATCTTTTCCTCTTTCTATAGATAGTACTTTAATAAACTCCTCCTTAATTTTGTTTGTTGTAGTTGGTTTATTCAAAAGAGTAATTAGCGCCCCCATAGTTTTGCTGTTTGGATTTAATAGACCGTTCCTATCAAGTGCTGCAGTTGCTATATATTTACCCAATACTTCTTTCATTTCGCTTTCTTGCCATTGCTTTTCTGGCGCTGAGAAAGATAATAATTCTTTATGTTTAATAGCAGCTTTTGCCTGTCTTTCCTTAAATAGATTTTCTATGCTCAAAGAGTTAGGTTTGGTTGTTTGTTCGTATACTCCAAGGAGGAAGTTTTTCATTTCTATATTCGGGTCTGGTTTACCTACTTCATAATTATTGCAATAAGACATAGTTTCGCAATACCCCTTTACATGCAAGTATTCAGCTTTTCTTTTAGCTGCATCAAAAGACAACGTACTCACATCCTTTGTGTCTATAGACACTGTATTGAGCGCATTTTCCCGCACTCTTTGGTATGTAGCATTTTCTCCGGTTGTATAAGCAGTTTTCCCTCCAATTCCAGAGAGTTTCTGCATTATCACATCAAGAAAAAACTTCATCATTTTTCCTGGGGTATAAATTTTTTCTTTTGCACTGAATATTGCCCTATACAAGGTATCATCTTTATTATCAGAGCCAAAAGCTAAAGCTAAGGTTCTGCCTTGCGCTTTGGTTTTTGCGAGCATTTCGGCGCTGGTTATACGCTCCACATCGGCTGTCTTAGGCTGATTACTGTTATTGCCAGAAAAGCGAGTAATTGGCACGTTGTCTCTATACCCTCCATCAACATATTCCTTGCCATTAATTTTAACTGGTTCAAAAACAATAGGCAAAGCAGAAGAGGCTTTTGCAGCGATTACAATTTCTACATCTGGAGTATCTTGTGTATTAAATAACATTAATTCTCCAGTTTGTTTGTCTGTTGCGGTAATTACTAAATCCTTAAAACGTTCTGGCGCGATGCTGCGCATAAGAGCTAAATCTTTAAAATATATCTTATCTCCATTTGAGCATCTTGCCATTAAATTATTTGCGGCAATTACGCTGTCTACAGCAAGACCCTTGGCTTTAAGGGTTGCTGGTGGATTTTCTTGTAAAAATTGATAAATACTATCGCGTATGTTTTTGTCTAATAAATCATACAAAGGTTCGGCTTTATGACCAAGCTTGCCCAAATACTTACCAGTACCAAGTAATTTTTTAAAATCCATATCTTGGCAAACTTTAGTGAATTTATCATGCGGCATACCAGTAGCTATAAGAGCGGCGCTAATTGCTCCAGCTGACGATCCGGCGACTCCTTTTACGTTATCCATGATACCGGCCGACGCCAAGCTAGTATACACGCCCGAATAAGCAGCGCCCTTAGCCCCACCTCCGCTAAATGCGAGGCACTCTATTTGAGCGTCCTGCGCAGCTCGCAAACTTTCTAATTCTTGCTCAGATTTTGGTTTCATACAATTTTACCTGGCGTAATGTGTATTTTTATAGGGACATATATAATTATCTCATATTTTGTATATAAAGTCTATTTTTTCAATTAAAAGTTATTTCTTCATAAATCTCTATATTTGAAAGATTTTATGGTGTATCTTAGTGCTAGATAAAATAATCTTAATATTTGAGGAATAATTTATAATCTTTCTATGACTCTTAATTCCAAAGATTTACTCGGCACTATCACGAGTTTTTTAGAAGAGCGCAAGCTGCGCGACATCTCTTATATTGATGTGAGAGACAAAACTCCTATTACAGACTATATGGTTTTTGCAACAGCCACATCTTCTAAGCACGCATTTAGCGCAGCAGAAGCGTTGGCTATGATGTTAAAGCAATCGAGTATTACTAGCAGTACATCTGGCGATTCATCTAGTACATGGATATTATTAGATACTATTGGTGTGATGACTCATATTTTGTGTCAGGAACGGCGTATTGAACTGGATCTAGAAGGTCTATGGTCTAGCACTACAAATACTAAATAAACTAATATCGTACGCAAAAAGGAAATAATGACTTCTAGCATACAAGCATTATTGTTACTAAATGGGGTACTAGATCTATCAAGCTGTAAAAAAATCGCTTTTTTTGGTGGCTCCTTCAACCCCCCTCATCTTGCTCACTATTATATTGCGCAGCGCGCCATAGAAACCTTGGATATTGATTATGTGATATTTTTGATAGCATCGCAAAATCAATTTAAAGAGAAATATATTTTTGACTTTGAGCAAAGGGCAAGCATGACTGAGAGTATAATAATGCGTTTAAACTCAAATAATGAGCTATCTAGCAGCAAAATGCTTGTGTCGCGACTAGAGCAAGATATTCTTGCCACAAATAGCGCGCAAGTTTTAAGTTATATTAAATCTGGAATCGATAGTATTATTCATGATACATCGTGGCAAATGCCTGAGTTATATTGGCTGATGGGGGCGGATAACTTAAGGCATTTTCATTTATGGGAGAATTTTTCCTATATCATAGAAAATTATAATATAGCACTGTTTAATAGACCGGGGCATAATCTGTGCCATACCAACTACTCTTGGCTGTTGAAGCGAGATAATGTGTTTACTATACAAGACACTGATTTTAATATCTCATCTTCGCAAATTCGCGCAATTTTTACTAAATATTTAGGTTAGATGCGTGATAGATATATGATAGATTGGATTGATCTTGGCATATGCGACTATCATGCTAGCATAAAAGAAATGCAACGTCGTAAAGAAGCTATCATATCTGACAGCAGTTCTGGTGCGATTTATCTGGTGCAGTATGAGGCTACTTATACTGTTGGTAGGAATTTTAATGCCAAGGATATTAAGAATGGCGTCGATATATTATCTAGCCTTATACATTCAGATAGAGGTGGTGGAATAACCTATCATAGTTTAGGACAGAGACTGATATATCCGGTGGTGCAGCTATCTTATTTTAATATTAACTCCATTCGTCAATATGTTAATTTATTGCAATTATGGGTGGCGAATGCTCTATCTGATTTTCATATTCACGCTCAAAGCGTCAGCCAGATGCCAGGCCTGTGGGTGCGCCACGGCGATGATATGGCAAAAATTGCTTTTTTGGGAGTTAAGATTAGCCATGGTGTGAGCTATCATGGCATAGCAGTGAATGTGGCGAATGATGTATCTGGATTCAATAAAATCTCACCTTGTGGAATAGAATGCCAGGTCGTTTCTGCTAATAGTTTGAGCAGCGATATATCTTTAGCAGATTTTGATAGAGCATTGGTGCGTTATAATCCATTTTATCGTTAAAACACGAATAGACCTCTTTTTCAAACTCTACTACTGATGGCAACTGCATCGTCGCTCAATGCGCGAATCTTCACGTACTTCATGTGTGGCTGCGGCTCTGCGTTTCGTATGTTCCTCGCATTTGCTCTTAATTGAACGAGTTTGGCAAGAGGTCTAATGTTTTACTTAGCTTTTAGTTTGCTTAATTCTAAAAACGTATCTCTTTCCCAGTCTAACAACTCTTGTTCGGTTCGGTCTTCCTTGATGATCTGAGAGATTGCGGCTAACAACAGCTCCTGTGATGTTGTTGGGTTCTGATTTTGCCTAATGTCATCGTTACTAATATCTACTTTATTAAATTTCTTAGGCATGACATCACCCCGATTTGCAGCAATAGCCTGAGCAGATATTTGATTTAATAGATCGGAATGAATAATGCTATGCTTCATCATGGTAATCTGCGCATCTACACCATAATCTTCTTGCAAGTAGTAACAGGAGCGGCTTTTTTTGCCAATAAGTATATTATGTAGATATGTAGTTAATTGCTTTGCATCTCGCGCTCTGTATAGCATTTCTTTCGCTCCGCCAAAGCTAGGTAGAAATCCTATGCTGCTTTCCACTAATCCGCCAAGCAAATCGCAGTTAGCTATTACCTTGCTTGAGTTTAAGAGTAGCTCCATCCCCCCACCTAATGCAAAACCAAAAGCGCAACTTATAATAGGTTTGGCATGATACTTCATTCTTAACATAGTATCTTGCCCTAGTTTGAGAAATTGGTTTAATTTATTAAAATCGTTATTATCAATTAGATAATGGATATACTTCAAATCCGCACCAGCCGAGAAACCTTCATTAGTATTGCAAAGTACGATTGCCTCAATATTACTAGATTTATTGGCATAGTCTAATACTCTGTTGATGGTTTGGAACGAATTCTGCGTTAGCACCCCTTTGGGGGAGCGTAGGTTGATAGTTATGCGGTTTTCGCTTTCTAAGCAAAGCGCCTCCTTATCCTGCAACACTATTTTGTGGTCAACAGTTTGATCGGGACTTTTTTTGTGGATGCGCGTAGTATGAGCGAGTTGTGCGATAGGTCTAGTGTTATTTTGTCTTATCATCTCTATTAAATCAGAAGGAGGTATGCGCCAGTTAAAGCCCCATTTCATTGCCATATCAATTTGATCTATGGTTATTTTTTCAATTGTGCTGATATATTGTTGTAAAGTTTGCAACACATCGTGAAAAAATTGACTAACAGGTGTTTTGCTTTTTAAAAACTTTTCCGCATTATCATATTTATTTTGCACATCAAGCACAGAGCGATAACTTAGATCTTGGTTAATAACATATCTTGTAGAGTCGATATTTTTATAAAATCCACCTTTAGTTTTGTTGCCCAATACTTTATCTGTAAGCATTTTTTCCATCATTTTATTGGGTAGATAAATCGAATGATATAAATCATTTCTACTTAAATTACTCATTAGCGAGCTAGAAATAAAATGCATCACATCATGTCCAATCAGATCATACAATCCAAAAGCTCCCGTTTTTGGTAAGCCAAATAATTTATCTAAATAATGATCTACAAGTTCTGGTGCTATATCTTGCGCAAGCGCCCTACGTGTAACCATTTCGATAAAAAAGCAGCCTATACGATTAGCAACAAACCCAGGTGTATCAGATGCAAACAAAGGCACCTTGCCTAAATCATTAGCTAGTAGCTTGCTTATTCTATTCTCCAACTCGCTATTACGTGGCTCAATTACCACCTCCACCAGATCCATAATTTTTGGCGGATTGAAAAAATGCAGAATGATAAATGGATTATCGATGTTTGCTAAGCTTTTGAGTTTGCTTAATTGCATAGTGGAGGTATTAGAAGCTAGAATTGCGCCGGGCTTTAAATATTTCGCAATCTTATTATATAAACTTTTCTTTATTTCTTCAGACTCTACTACCGCTTCTATTACTAAATCACAGTCTTTTAATTTTTTTAAATTTTCGTCTATAATACCAAGGGTGAGAAGTTGTTTTTTACTTTTATGGGCTAGCAATGGTTGCTTTGCATTTTCAAATCTCTGCCATAAAGTCTCTTGGTCTATTGCTACATCTAGCAAAAGAACTTCGAAACCTGCGTTTGCGAATAAACATGCGATACCCCCGCCCATAACGCCCGCGCCTATTACCGAAACTTTTGTTTGATTTGTATTTGTCATATTCACGCTCTTTTATGTTCTGTATAATATCAAGTCTATCATTTTTATAATATGAATACAACTATAAGTTGATAAACTATCCGCCTACTCAGGAATATGTAAAAAAATATCATGCATGAAAATTTTATTTATGGGCACTCCGCTCTTTTCCCTCCCAACGTTACGAGCTTTGATAGAAAAAGGTTATGTAAGCGCGGTATTTACTCAGAGACCAAAGCCAAAAAATCGCTCACTCAATCTAGAGTCATCACCAGTGCACTTGCTAGCGCAAGATCATGATATTGCCGTATATACCCCGCGCACCCTGCGCTGTAGTGAAAGTATAGAGTTAATAAAGAGCATTGAAGCCGATGTGATTGTGGTTGTTTCTTATGGGATGATTTTGCCTAAAGAGGTGCTGTGGGCTAAGAGATATGGAGCAATCAATTTACATCCATCCGATTTACCAGCATTTAGGGGCGCTGCGCCTTTACAGCATACTATCCTTTCGCGCGTTCAAAAGACGGCTGTTTGCATCATGCAAATGGACGAAGGGGTGGATACTGGTGATATACTGCTGAAAGAAGAAGTTGAGTTAGATGAAGCGATAGATTTTTGGTCTCTACATGACCTCACAAGCAACATAGGTGCGCGTTTGATGGTTCAAGTGTTAGATAACATACGCACTATTACGCCATTGAAGCAATCATCTCATGGTGTGAGTTACGCAAATAAATTAACAAAAGATGATGGTAGAATTAATTGGAATGATAGTGCCGAGAATATTGACGCTAAGGTGCGCGCGATTGCTCATTGGCCTGGGGTGCATTGCTTTTACCAGCAATTATTGCTGAAGTTTTTTAAAACGAAAGTGGTGAGTGATGTTGAAAATAAATGGCTTTATGCGCAAAACGGACAAATAATACATCTCAACCCGATGTTAGTGAAATGCGCGGAGGGTTTGTTGGAAATTATAGAGTTGCAACCTGTAAACAAACAGCGTATGTCTAGTAGAGATTTTAGTAATGGTTATAGATTAATAGTAGGGCAATTTCTAGTTTGATACATGTTTTATACAATTTCATACCTGAGGTTCAATAATCTTACATTTTTATTGCTCATAGTATAGTAATTTAGGTTGAATTAGATATTTTAAAGAAATAAGAAATAGTCTCATATAATTGATCAAATGCAGTAATTTGATTTTTAATCCATCGTTTCATATTAGCCCAAAATTTCCCTATTGGATTCAGATCTGGTGAATATGGAGGCAAAAAAATGATCCTGCAATTTACTATTCAATCAATTTTTTTGTCTTCTTAGATTTATAAAAAGAAGCATTGTCCATAATTACAACTTGGCCGGACTTTAATTCTGTTCGATCCCAGAGAATAATGGTGTATATTATGAAGAGAAAAATCTTATGGGACAAATATTACACGCGAATGCCAGAACAACGGAGGCAATCTGTAGAGAGATCCGTGATAGTAAAGAGAGCATAGAGAAAGCGGTTAAAAGATTTAATAGACCTCTTTCCTAACTCTGCTCCTGATGGCAACCGTGGCGACGCTGTCGATGCGCAAGTCCTCACGTACTTCATGTACGCTGCGGCTCTGTGCTTCGTATACTCCTCGCATTTGCTCTTAATTGAGCGAGTTTCGAAAGAGGTCTAATTTACCAATCACGATCATCATAAAAATACTTTTACTCATATATTTGAGCGTGTTTGCAATGAGCATCAGATAGAGCATAAAAAGACTAAGATCAAGCGTCCTTGGACTAATGGGCAGGAACAGAACTCTCAAAGAAGTAACTGTAAACAATTTCCATTATGCATCTCATGATGGCTAAAACAGCATCTGCATGCTTATTTGATGGCTTATAACTTCGCTAAACGACTGAAAGCTATCAAAGGAAAAACTCCTTGGCAATTTATTTTAAATCAGTGGACAATTCATCCTGAATACTTTATAGTTAATCCTAACCAGTTCTTAGTGGGACTAAACACCGCCTCTCACTACATAAATTGTAGTGTACTATGGATTTGAACCCGATAGAGAAATTTTGAGCTAATATGAAACGGTGGATCGAATCCAATATATTAAATTTTAATACTCTTTTTCTCGCTATTTCTTACTTTTTTAAAACGCCTAATTCAATCTAAATTACTAACTCTTGGATGTTTAGCAATTTTACTGTATCTTATCATTGTGTATAGTCTCTTGTTGGTTAAAAATCAAGTTCTATACACGCTTTATAAAAAATATAAGTAACTTCCAATTCTATATACTTACGCAAGAGGTCTATTCTTAAAAGTTCACAAAAAGCACGTTTTTCTTAGGTAATCAAAGAATTTTGCTTTTATTTGATAAAGAACGCTCGCATTACTCGCGCAAAATCGATTGTTAATAAGAGAAAATAAAAACCCGCAATGAGCAGCGCGATAGCCGCTGCAATTCCTATTGGATAGAGCGCTGCGAATAAACCAATGCCACTCTGAAAAAAACTATATTGATACATCGTCATCGCTACTCCAGACAGAAAAAGCGAAGCGTATTGAAATATGAATTTTTGCTGAAAGTGACGGAATTTCGCGTCCATCACCTTGGGGCATAGTTTTCTAATAAAGAAAATTAAAGCAAAGCGCTCCAAGAACCCGCCAAGAGCCGAAAGTACCCCTAACTCCTGTGAGAAGCTAGCTATATGCTGCGCTATAGGGTTTTGCGCTAAACTCTTTAATGCTTCGAGGGTGCACTCTGGGTTTAGGATTATTATATAAAAAGATACTAGTGGCGTAAACGAGATGGCAAATAGCGCTATAAACAACAAGCGCCATTTGTGTGTTTCGAAAAAGGCATGCATAAGTATGACTTGGTATATGTGGTTGCGTTTTAACATAAGAAAGCGCACGGGAAAATGCTAGTAAATTTGGGTTTACTACTTGGTTTACATACACACTCTCCCGATTATATTAGTGCGTGATCGAGAAATTTTCTCTTATATTAACTGACACCCGCCGCTGCTAGATTTTTGCTTTACCGAATCTCCTGCAAATTCGATCCATTCTTTGGTGCAAGTATCTTCTAATGCAGCGCCAACAGTAACTACTGCTCCTACACACGTAGCCGGATTTTTTGTCACAGCGCACTGATAAGTAGCAACTCCAGCACTCACAGCTTTATAAAGAGCGCAAGTTGGAAAATTTATTTTGCTCATATTAGATTAATTTATTAAAATAGATTAATTTATTAAAACCTAAATAACACTTATGTGCAGCCCTCATTCTACTATATATCAAACATCCCGGCTATAACTTCAGCCGCAATTTCTCTAGCAAATAAATAAAAAGTTTATTTACAGTTGTTTATAATATACACATCGCAACCATCTCAACCCTCAAAACGTCAAAATCATCCTGGCGCCTTTATGTGTTGGCGGCGCTATACTCGCGCGCATTCTGATAATTAATACGAGAATACATAAAAGAGTCTACATGAGCACCACGCATATATTCGTATTGTCGGAGTTGTCCTTCTCGTTGCAAACCGCATTTTTCTAGCACTTTAATAGAGCCCTTGTTATAGATAAGCACAGTCGCCTGCAGCCGCACTATCTTAAGCACTTCATCTGAGAATTTAATTACAGCCTGCAGCGCTTTGGTCATAATACCTCTGCCCCAAAAAGACTCATTTAAATCATAACTAAGCTCTGCCTTGCAGCTGTGTTGCATAATATAATTAAAGCCAACAGTACCCACTAACTTATTGTCATCTCTATGAGTGATACCCCAATATATGCTGTATTTCTGTTCAAACAACCCTCGCCAAAACATCAATTCATCGCGCGCCTTATCCATATTGTGCGGTATGTTAGTGCTTACAACAAAAGGATACATAGCGGGTTTTGAGAGGTATGCAAAATAATCTGGCGCATCACTCTCTTCTAGTTCTCTTAAAACTAAGTCTTGATTTTCTAATACAGGAAACTGTTCAAAAGAGTATTTCATTTCTTAAAAGCGCGATAATAGTTAAATAAAGTTAGGTATTTTTCGTTAGATAGATAAATTTGTATTCAATAATAATGCTTCAATGACGATTCACGCCCTAGCTAGATATTTGACCGGATCAACGCTATTATTCCGCGCAAACGCATCCAAACGCAACAGACAAGCCTGACATGAACCACATGATAAGTCGTCGATAGGGTCATAGCATGAGATGGTTTTAGCAAAATCTACACCTAAACTCAGCCCGCGCGCTATTACCTCTACCTTACTTAAGTGCAATAGTGGAGCGTATAGTTTAATTTCCTGATCTGGGCTAGCAATCTTTAATAAATTTGCAAAAGCCTGAATATATTCAGCTCTACAATCTGGGTAGTGCGCTCTATCTGTATCATGCACTCCAACAAAAATAGCGCCACTATTTGTAGTTTGGGCTAGAGAAAAAGCATAGCTTAAGAAAATAGTGTTTCTGCCAGGAACGTATGTAGAAGGTATGCCATGCTCAGGAAGTTGTTGGATGCTATGATATTTTGGCACGCTCATATCCTTATTCACTAGCGTTGAACCCGAGAACAAATCGCTAGGTAGGGTTAATATGGTATGAGACTCAACGCAAGCATAACACTGCAATAGCTCCTTGAGCCTGGTAAGCTCTACGCTATGCCTCTGATCGTAACAGAAGCTCAAAACATGCACAGCATTAAATATTTGTTCATGCTGTATACCCGCTAGCACAGTGGCAGAGTCTGCCCCACCGCTTGCCAGTAGTATCGCTGAGGCGCGAGGTTGGGCGTTAGATTCAAAATTACTCATATATTTATTATTATATTATTCCTAACCCTTGCTACATTTGTTAGAGTTTTTATGTTGCCATATAATATTATATCATAAATCAAAAGAATTTAACTTCTCAAAAAGAGAATCTGGCATTTCTTTTAAAAATCTTGATGGCCGAGATGAGACAAAGGCGTTAAAGAGGTTTCTTGTTTGCGCATAACTAATATACAAATCTTTCTTAGCTCTCGTAATGCCAACATACCCAAGCCTCCTTTCTTCTTCTATAGCTAGCGCATTGATATTTTGGCTGCGAAGGCTAGGAAACACCCCTTCCTCCCAACCAGGAAGAAATACGATATCGAACTCCAGCCCTTTAGACGCATGCAAAGTCATCACATTCACCTGGCTCTTGGGTGCATCTTGACTGAACTGCTCTTCATCTAAAAGACTAGCATGCTGCATAAAAACTGAGATATCGTCTAGTTCGTCAATTGCGACACACATCTCGTTTAAATTTGCTTTCCTTTCGGCATTTTCTTCGCCATCCGCTGCAAGATGAGCTAAATATCCAGATACTTCTATTAAGTATTTGGTAACAACGCTTGCTTTTTGTTCTTTATACCTAGCTTGCAACTCATGTATTAAATCTATAAATTTCTTGAGACTTGCGCTAATTTTAGGTGTGAATAAATTCAAATCAAGCATATGAGATGCCGCATGAAACAAAGACACGTTATGTGCGAAAGCGTAGCCGGAGATATTATCAATAGTGCTGTTACCAATACCCCTTTTAGGCATGTTAATGATTCTGCTAAAAGCATAACTATCACTTAAATTTAGAGCAAGCCTTATGTAAGCTAGTACATCTTTAATTTCTGCCCTTTCATAAAAACGCACTCCTCCCACCATGGTATATGCTATTTTTTTCTTCATAAAAGCTTCTTCTAGCACTCTTGTTTGAAAGCCAGCTCTTACCAAGATGCCGATGCTTGATTTTTCATCTATCAATATCTTTTTTTTGATTACAGAAGCAATGTAGTGCGCCTCATCTTTGTCGGAATAACAAGACACTAATTTTATTTTTTCATCCGTTTCGCGCTCTGTCCATAATGTTTTTGTATGTCTGGTTGCGTTATAGTTAATTAACGAAGCGGCGGCTTGTAGTATTTTACAGGTTGATCTGTAATTCTGTTCTAGTTTAATGATCTGAGCGTCTGGAAAGGATGTAGAAAAGGATAAGATATTTTCTATTTGCGCCCCACGCCAGCCGTATATAGATTGGTCGTCATCACCTACGCAACAAATATTCCTATGTTTCTTTGCAAGAGAGCAAATCCAGTCATATTGCGCTTTATTTGTATCCTGATACTCATCTACAAAAAGATATAAATATTTTTGTTGATATATATCTAATACTTCTGGATTATTGAATAGCCAGTTACTGTACAACAGTAGGTCACCAAAATCCATTAAATTAGATTTAATTAATTCATTCTGATAGCATGCAAAAAGCTGTCTATGCATCATGCTAAGGCTATTTACGGCCTCCACCTGGTTTGGCTGCAACCCCTGATCTTTCCAGCGTTCTATTGAATATAACACCTCCTTAGGAACGTGAGCAGCTGCATCGATATTTTTTTGTTTTTGTATTTGCTTAATAAGCGCTATCTGATCTTTTGCATCAATAATGGTGAAGTTTTTATTCAGCCCAATATCCAAATGCTCCACATGAGCTCTTAGTATGCGCGCACAGATGGAATGAAAGGTGCCGATAAACATACTTTGCGCGTCAACAAATGGTTGTAGACGACTCTTCATTTCTCTTGCCGCCTTATTAGTAAAAGTAACGGCTAAAATATTTTCTGGCCTGGCTAGCCCTTGTTGTAATAAGTAGAGAATACGAGATGTAATAACTTTAGTTTTGCCAGTCCCTGCCCCAGCAAGCACGAGCAGCGGGCCGCTGCGGTGAGTGGCGGCTTGCAGTTGCTTCTGGTTAAGGTTTGCGAAAAAATCTTCTTCTAGATAGAAAGGTGGATGCATTTGAACAAATGTGGATGCTTTAGGTCTTTAAGTTTTTGGTAATGTTATGCCTGTTTGTTTCATATATTTCCCGCTTCTATCTGCATAAGAAGTGGCGCAAACTTCGTCGCCTTTTAAAAATAAAAATTGGCACGCGCCCTCGTTTGCATATATTTTAGCTGGTAGTGGCGTGGTGTTGGAGAATTCTAGTGTTACGTGCCCCTCCCACCCGGGTTCTAATGGGGTGACATTAACAATAATGCCGCATCTAGCATAAGTAGATTTACCTAGGCAGATAACTATTATATCTTGGGGAATTTTAAAATACTCAACGGTTCTAGCTAATACAAAACTATTGGGAGGGATGATGCATACGTCGCTTGTTTTATTAACGAAACTTGCATTGTCAAAATTTTTAGGATCGACTATTGAAGAATTGATGTTAGTGAATATTTTGAATTCATCAGCAACCCTGGCATCGTATCCATAAGAAGATAAGCCGTAGGATATAATACCATCGTTATTTGCATTACGTTTTACCTGCGCTTCCATAAAAGGAGAGATCATATTAAACTGTTGTACATACTTGATGATTGTTGTGTCTGATAAAACGCTCATATGGCCTCAAACTGCTTATGGAAACAAATATATTTATATACTCTAGACTAATTTTATGCAAATATCCAATCATCAGCGAAATAAAAAAATGGCAAATGATAAACGACAAAATAACAAAATAAAAATATAAATAAATTTTTTTTTAACAATTAAAGTGATATTGTATGCAAATCACCATTAAAGAATTAGCGGACGCTCATAACATTAGGGCTTTAAAGCAATATGGGCAAAACTTTCTTTTTGATTCATCCCTCTGTGTAAAAATAGCTAAAGCAGCTGCGCTACCAGCAAATGCGCGAGTAGTGGAGGTTGGTCCTGGGGTGGCGGGGCTTACTATCGCGCTATTGCAAGGTGGGGTAGGGCATTTGATAGTGATAGAGAAAGATAAGCGTTTTTTACCGCTACTGCAGCAGGTGCAGAGTTATTATCCCAATCTGGAAATCATCATGCGCGATGCTCAAGATTGCAAAATGGAGGATTTGAGTGGTGATGATAGGCAAGTGCATATAGTATCGAATTTACCATACAATATAGGCACTAAACTCCTTATAGGTTGGGCTAAGGAGATTGATTATATTGCCACTATGACTCTTATGTTTCAAAAGGAAGTGGGGCAGAGAATTGTGGCTGAAGCGCACAGCAAGGAGTATGGTAGGCTTTCTGTTATTGCGCAGCTTTTATTTGATGTAAAGAAATTATTTGATATCAAAAGCACCGCATTTACTCCCGCTCCTAAGGTTGATTCGGTTTTGTTACGCTTTGTTCCAAAGAAAGATTATGCGGAAATATTAAACCTAATACCATTTATTGAGTTTGTAACGCATAAGGCTTTTGCTCAAAGGCGCAAGATGCTTGGGGCGTGGATAAAAAGAATTATTCCTAGAGAGTTGATGGATGAATTTGCTAGTCAGATAGGGTTAGATATGACCCTGAGAGCGGAAAATCTGACCCCCGCTACATATATGCAAATTGCGCGATTTTTGCAATGGCATGATTGCTCATGCGCCGTTTAAAGGCCTGCGCCAGGCGTGTGAGTGGGGTGGAAGGCGCTTCTAGTGCGCAGGAAAGCGAGTATACTGTGGCACTAGAAGTGTTTTGTAAGAAGGTGAGGGTTTTTGCTAACCTTGTTGTTGCTTTGTGAATAATTTCTTGGTCGTGCTAATATGATTTATTCGCGACTGTATCTCGCCAAATATTTGATTCACTGCATCCTGTGGTTTCTCTGCTAATCTCAGACTCTCCCTTTCATACGCTACAGTTTGATCTAGCATTTTTTGCGCAGCTTCCGGTCCTTCGAGGGTTAAAGCAGCTGCGATGAGGTCTATTCTTTTTTGATTGAGCTCCTGATATAGCGCGTTTTTATCTAGTAGCAGCAATCCTCGAGCTAGCGTTGCGCAGCACTGCTCTGGCAGTGTGAGGGTGGGTTCATCTGGAGCAATATTTTTAACTATACTACCTGAAGCACGCTCTTCTAGATAAAAGTAATGCTTGATTGCATTATGTGCCTCTGAGACTTTGCGATGAGTCTCGTCTTTTTCCGAAAAAAACCCAAATAATTGAGCAAAATAACTGCGGTTTAATGTTGCGATGTCGGCGTCTATGTAAGATACAGCGAGTATGATTTTTTCTCGTTGAGGCAATTCATTCTTTAATGATTGTTCGTATTCTAAGCACATTTGTTCGAGTTCTGAGGGTAATCGTTCGAGTTCTGAAAGTATTTTTTTGGAACTCTGTAAGATTTCTTTGTATTCTGCATCCGAGATATTGGATTGCTGTAATTTTTCTATATCTTGCTCAAGAATACTCTGACCCTTTACAGACAACTCCTTGAACTGCTTCTGGACTACCTCTATCTTTTGCTGTATTTTTTGTAGCAATAGCATTTCCTTCTTTATCATGTACTTGTCTTCTTGGCGTTGCACCGACTTTTTCTTCGTGTTTTGAACAGCTAACACGTCGTCTTCGATTTGCTTTTGCCATGAATCATTCTCTACTCGTTTCGCGACCTTTAAGAGATCCTCTAATAAAGATAAGGCCTTGTCTTCTGACGAAAGTGCTTCATTCTCTTCGCGTTTCCTGCAGTTTTTTAGCATGTCGTCGAAAATCATAAACCTGTTGTTTTTCTGAGAGTCGCCTTGTGTTGCCGCAGACAGTTCTTCGAGCTTTTTCATAGCACAGTTGAGGCGAGGCAGATGTTTTTTCCATAGATCTTCCCATGCAAGACTTTGCTGTGTTATTGATGAGCTGCGTGTTTTCAGTTGGGAATATTGTGTTTTTGTAGATATTTGCATATTATATTTACCTTTTTAAATAACAATAATATTAAGAAAAGTGATATATTTATCATATATCACTTAGTGAGTATATACGTGATAACATTTTTTGCAAGTATTGTAAATAATAAATATATTTAAAACATGCAAATCTTGAGATTTTTGCAGTGGTATGATTGCTCATATGCAGTTTGAAAATTGATGGTGTTAGAAGGGTTTATACTTCTTGAGAAACTCGCTCATGATGAGCAAATGCGAGGAGTATAGGAAGCGCAGAACTTCTGTGTATATGAATTTGTTTAGTCCCAGAGCATAATGGTGTATATTATGAAGAGAATAATTTATGGAGAAAAATCTTATGGGACAAATATTACACGTGAATGCCAGAACAACGGAGGCAATCCGTAGAGAGATCCGCGATAGTAAAGAGAGTATAGAGAAAGCGGCTAAAAGATTCAATAGACCTCTTTCGAAACTCATTTATACTAGCTCCATGTTATAAATAGCTGCAATCAAATTGAATCTGAGGCCAAACCTTTTTCGTCTGTTTCTATATTTGTCAGAGATGATAATATTTTTCGTCTATGGCTAAAATATCGACAAACAGCATACCCCAACAATACATCAAAGAAGTAATGCCAGCGATAATTAATCCGCTATCATCCTTTATACAAAAATTTAAATTTACAAAAGGTTG
This sequence comes from Candidatus Sarmatiella mevalonica, assembly GCF_016751895.1. GTDB lineage: Bacteria > Pseudomonadota > Alphaproteobacteria > Rickettsiales > Rickettsiaceae > Sarmatiella > Sarmatiella mevalonica. Next base: position 2,459 of record NZ_JACVVM010000014.1, on the reverse strand, counting down.
CTGCTGGCTGAATGGTGCTTTGCTGTTATTGTATGAGGTTATTTTATTTTCTATAACAACTACTTCATGTGGTTGGACTTTAACAACATGAAATGGGGCAACATCAAATGATCTGACCCAATCTGCTAGTTGCGCCGCAACCTCATGCAAAGAAAGATCGGTTGTATCAAGGATTTTTATAGTCGCCACTTCTTCATAGCTTTTAAGAGCAGATAGTCTGGTAAAATTCATTATATCGGCTGCATCTTCTTGGATAACATGCTGCGCCCACTGCGGATCTTGGGTGCGCATGCGAAGCCAAGCAGCCCAGTTCAGCATATTTTGATCAGCACCGTAGGTGTTGCGCTTTTTGAGTCGCCCAATACGCTCGAAATCACTGACGTCTAAAAGACAGAAGTTGATTTTATCTATTTGTTTGGCTGAAGGACAGTTCAGTATTTCGCCTAAAACAATTTGCCCCAGCAAGCAGGCATCTTTGCCTTCGCTCAATAATTGTTGAAGCCACTTTTCGGTGGATTCTTGGCGCCATTTTTTATCGGCACTTTCTGGTACGCCAATATCGTCAAAATCATAAACGGAGATGCCATCTCCAAAAAGCTCTTTTAAATAAGGCATCACGGCCGTTTTACCGCTGCCACTGGCGCCGCCTATAAAATATAATTTATTCATCTTCTACCTTTGAATTCTCATATTTGTATAAAACAACCGGTATACCTTTGTATGTGTCATTCTTTAAAAATCTCATTCCAATTTTTTCAGCGACTTTGATAGAAGGTTTATTTTCTGGATCAACAAAAGCAATAAATTCATTGATCTCAATACCTGCAGCATAGTCTCTTACAGCCATGGCAGCTTCAGTTGCAAACCCTTTACCTTGAAAATCAGGCAAAAGGCGATAACTAATTTCGTACTGAGTATCATCTTCTTCTAGTGGTATAAATCCGCATATTCCTATTGGGACATCATTATGTTTCTCTGTAACCGCCCATATGCCAAGTGGATATTTTTTGTAACGTTCTAAAATAAACAACATCAAGTCCTTTGCTTGTTCTTCGGAGTAAGGACCACGAACAGAGTAGCGCATCACCTCTTTATTGCTCAGCAAATTGAATAACGTTTCAGAATCGTTGTCTACAATTTCTCTGATAATTAAATTCTGAGTTTTTGCTATATTATTCATAATAAACCTGTAAAATTAAAGCTCAAGGTGGTCATTTTTAATACTCATCAAATTCAGTTTTTTGCTTGCGCATAACATATAACATATTTCTTCTTAGAAGGATAGCAGAAACTGCTTTCCATCCCTTGATTTACCTTGTTTTCTCCATTTCGAATCTCTCTCGCTACTCCGCTTTTCGTTCTCTAAAAAGTGAGGGGTCAAAAAATAGCAAGTCTCTAAAACCCAGGTAAATCCAGGGTCCCCGGACATGCGTACCTTCACCCCGAGTGTTCGCATGTATTGGAGACGGGGAGGGTAAAAATGGAGATTTTGGGGGCAAAATGGCAAAATCAGAGAAAGTGAGGTACGGGTCTAATGTCACACTAAAACGCTGGAAAGCCCGCAGATACTGGGGTTTCTGGATTGCTTCGCTGTGCTCGCAATGACGGTGAGAAAAGTTCTCTCTAAAAAATCTGGCGGACAGAGAGGGATTCGAACCCTCGGTACGCGTTTAGCACGTACACACGCTTTCCAAGCGGGCGCCTTAAGCCACTCGGCCATCTGTCCGTTCTATTCTTCTGCTCGTTTCAAGTATAAATCCGCTTGATCCACCAAATCATTCGCGTGTATTAAAAGCCACGGAACGCAAGACATTTTTAGAGAGTCATTATTTGACTTCTTATATAGAAAATATAGAGAAAACGAGATATAGAAGAGAGCCATGAGGAGTTGGTAACTCCTACGGGAATCGAACCCGTGTTTACACCGTGAAAGGGTGTCGTCCTAACCGCTAGACGAAGGAGTCATCGAAGAATATTCTAGCACTAAAACAAAGAGTCGTCAAGCATCCCTTCTAAATTTTTATTAGACCTCTTGCGTCACCTAAGGAATATGTTTAACTAGCTGTTCGATCCCAGAGAATAATGGTGTATATTATGAAGAGAATAATTTATGGAGAAAAATCCTATGGGACAAATATTACATGCGAATGCCAGAACAACGGAGGCAATCCGTAGAGAGATCCGTGATAGTAAAGAGAGCATAGAGAAAGCGGCTAAAAGATTAGACCTCTTGCGTAAGTATATAGAATTGGAAATTACTTACAGGGAGGGGTTGATATTTTTTATAAAGCGTGTATAGAACTTGATTTTTAACCAACAAGAGACTACACACAATGATAAGATACAGTAAAATTGCTAAACATCCAAGAGTTTTTTTAAGATTATTTGGCATGGAGCTAGAAAAGTTTGAAATAATAATAAAGAAGCTGGAAAAAATCTGGGATAAAAGAGTCGTAGGC
>NZ_JACVVM010000013.1 GCF_016751895.1 Candidatus Sarmatiella mevalonica | reverse complement strand
GCCTACGACTCTTTTATCCCAGATTTTTTCTAGCTTCTTTATTATTATTTCAAACTTTTCTAGCTCCATGCCAAATAATCTTAAAAAAACTCTTGGATGTTTAGCAATTTTACTGTATCTTATCATTGTGTGTAGTCTCTTGTTGGTTAAAAATCAAGTTCTATACACGCTTTATAAAAAATATCAACCCCTCCCTGTAAGTAATTTCCAATTCTATATACTTACGCAAGAGGTCTAATCTAAAATCTTGTGGAACGCTAAGGGCTAAATCGAAGCGAAACTCTTCTGGTTCCACTTCTCTTGGATCGTGGTAGCCAAAACCAAAGGCCTCTCCTGCTTTAGGTTTTAGGTTAATGGGTTGTACCTTTGCCCAAGTAATGAGCTTATCCAGCGTGTCGGACAATCGCATGGGATCTCCATGATTCTCCATTACAGCAACTCTTTTAGCTGGCAATTCTTTAATCGTTATCGTCATAATTTTTTTCACCTTTAATATGCATAGGTTGCGGTGGATTTTCGAAGCTTTCCCAATTGCGTTCACGCCTAAATTCGCTGGGGCTTTGCCCGCAAACTTGTTTAAAGGCACGGGCGAATGACTCATGGGATTCGAATCCTGCTGACAGCGCAATGTTAATAATTGTTTCCTCTTTATGGACAATCAATTGATGAGCAGCCCGTTTTAGCCGCAGCCATTTGATATAATTCATTAGAGGTAACCAAGTGTAGGCCGTAAACAACCGATGAAAATGATATTTTGAAAAACAAGCGATGCGGCAAAGCTCATCCAGCTCAAGCTCTTTATCAAGATGTTTGCCTATGAAATCAATCACTCTGTTGACCCGTTCTTTGTAACTCATAATATCCTAATGCTTCAGTTGTAACCGTCTACATGGATAAAAATACGACGTTTATGTTTTCTATGCTTGACCACCATTGCTAATCTTCATTCAGTTATAATGCCATATGTAAAAGTTTAAGTAGCTTGCGAACAGAATCCATGACAGATAAGGAATCATCAGCAGCGATACGGCTCTCATTTTTCGGTAAGCTAGGAAAATGAGGGCGCAGACAATAATATCCATAGCGATCAAAACGATGAGGGAAAGTCCAGTTAAGTGGTAATGAAAAAACAAAGGAGTTCAGCTCCAGTTTAAGATGAGCTGAGTCACGTATAAGGTTTTGATAATAATTAGCTTGGGAAATGTTTGGTGGCGCCAAATGAGCCAACCACAAGCGCCAATAATGCCGTATAAAACAGTCCAAGCAACCGGAAATACATAATTTGGTGGCGTCAGGGTGGAGCGATTCAAAGTGCTGTACCAAGTGCTAATCTCGGGTTTGGTCAAAGAGCCAATGACTCCTCCTATCGCGATCAGCGCCACTATCCAGATGATTAAAGAGAGGTGGTTTTTATTTTGCATCTTCTGTCTCATCATTAATGTTTGATATCATATTCCTAAGCTGATTTGTAAATGCAAAAATGGAAGGATTTTCCTCCATAATATTTGATAAATTGATAATGCCAATTTGCGTCTTTGGATCGTAAGAAATTTTGGATTGATAGCCAGATGTTCCCCCGCAATGCTGATAAAGCCTTGTCTTTCCATTGTCTAAGACGTCAACTCCATACCCTGCATATAAAGAGCCTTCACCATCATAAAAAGCAAATCCTGATTTTTCAATCACTGGATGTGTCATGAGCTGAAGCAATTTTAGTGGAATGATACGCCCCTGATATAAAGCATGCTGCCATTTTACCAGATCGATTGGAGTTGAAATAATGCCGCCTGCTGTAAATAATTTTGAAAAGTCAGGTTTATCCGCAATCTTTTGAATTTGATCGCCGTTTTTTTCAAATCCAGGCACAAGAGTTACGAAAGCTGGGTCATTTTGTAAAGATGCAGGTGTTCCGTCCAGCACCAAAAATGTATTTTGCATTCCTGCAGGATCAAAAAGAGCTCTTTTATAGTAAGAATCGATTGGCTCCGAAGTAAGAGCTTGAATAATATGCCCAATAAGAATATAGCCAAGGTTTGAATAGTGGTATCTTTCTCCCGGAGAATAAAGCAACGGCTTATGGATAGCGTCCAGCCCTGATGTATGACTCAAAAGATGATGGATCGAAATAACCTTTGCAAAATCTGGCATTCTATCTTGCCAGATAGTATGATCCTCGAATAAAAAATCTGATAACGGCTTGTTCAAAGCATCTGATATGTCATCCCCAAAATGTTCAAATAAAAGCTTTAAAACGGCTACGCTTGTGAAATTTTTTGTAAGCGACGCAATGAGATATTGCGCATTTTTGTCCGCTTTAATATTCCCATGGGATGTAAAACTTTTGTGATATAAAACTTGATCCTGCTTTGCCACAATAACATTACCATGAATGTCAGGAAATTTCAGAAGAAGGTCTTCAGCGACAGGGCGCACATTAGATATCGCTGTGATATTGCCATTAAAACTCATAGATTAAGCTCACACTCATATCTTAAATTCCCATATGGCCCTTTAAACTCATGACAGGTAAAGCCTGATTTAGCATAAAAATCTACTGATTCTTCATCTGTTTCAGTCATAATCTTGCAGCCTTCATACTGTTTCTTTACCTCTTCTAAAAGCAATGTTCCAATCCCTTGTTTTTGGTATTGCAAAGGTACGCTGATGTGGCGAATGGTAATAATTTTACTTGTTTTACAGAGGCCTAAAACTCCAACAAGAATATCACTTATAAAGGCACCAATGATTGAATGATCTGAATTCTTATAACTTTCAATCACCTCTAGAACTTTTTCTGGCGAAGGATTTCCAATTGCGCCATGAATAACTGAAGGTAGTCTTGCGTCATCAAGACTTACAGATTTTATGGTAATTTTATTTTCTGCATTCATAAACAATAGACTCATCTTGTTTAGCCGGACCTGAAGATTGATCGAAAGCTTTGAGCGTTCGGATGTGTTTAAATCCGACAGCTTGTAGCATTTTCATCAGCTGATCCTGCTCATAAATCTTCACTCTCAGCTCTTCAATTTCTGTATGGATAATCTTTCCCGCTTCCATCAGTTCATATTTGCAAAGGCTGGTACAAATATCGTCTTGGCGAGTGGCAAGCTGGCTTAGAATAATTTTTTGACCATTTAGTTTAGGCCATACCGAGCCACGCCATATACCTGCTTGAGGCACTGCGTGCAGAGTTTCCGCTTCAAACAAGAAAATACCACCGTCAGCTAAGTGGTCATAAATGGCTTTAAGTGACTGCTCTACCTGCACAGGGTCGATGATTAAACAGAAAGACCCACTGGGAATAAAAATCAAGTTGTATTTTTCTGGACGTTGTAAATCCTCAACAAAACCCTTCCAAACTGTAGGTTTTAGATTTTTAGGCGTTGCTTTAGCATGCAAGACTTCAAGCATATGATTACTTGCGTCAAAGCCATGAACATTGAAGCCTTCTTTAAGTAATGGTAGTAAAAATCGGCCTGTGCCGCACATAGGCTCTAAAATAGGATCATTTGCTTTCATGGCATAATCACGATAAAAAGCATAAGCATCTTCTGGTGGATTCGGTTTGCTTAAATCGTAAACCTGCGTACAAAGACTGAGATAGGTGTCAAGCTGCTTCATGGACTCTCCTGTTAAATCTAATATCATCAAGTGCTCATCAAAAAATGTATCTCTGATTTTGAGTGCACGAGGCTCTGTGCCATATATTTTAAATCCGTGTTTTTGATAAAATGCCACAGCACCAAGATTGGTTGTCACGCAGGTTAGGTGCAGTTGGGCTACATGTGATTTTGCGTGACTGATAATGGTTTGAATTAAAGCACTTGCAATACCTTCCCCTCTATGTTCAGGTCGAGTATACATTCCCCAAATGACACCACGATGTTTTGTTTTTGCTGAATTCAAACTATAAAAACCAGCGCAAGAGACAAGTGAGCTATCAACGAATACCCCAAATATATCGCTTTTGATTAAACTATTTTGAAAATCTAAATCTGGCCAATTTACTTCTTCTTCATAAGATGAGCCAAAACTTTCAGGCGAATTCTTTAACGCCCCTAACCTCAACTCTTTCCAAATTTTCCAATCCTCTGCTGTTAATTGTTTTATTATAAAGCTATCCATTCGCAACCTCGTCAATAATTCGTTTTTGAGCTTCAGCTTCATGGCTGCGTTTATCTGCTATCTGGCACAATTCAAATGTTGCTTTCCAAAGTGCCCAGGCACGGCCGCGGAGCCATGTATCTGGGTCCATAGCCATTTTTGATATAAAAATCTCACGCGCTTTGCCACTCAAATAAGTCCATGCAATGACAAGATCGCAGGCAGGATCACCAACGGCAGCTCCACCAAAGTCAATGACAGCAGAGAGTTTGCCACCGCCCATTAGTATATTGCCAATCGCAAAATCTCCATGAATCCATACAGGTTGTTTATTCCATCTTGTTGCACAAGCATTGTCCCATAAAGCAAGAGCTTGCCCCGCGTCTATGATTTCAGCTAGCTCTGCAATTTGTTCTCGCGCTCCTTTATCGTAAACGCTGACATGATCACCGCGCCACCAGTTATGCTGACCTGGCTCAGGCCCTTCCACGTCATTAATTGCTTGTAGCTCTTTTAAAAACTTTGCGAGATCGAAGGCAAGTTGTTCCTTTTCTTGCTCTGTTAACGTCAGCAAATTGATACTTTTTCCAGGCAACCATTGATATATAGAAAATGGATAAGGATAACCTACCTTTGACACTTCAACATTTGCGTCGTCAAATTTCGGGTTTCGCTTGTGCTCACCTATTAATATAGGCTCCGCAAGCTCACCACTCATTTTCCTAGCAACTGCTGAAGTCTCTTTGGTATATGTCGATGGCTTTCCCATTTTAATCGGAGCCGGAATGCTAGCGCTTAAACGTTTTGCTAATTGCGGCAGCAGTTCTTGCTCTTTTGGAACTTTCAAAGCGTAATCTGCAGCTGTTGGCATACGAATGAGCATGTGCTCACCAAGCCTATAGGTGCGGTTATCATGTCCTTGTTTCTCAACATCAACGATAGTTAAGCTAGCGTATTCTGGAAATTGCTCCGCTATGAGTTTGCCCGCAAGATCAAGGCTTGGCATAATCGATTTGTCGTTCATAATGTCACCTCCATCACCGTTACTGGGTGAGACTTAGAAACAGCCATTTTTGGTAATGTAAAATATACCATCCCATAAACGTCTGGCATCCCTAGGGGGCGGCCTGCCTTGTTTCCCCCTTCTTTTGTAAATTATCTTTTCGACTACGGCCCATTCTTCATCTGTTAAATCACTCGTATAGCTCGTTGACATCTCATATCCTCCCTTTGATGCCAATCATAACGATGTCCCTCCAATACTTCAACCTTTTGCGTGACTGGTTCTTACTTTTTTAAGAAAAATATTAATGCCATCAAAATTCATCGAAATTTTTGATTTTTTCCTCAGATCTATTATGTCTAACAATCCTTTAAATTCAAAGCTTAGGCAACTATGTGTCCGGTACTAAGGCTTTAGCTATAAAAAAGATCGGAATTGCTATGTTTTCATATGAAATCGCTAGATATAATACTTTGTTTGCCAAACTCCCAATTTGTCCGATCTATTACTAACAAATATTTGTCTAAACTTAAGATATCCACTACCAACGCTGCAACTTCGACTGCATCTATTAGCTGATCTTTAAAAAATCTGTAAATTCTTTTAATTACTGAATCTTGCTTTGCGTCACTTATTATGCCCTCTGCTATTTTGGGAATTTGTACGTTCTGGATCTTAAAAAGTGATAAAATTATCATCCCCAATAATTCGACTCTTGATTTATTCCATCGAAAATGTTTTGATAACATTTGGCGTAAAGTGGTATTGTAGAACATAAACATCCTTAATTAGCGTTAAAAATGTATATGTTTAACTGCTTTTCTACCTTTACGCTACTACTTTTTTACCTAACTGTCCGGTACTAAGCATTTTTCCTAAAAATTCCTCTTTCATTTTTAGGTTATGCAAGAGGTCTATTGAAAATATTGTTAGAAGTGATGATTCGAAAGCAATCTTTGATACTTACTCAGCTAAAATATCTGAACTTTTTCAGCTAAAACGCTCAATCAAACATATGCATGGTATTGACATGGAAAAATTTGCGCCAATGAATTCATGAACTTTTAAAAAAAACTTGATAGTCGAGTTTATATTGCTCATGTTTTTCTTCGCGAGCTTCTACATAGGTAAAATCTTTTTTTATAGATATATCCAAGTTTTTTTAACTAATAATGCGCGTCTGCTGCACTCATATTAAAATCCTTTCTTGCTACCAACTTTTTTAGATAAATAACTAACTCAAATTTCAACTTAATTTACTATAACTTAAACTTTTAGATGTAGAGCAAGATAGATAATTTTTTTATAAACAAGTCTTTAATGATATACCAACCCTTTGGGAGGCTTTAAGCTTTAATAATTATGTCATCAGTAGCTCTCACAAATGAGATTGTAGCTTCTTAGTATTTGATCTCAGAGAGTTATGGTATATATGTATATCATGAAGATAATAATTCATGTAGAAAAAACCTTTTGTCTTGCATCTATAAAATCATGAAAAACGTTTTATAATTCCTATAAGACGTTTTTTGTTATATTACTACGAGGTATTTATGATTTGCCCGTTCTGCCAACAAAGAGGTAGTATTGTTAAGGATTCAAGAGAGCTACTTGATGGCACGAGCGTGCGTAGGCGCAGGGCTTGTTTGTCCTGTCAAATGCGTTTCACCACCTTTGAAAGAATAGAGATGAGGCAGTTGTGCGTGCTGAAGCGTTCTGGCTTGCGTGAACCCTTTGATAGCATCAAGATAGAGCGCTCTGTGGGTATTGCAATTGATAAATGCAGAGAGCATAGAATGGATCTTATTCGCAGCATTACGCAGAAAGTGATAGAGAGAATCAAAACTGATCTGCGGCATCCTATCAGTACTAAAAAAATAGGCGATTTAATTTTGAATGAGTTATTTAAAGTAGACCAACTCTCCTGCGTACGCTTTGCATCGGTATATAAGAATTTTCATACCTTAGATGATATCACAAGATTTATCTCGCATCTTAAAGCTGTAAATCGTAAGTTAAGAAAATAAAGTGCGCCCTTAACAATTTTAATGCAATATGACTCAAGAACTCACTAGCTCTAATAAACATAATATTAACCCACCACTGTGCGCTCAATCTATTATAGCGTTTGGCGCAATGGTGCTTGGTATGTTTATGGCTATATTAGACATACAGATAGTAGCAAGCTCCCTTTCTGTTATAGCAGCAGGTTTATGCGCATCGCCAGATGAACTCTCCTGGATACAAACAGCCTATTTGATTGCTGAAGTGATAGTAATTCCCATCACTGGCTTTCTTGCAAAAACTCTTTCCACTAGACTGTCTTATTTCTTTGCAGCCGCAGGTTTTACTGTTATGAGCTTTTGCTGTGCATTAGCTAGTAATATAGAAATGATGATTTGCTTTAGGTTCTTTCAGGGTTTATTTGGAGGAGCGATGATTCCTACCGTCTTTGGCACAGTGTATACTGTATTTCCGCCAGAAAAACGATCTCTCGTGAGTATTTGCATAGGGCTTGTGGTAACCATCGCTCCAACCTTGGGCCCAACTATAGGTGGTTATGTAACAGACGTATTTTCTTGGCATTTTATGTTTCTATTAAATATAGCACCAGGCATTCTGGTGTGCGTCGTAGTGTTTTTGTATGCTAACTTTGACTCACCAAACTTTGCGTTACTAAAGAATTTTGACTATTTTGGTATGTTCTGCATGACCTGCGCACTAGCAACATTGCAATATTTATTAGAAGAGGGGAATAAACTGCAATGGTTTGATAGTGGACTGATTATCGCGCTAGCCATTATTTCTTTTGTATTTTTTACATTATGGATAGCATGGGAAGCCGTGCTATGCCCCCATCCCATCGTAGACCTTTCGGCATTTAAAAACAAAGACTTTAGCTTTGCCTGTATTTATTCTTTTACTATTGGTATAGGTCTTTATGGGGCCGTATATATTCTGCCATTATTTTTGTTTAGCGTTGCTCGCTTAAATACTATACAAATTGGCACAACCATGATGGTTACTGGCTGTGCGCAGTTCCTTTCTGCGCCATTGGCTGGGCGGCTACTGGCAACCGATATAGATTTAAGAAAAATGCTTGCGTTTGGTCTAGTCTTATTTAGCATAGGATGCTATTATAATAGCTTTCTTACTCCGGAATCGCGATTTCATGAACTACTCTTGCCTCAGTTTCTAAGAGGATTTGCTATGATGTTCTGTTTTTTACCAACAAATATCATAGCCCTAGGTAATCTACCTAGGGAGGTAGTGCAAAATGCTAGTGGATTATATAACCTGACGCGTAATTTAGGAGGAGCGGTAGGGTTAGCTATTATTTCCACAATTATTACTAGCAAAACTGCTATAGCGCAGCAATACTTAAATGAAAATATCACTCAAACAGATAGTTTAAGATTGCCTATCATCAATAGCTTCGGTTCTTTGTTTCAGCAAGCCCAAGATGATGCTAGTCTTAAGCTTTTTTCTGCAGTAGTAGCGCGCGACGCATTTGTGATAGCGATGAATGATACTTTTTGTATTATAGCTCTACTATTTATAGCTTGCCTATTGTTTCTTCCATTTACTTCGGTTACTAAGAACGTAAAAGGAGTAGATAGTCATTAAATTCTTAGTATTTTAGATTTTGAGTATTTTGTTATATTGTAGATATTTTAGTATATTATAGATAAGTGATATTTCAGGTATGTCGATAAAAATTCACTCCGAGCAAGACTTCCAGCGTATGCGAGTAGCTGGTGCGCTCGCAGCCAAAACTCTAGATTTTATCACTGAGTACGTAGCACCAGGCGTGAGCACTGGCAAACTCAACGATTTATGTCATGATTTTATCATTGAGCATGGCGCTATACCGGCTCCATTAAATTATAAGGGTTTTCCTAAGTCTATTTGCACTTCCATCAACCATGTGGTGTGTCATGGTATTCCTAGTGACAAGGTGATATTAAGGGTGGGGCAGATATTAAATATAGACGTGACCGTGATTGTAGATGGTTGGTATGGCGATAGCAGTCGCATGTTTTATGTAGGGCAAGTGCCGCGAAAGGCTCAAAAATTAGTGCAAGTTACATATGACTGCATGATGCTTGGCATTGAGGCAGTTAAACCAGGGCAAACTCTTGGCACTGTGGGTGCTATTATACAGAAGCATGCGCAGAAGCATGGCTATGGAGTGGTGCGAGATTATACTGGGCATGGTATAGGGCAGGTGTTTCATGACGAGCCTGCGGTTTATCATTATGGTACTGCAGGACAGGGGGTGGTTTTAGAAGAAGGGATGTTTTTTACAATAGAGCCAATGATTAATGCTGGGACGCATCAAACCGTTTTGAGTCCACTAGATGGGTGGACTGTGTGGACTCAAGATAAATCGCTCTCGGCTCAGTTTGAGCATACCATAGGTGTTACTAGCGATGGATATGAAATTTTTACTCAGTCCGCCGCAGGTTTCCGCCTCCCGCCTTATAAGTGAAAATTTTAGTGAGAGAGACGCCCACCTCTCTCAAAAATTAAAAGCACATAATCTATTGCCATCGATAAGGATGAGAAATGTTCGCGTGCCCAGTCTACATCTTTTGCAAGAAAATAACTAGTCGCCCAGTTTGCGCCTTCCGCAATACTTTTATCTATTGCATACATCAGATAGTAACACAGAGCAGCATTGCGCATACTTTCAACGCTGCGTATGCCGGGGTTTGGATATTTTTCTGTAAACTTCGCCTCGCTCACCTGGCTTGCTTTGTTTGTTTCTGATGACTGTGAACCGGCGAGTTTGTTTTTCTGATCTTGTGGTTGATTAATTTGACTAGCGTTTTGTTTGTTTTCCTTAATCATTGATGAGATCAGAGTAGCGTATGGATTAGCAACTTTTGATGTGGATTGCATAAGAGGTTCCTCCTTTATATTAATATTAACATTAATTTGAGAGAGGTATCGTATCATGCTCACGATGCGGATGCAACCCCCCCCTACTGAAGTGGAGAGGTGTGAGGTTTATTCATTTATGGTAAATATTTCGTTGTGTTTTAGTTACTGCGTTGTTTTTTATTTCAACCTATGGTATCATTAAGAATGTATAAGATATAATTTAAAGTCTTATATTAGCCCCTCTATCCAAGCTCGCGCTAGATTAAGATCCTTAATGCGGCGCGATCGCGGGTAACAAATACTAAAGAGCATGCAGCTAGTAAAGCGTTAAAAAGTATAGGCAAGTGCATGAAGATTTGCGTTTCAGAGCCGTTGTTATAGTTGCGCTGCATGAGGTGGGGTGAGAAGGATCCTGATGCGGTTGTGGTGCAAGACCCCCACGCCCATGAGGAAGGGAGGGATCCGCCCGAGCTTACCAAAGCCTGTACATTAAAACACGCTACAGCAAGATTTTTCCTCTTTGAGCCCTGCGTCTTTCTGCTTGAGCAACTCCCTCCTCTCCTGTTCGAGCTTCTGTTTTTCCCGCACTATCTGCTCCTCTCGCTGTGCTAACTCCCGCTCTTTCGCCTCAATCCCTTCAGCAGAGTAAGGGGTGGAAGATTGCTGTGCCTGCGTCTGTTGCTGCGCCTGCTGCTGCCGAAACTGATTCTCCTGTAGGTTAGCAGCATCGAGCTCTCGTTTTTTTTCTAGCAAACCATCGCGATATGGATTAGGAGTGGAGGATTGCTGCTGCACCTGCTGCTGTTGCTGCACCTGCTGCACCTGCTGCTGCTGTGCTTGGGGTTTGGCATATTCTTTTTCCTGCTTCATCGGCTGCACGCTGTTGCGTTGGGCTTTGAGGCGTGCTTCGTCCCAAGTTTGCAAGCGCTTGTCGCGGTAGAGCGCTGGGTTGGTTTTGCAATCTGGGTGTTTTGCTTGCAGCTTTTCTTCTTGTTCTTTCACTAATGGATCGTATGGATATCTCGCGCATAGGCCCTGCAGGGCTTTGTAGTCATCACTGAATGTTAGGGCAATGCCACAGGCGTGCAGTTGCCATTCTTTGCCTGCGTCATAGCAAAAAGCGTCAGCGTGTAGTTTATACCATAAGTTCCACTCGAAATTCTCTGGGATTGAATATTTTTGCTTTCCGGTTGGTTCATGACCATTGACAACATCATAATCTTGCATTGTAAGAAAGAAATACTTATGAAGTTCACGAAGTACTTGATAACAAAGCACTATGTTATCAGAATTAGTCCATTCCGCCAACGCTACATCACCTTCTGGACCGACCAATGCTTCACACATACCTATGGAAAAAGCCTCGCCATCCTCCCCATCCACGTCTATCTCATGCTCTAAAAACAACTGCATCAAACCCATAGAAAAGGCGTTGAAAAAAAGAAAATAAGGCATATCATTTCTAAACGAGTCCATCCACCGCAGCGTACAAAGCTTCATCGCCTCCTCTGGCGTCAACTCCTCATAGCTCCTACCCCAAAGCAACATCATGGTTTGCGTGATACAGCGCATTTCTATATCCACCACCTGCTCGCCATACACCGTGCACGGTTTGTATAGTTCCTGCAGAACGGCATAATCCCCCTTGTTAAAAGCATCCAGCGCCTGCTTTACTTCTTTGGCATACTCAACCTTAGCTTGTGGGTTGTTAAGTATTTGCCTATATCTTTCTAGCCTGTAAGCAAAAACTCCATCGGGATCAGATTGGCTTGGGTTCTGTGCGATGCGTTTGATGCGATCTTTGGTAATGTGCTCAAGGTATGAGAAATGTTCGCGTGCATTATCTGTCACATTCTCTTCAAGAGCCTTATCTATTTCATACATCAGATAGTAACACAGAGCAGCATTGCGCATACTTTCAACGCTGCGTATGCCGGGGTTTGGATATTTTTCTGTAAACTTCGCCTCGCTCACTTGGCTTGCTTTGTTTGTTTCTGACGGCTGTATGTATGAATCGGCGAGTTTGTTTTTCTGATCTTGTGGTTGATTAATTGAACTAGCGTTTTGTTTGTTTTCCTTAATCATTGATGAGATCAGAGTAGCGTATGGATTAGCAACTTTTGATGTGGATTGCATAAGAGGTTCCTCCTTTATATTAATATTAACATTAATTTGAGAGAGGTATCGTATCATGCTCACAATGCGGATGCAAGCCCCCCATGAGGGAGGGAGGTGTGAGGTTTATTCATTTATGGTAAATATTTCGTTGTGTTTTAGTTACTGCGTTGTTTTTTATTTCAACCTATGGTATCATTAAGAATGTATAAGATATAATTTAAAGTCTTATATTAGCCCCTCTATCCAAGCTCGCGCTAGATTAAGATCCTTAATGCGGCGCGATCGCGGGTAACAAATACTAAAGAGCATGCAGCTAGTAAAGCGTTAAAAAGTATAGGCAAGTGCATGAAGATTTGCGTTTCAGAGCCGTTGTTATAGTTGCGCTGCATGAGGTGGGGTGAGAAGGATCCTGATGCGGTTGTGGTGCAAGACCCCCACGCCCATGAGGAAGGGAGGGATCCGCCCGAGCTTACCAAAGCCTGTACATTAAAACACGCTACAGCAAGATTTTTCCTCTTTGAGCCCTGCGTCTTTCTGCTTGAGCAACTCCCTCCTCTCCTGTTCGAGCTTCTGTTTTTCCCGCACTATCTGCTCCTCTCGCTGTGCTAACTCCCGCTCTTTCGCCTCAATCCCTTCAGCAGTAAGGGGTGGAAGATTGCTGTGCCTGCGTCTGTTGCTGCGTCTGCTGCTGCCGAAACTGATTCTCCTGTAGGTTAGCATCGAGCTCTCGTTTTTTTTCTAGCAAACCATCGCGATATGGATTAGGAGTGGAGGATTGCTGCTGCACCTGCTGCTGTTGCTGCACCTGCTGCACCTGCTGCTGCTGTGCTTGGGGTTTGGCATATTCTTTTGCCTGCTTCATCGGCTGCACGCTATTGCGTTGGGCTTTGAGGCGTGCTTCGTCCCAAGTTTGCAAGCGCTTGTCGCGGTAGAGCGCTGGGTTGGTTTTGCAATCTGGGTGTTTTGCTTGCAGCTTTTCTATTTCTTCTTTCACTAATGGATCGTATGGATATCTCGCGCGTAGGCCATGATGCAAGGCTTTGTAGTCATCGCAAAGCGCTGCGGCACACCTGGTAAACCAGGCCCGCTGTTGCCATTCTTTGCCTGCGTCATAGCAAAAAGCGTCAGCGTGTAGTTTATACCATAAGTTCCACTCGAAATTCTCTGGGATTGAATATTTTTGCTTTCCGCTTGGTTCATGACCATCGACAACATCATAATCTTGTCCTACAAGAAAGAAATACTTGCGGAGTTCATTATGTACTTGATAACAAAAGACTATGTTATCAGGGTCAGTCCATTTTGCCAACGCTACATCACCTTTTGAACCAACCAATGCTTCGCACATACCTATGGAAAAAGCCTCGCCATCCTCCCCATCCACATCTATCTCGCGTTCTAAAAACAACTGCATCAAACCCATAGAATAGGCGTTGAAAAAAAGAATATCATTTCTAGACAAGTCCATCCGCCACAGCGTACAAAGCTTCATCGCCTCCTCTGGCGTCAACTCCTCATAGCTCCTACCCCAAAGCGACATCATGGTTTGCGTAATACAGCGCATTTCTATATCCACCACCTGCTCGCCATACACCGTGCACGGTTTGTATAGCCCCTGCAGAGTGCCATAATCCCCCTTGTTAAAAGCATCCAGCGCCTGCTTCACTTCTTTGGCGTACTCAACCTTAGCTTGTGGGTTGTTAAGTATTTGCCTATATCTTTCTAGCCTGTAAGCAAAAACTCCATCAGGATCAGATTGGCTTGGGTTCTGCGCGATGCGTTTGATGCGATCTTTGGTAATGTGCTCAAGGTATGAGAAATGTTCGCGTGCCCAGTCTACATCTTTTGCAAGAAAATAATCAGGCGCCCAGTTTGCACCTTCCGCAATACTTCTATCTATTGCATACATCAGATAGTAACACAGAGCAGCATTGCGCATACTTTCAACGCTGCGTATGCCGGGGTTTGGATATTTTTCTGTAAACTTCGCCTTCCCCACCTGGCTTGCTTTGTTTGTTTCTGATGGCTGTATGTATGAGTCGGCGAGATTATTGTTTTGGTCTTGTGATTGTTGATTTTTTGGTTGATTAATTGAACTAGCGTTTTGTTTGTTTTCCTTAATCATTGATGAGATCAGAGTAGCGTATGGATTAGCGACTTTTGATGTGGATTGCATAAGAGGTTCCTCCTTTATATTAATATTAACATTAATTTGAGAGAGGTATCGTATCATGCTCACGATGCGGATGCAACCCCCCCTACTGAAGTGGAGAGGTGTGAGTTTTAGCAGTGTGAATTTGGAGTGAGCAGTTATTTCATCGTGTTTTAGTTACTGCGTTGTTTTTTATTTCAACCTATGGTATCATTAAGAATGTATAAGATATAATTTAAAGTCTTATATTAGCCTCCCTATCCAAGCTCGCGCTAGGTTCAGAGCAAATGCAAAAGCATATTCTAGAGCGGAGCGCGGAAGTGAAGTGCGGTGAGGAGGTTTATTAGACTCCTTAACGCGGCGCGATCGCGGGTAACAAATACTAAAGAGCATGCAGCTAGTAAAGCGTTAAAAAGTATAGGAAAGCGCATGAAGATTTGCGCTTCAGAGCCGTTGTTATAGTTGCGCTGCATGAGGTGAGAAGGATCCTGATATGATGGTGCGCATTGGCTATCATCGCGTGGTTTAGGAGGAAGATAGACTTTTTATTGTTAGATTTATGTTTTGAATAAGTAAATAGAGGTAAATGATATGCAAGATATAGCGCAAGAAGGTATGGAACGAGTGCAAGTCCAGATGAGCAAAGAAGAACACGAAGAATGGCAACAACTCCAACAAAAGCGAGGCCAAGCGCTAAATGACCAGGAGCAAAAGCCAGAGCAGAAAGATGACAAAGATGAGGAGCTGGCCCAGAAGGATAAGGAAATAAAGGAGCTACAGGAGCAGATAGCAGGCAAGCAAGGGTCGAAATTCGATAAGTTCCTTAAGATAATGGGTGGTGTTACTATTGCGCTGCTTGCAATTGGTGCTCTTGGTGGCATTGCAATTGGTCTCATGGCTGCGATGCCGGCTATTGCCGCTACCGCTACTGCGGTTGGCGTTGCCATCGGGGTGAAGGGCGCTATCGCTATTGGAATCGGAGGGGCATATGCTGCGTACAAGCGCAAAGCAATAGCGCGAGGTTGGCGTAAGATGAAGGATTTTATTACTAGTCCCTTTAAACCAAAAACAGTAGCAAAGCAAGAAATGTATTATAAGAATCAGAAGAAAGAGTATAGACAAGAAATAGAAAAAATGAAAGATCCAGAGCATGTTGGCTCTGACAGAGCGGCTCATGTAGGATCCATTCATAGGGAGACCGGGATTAAACTTAAGGATTTAGCTGCGCTATCTTTGACTAGTAAAGAGATTAAAAGAATAGGAGCTAACGGCACCGACGCATTTCTCAAGGCATTTACAGAATTAGCGGAAACAGCGAGCATGAGGCCGGGAATTGCCCAGCAGAAACTAGATCAGACAATAGGAGGTATGAAGATAGGAGACGAGTCGATGCGTGATACGCCATTATTTAAAAACATGGAACAGGAGCTCATAGCGGCCACTACGGAACAGGATCTTATTAAAAAAGCAACCGCAGAAAAAGGAATTTATGAAAAGTTCGCTAAAAAGTTCGCTGATAATTTCGACCCACAAAACCAAGCAGACGCAAATAAGGTAGCTGAAGCGCTAACAAAAAAGGCGACAGCTATAAGCGAGAAGCTTGATGTAGCACAGAAGCAGCGCGAGGCGTTTGGGAAGAAAGGGACAGTTACTGAAATATCAAAGCAAACAGCTGAGGCGATAAGAGGTCTGGATATACCGAATAGGATGGTAGCTGCGAGAAAAACAGCGCCGCAACAGAATCAGCAAATACAAAGGATGCAATAAAAAGGATGGCATATTCCATTCATTTCTACAAGAAGTATTTAAACTACAAGCAACAAAAGAAAGTTTGATTAAGCTAGATCAAATCTTAAGGCTTATCCATTATAACGCCTGTATATGCATCTTATCTTCTCATCTTTCTCCATAACAATAGACCTCCTTCCAACCTCGCTCATGCTGAGCAAATGCGAGGAGTATACGAAGCACAGAGCCGCGACGTACATGAAGTACGTAAGGACTTGCGCATCGACAGCGTCGCCACAGTTGCCATCAGGAGTAGAGTTAGGAAAGAGGTCTGATGATACTAGATCTTTTTTTAAACCCCCTTATAGCCAGTAAATGCTCTGCATATACTCTAGCAACTCATGACGAAGCTAAGATGCCCTCCTTCCAACCTCGCTCATGATGCTCAAATGCCAGGAGTATACGAAGCGAAGAGCTTCTGAGTGTATGGGGGAGGGCTCGCGCATCAACAGCGTCACCGCAGTTGCCATGAAAAGGATTAGAGTTTGCAAAAGAGGTCTAATGAAGATGTGAGTGCTGGAGTTGGTTTATTAGACCTCTTGTATAACCTAAAAATGAATGACTCTAGCGCTCGAGGAGTGCAGAGGAGTTTTGACAACAAAATCATCATTCAGAATAGGCGATACAAGAGGTCTATCGTATTGTAATGGAGGTTCATCCTATTTGCTATAGTAATTTAGGTTGAATTAGATATAATTTTTCGTATAATGAAAGGAAAAATGACAAAAAGCTATATCGATGATTTAAGAGAAGAAATAGTAGAATATTTAGAAGTTGGGAATAGTTATAACCAAGCATCTAAATTATTTAAAATACCTAATTCAACCTAAATTACTATACTATGCAGATAAGTGACTCAACAGTTGCTATAGATATGTAAGATGCCTAAGATGCGTAGAGTTTGAATCAAGAGTAATGTGCGAGAGTTTTGAATTCAAAGGTTCCGCGCGCCTCGCTCTTGAGTTATATGAGAGTTTTTTGAATAAGTCTAGTAATAAGAAAAATGCAAAATAAAAATCAAAGCCGATATAACCCCTCCTTGAGGCAGCGCATTACATTAGGATTGAGAAGAGTGGGTCGCTGGTTGTCTGGAGACTTTAGTCCAGCCATGGCGCGGCATCAGGAAGAACTATCGAACATTCCTATGTCTGATCTGTCAGCATTAAAGCAAAAGGTGGATAGATTAGAGAATCGCGAGACAATAGTTAGCACTTCGGAAGAGCGGTATCAAAAGCAGCTTCAACAGCGCGCAAAAGAAATAGCAGATATAACGAAACCCTCAGCCCAGCAAGATAACAGCTTGAGAACTCGCATTGCCGCCGACAGTTTAGCTTTATTATCTTTGACTAACGATGAAATTAAAAAAATTGATGGGAGCGAGAAGAGTATCGCTTTTTTGAATGCATCTGCGAATTTAGCTCGCAACACAAGCATTAGACCAAATATTGTAGATAAAAGACTCAGCAATTTGGAGCGAGAGTTAAAGCAGATCGCGCAACTGCAAGATAATAACAAAAAAATCGAAGGTAGCGATGCGCAGCCTCTGATAGAACAACAAAATAAAGTGATAGAAAAAACTATAGCATCAGGCAAGGAGTGGTTACGCAAATCTGCCGAAAAGGGAAATCTGATGCAGCAGGCACATGAGGAAATTGAGTTTTATAAGTCGTTAAAATGGGAATTACAGAGGGTGAAAATGCCTACTAGTTTGGTAGAGGCGGCACAAGATGCGATTCAATCGTCATACGAAGTTTTGAACAAAGAACGCGACAAATTCGCAGCACATGAATACAATCAGAAAGGCCCTGTAAACGAGAAAGCAGAGACTGCGGTAGTAAGGCGTCTTGAGTTGATGAGTCATCTGATGTTACCTGGGCGTAATAAAATAAACTTTACTCATGAGGAACGATATCAAGAGAAGCTTGTGCAGAATACAAGGCAGATACAAAAGACGCTTCTCACTCTGGGCAACAAACCTGGGAGATATGAAGCTGCGATGAATACTAAAGATTTAGCATCTTTATCTTTAACTAAAGATGAAATTAAAGAAATTGATGGGGGCGAGAAGAGCGTCGCTTTGCTTGCGGCATTTAAAACATTATCTGAGACAGTGAGCACTAAGCCGGATGTTGTTAACGGGAATTTGAATTCATTGGAGAAGTATCTTAAGGCGCTAGTTCCGCTTAAAGGAGACGTTCAAAAGATAGCTAACCAAGAGGAGCGTGATGGGTTGATAGAAGCGCGAAAAATAGCAATAGAAGATCTGATACTCGATGGCAAGGAGAAGCTCGCTGCATCTGCCGCGAAGGGCGACTTGATGGCGCACGCAAATGAGGAAATTAAGTTCTATAGCTCATTAAAGGAGCGATTAGAAGGATTTGGGATAGCCACTGGGCCTTTGGCATTCGAGAAAGGCATGCGAGAAGTAGCGTTGGCGAACGCATCAAAACAAAGAGATGCATTTACTAAGAGCATACAAGAAAAGCGTGAGTTTATTCAACCTACGTCTAGGGTGAGTCGCGCGTCTTCAGAAACGGGAAGGATGTGTAATGAAATGCGAAAAACTTTGACGGAAAATAGTAAGTCGGCAGCAATTGCGCCAAGCAATGTGAAGCAAGTTAAGCAGAGGAGTAATAGTATTATCTAAATAGAGCCTTTATAAGAAGCGGTGATGTGGATAGCAAGAATAGGAGTGTTTTGGAGAGCTGTACCCATAGAATACTATAAATGGCCTTGCGGTGCGTAAAAGATTCATGCGATGAGCAAGGGAGCAGAGGTTTGGCGGATGATATTCAATACCTTGGCTGTAGATGCTGATAGTGATGAGTAGATAATGATTGACTCTACCATCATAAGAGCGTGCCAGCATTAGACCTCTTGCATAACCTATTCTGCAGGGTAATTTTGTTGCCAAAACTCCATTGCACTCCTCGCATGCTAGAGTATGCTGCGGCGCTCAACATCATTAGACCTCTTTCGAAACTCGCTCAATTAAGAGCAAATGCGAGGAGTATACGAAGCACAGAGCCGCAGCGTACATGAAGTACGTGAGGACTTGCGCATCGACAGCGTCGCCACAGTTGCCATCAGGAGTAGAGTTAGGAAAGAGGTCTATTTTTAGGTTATGTAAGAGGTCTAATAAGTGAAAACACTTTAGGCGCATTGCAACCAGATGTGATAAAGCTTGATATTGCATATCTCTCTTTTGCCTTGCTTGCTGGAGAGTGAATGCGACGAGAATAGGAAGCGCTAGGATAATGGAGCGTACATACAGTTAAGTGAAGGTTTTATAGTAATTTAAGTTGAATTAGATATAATTTTTCGTTATAATGAAAGGAAAAATGACAAAAAGCTACAGCAATGATTTAAGAGAAGAAGTAGTAGAATATTTAGAAGCTGGGAATAGTTATAACCAAGCATCTAAATTATTTAAAATACCTAATTCAACCTAAATTACTATAAACCAACGACAGTGACTCAGTTGTTACGAAGGAGTCGAAGCTAGAATGGAATCTAATAAAGAGGGAGGATGACATGAAGAATTCAGGTGATAGCAACAATAAAGATGCCGATGGCAAACCGCAAGATCAAGAGGATGATAACAAAAAACAAGAAAAAAGATACGCGCCATCCTTCACTCGTGAAATAGGTGCGTTTAGCGGATGGTTTGCAAGGGGCTGCGAGTCGATATTTGAGTCAGTTATGGAGTTGGCGTCTAACCACCCAGTTGCCGCTATTACTTGCGCGGTCATCATGGTATATTTGACCTTGCCAATCATATCGTCAATTATCACCTGGGGACTTGGTATGTACTGCACAGCCAAGGTAACGCAGTGGACGTGCGAAGAAAAGCCGCCTCGTAAGCTTGAGATAAAAATGATCAAGAATATCGATCATAAAATACGTACTAATACAATGCAGTATGAGCAAAATCTTGAAAAGCGTACGCGGGAGATAGAAGAGATAATCAAATCTAAGAATGCCATACTTGCAAACAATGAAACTCAGATCGCGGCTAAAGATTTAGCATCCTTATCCTTGACTACAAATGAAATTAAAAAAATTGACGGGGGCGAGAAGAGCATCGCTTTGCTGGATGCATTTGCGAATTTAGCTAAAAACACAAGCGCTACGCCAGAGAGTCTTGATAAAGACCTTACCAATTTGGAGTCTGCATTAAAGGACGCGCTACCGCGCGCTAAACCGGAAACAAAGTGGCTTGGGAAGGTAATGAAATTGGTACACAAACAAGGTAATCAACATCAAGTGATAGAGGAAGCTATAGCGAAAGGCAAGAAGACGTTGACAAAATCTTGCATCGATGGGGACTTAATAAAACATGCAGAAAAGGAGATAGAGTTCTATCAATCATTAGAAAAGAAATTACAAGCCGCCTCAATACATCATGACGCATTGCGGATAAGGACAGTGCGGACGCAAGAAGCGCTTGAGTATGCTAAGCGGCAGCGGGAAAGCTTTAAAAAACATACAGAAAAGCAGATACCAATAAGCTCTCATCAGGCGCAAAAAATAAAAGTAATACTTGGAGGCGTAGCGCCGCAAGCATCGCATCCACATAATACAGGTGGGTCGTTGAATGCAACTAGTAACACTCTTTGGTCGCGCAAATGACCCTTAATCTCCGTTTGTTTTATTAGACTTCTTCTGAAACTAGACTTTAGTTAAAAATTTAGGTAAAAACAAGTCTGGATGGACCTATATGAAATATGAATAGATCAAAAGACCTGCTGCGTAAGCAAAAAAAGCAAGCATTAAGTGGTGTACCAATTGAAACTTCATCTGACGGACGGTATTTTTTTACAAGTGATGGTCAGATAAGTTAAGACTGTCAAATGTGTTATTATTATACATAGACTCATTAGATTTTTCAAGTGCAATGTGCTTTGAGTCCATGAAAGTCTGCATAAGAGTTTTGCCGTAACAATATTTACCTGAATGAGATCTGTGATAGTTATATTGCATCAACCAGCTATCAACATCTTGTTGCAATTGTTCGATGCTAGTATAGATCTTTTTCCTAAAAGCAGTATCATAGAACTCTTGCTTCGTGGTTTTATGAAATCTCTCGCATACGCTATTCCATAGTACCCTACATTTTTTAAGGAAAGGCTGTGCTATGAGGGTTTGAAGTAGTATATATCGTTTATTTTTGTGACAAAAATGCATAAATACTACTTCAAGCGCTATCATCTCATATAACCGGAAATAAATCAAGAGTAAAATCTTTTGTTGCGGCAATCTTGAGTATTATTACGGGTGCTGGTATTCACCTTAGTACCGAACACATAGTTGCTTAAGCTTTGAATTTAAAGGATTGTTAGACATAATAGATCTGAGGAAAAAATCAAAAATTTC
Source organism: Candidatus Sarmatiella mevalonica (assembly GCF_016751895.1). Classification (GTDB taxonomy): domain Bacteria; phylum Pseudomonadota; class Alphaproteobacteria; order Rickettsiales; family Rickettsiaceae; genus Sarmatiella; species Sarmatiella mevalonica. The sequence continues at coordinate 355 of NZ_JACVVM010000013.1, read as the reverse complement.
GATGAATTTTGATTGCATTAATATTTTTCTTAAAAAAGTAAGTCCATATGAAAATATAGAAAATAACCTACGATTATGATTTTTAATTTTAATTGGTTTTACTAAATTTTTTATTACCCCAAATTTTACGGTAAATACAAATCCAATTGTTAAAACTGCAAGCAATTTTGCTAATCTTTCAAGATCTTTGATGTGAGTATCTTCCATATTAAAACCTTGCGTTTTCAATAGACTTCTTTCCTAACTCTACTCCTGATGGCAACTGTGGCGACGCTGTCGATGCGCAAGTCCTCACGTACTTCATGTACGCTGCGGCTCTGTGCTTCGTATACTCCTCGCATTTACTCATCATGAG
>NZ_JACVVM010000012.1 GCF_016751895.1 Candidatus Sarmatiella mevalonica | reverse complement strand
ATTGCAACTAGACCAGCCATAAGCGGCTCTAGCTTCTTTATAATCCGGCTCACTCTTGATTCGTCAATGTTAAACATAAAGCCTATCTGCATCATTGTGCTATAAGTGCGAAGGTACATTAGACCTCTTTCGAAACTCGCTCAATTAAGAGCAAATGCGAGGAGTATACAAAGCACAGAGCCGCAGCGTACATGAGGTACGTGAGGACTCGAGCATCGGAGCGACGAAGCAGTTGCCATCAGGAGTAGAGTTAGGAAAGAGGTCTATTAAAAGCATCAGGGTCATTTCTTCTAGACCTAATTTATAATTCCTCCCGGGACGTTTATATTGGCCTACGACTCTTTTATCCCAGATTTTTTCTAGCTTCTTTATTATTATTTCAAACTTTTCTAGCTCCATGCCAAATAATCTTAAAAAAACTCTTGGATGTTTAGCAATTTTACTGTATCTTATCATTGTGTGTAGTCTCTTGTTGGTTAAAAATCAAGTTCTATACACGCTTTATAAAAAATATCAACCCCTCCCTGTAAGTAATTTCCAATTTTATATACTTACGCAAGAGGTTTATTCTTCGCGGCTATAGTAATTTAGGTTGAATTAGGTATTTTAAATAATTTAGATGCTTGGTCATAACTATTCCCAGCTTCTAAATATTCTACTACTTCTTCTCTTAAATCATTGCTATAGTTTTTTGTCATTTTTCCTTTCATTATAACGAAAAATTATATCTAATTCAACCTAAATTATTATAATGCCAAATAATCTTAAAAAAATTCTTGGATGTTTCCTGATTTTTATGTATGATATTGCCATATATGGAGTAGTTTTGTGTTGAAATAAACTCCATATATACCTTCTGTCTTAAAAAACCAAGACCTCTTTCTATCATTAGGCGATATATTCTCACTTACGCAACAGGTCTAATTTTCAATTAGGCTAATTATCATTCCGACAACACATTCTATCCTTGCTTTTTCCCAAAAAAGGTTTAATGTAAGTGCTTGGAGTAATATATTATGCATCATCAGAAAATACATCCTTATACTACTTCAAATCCCCTATATTCAAGACGCCTCTACTACCTCTCACTACATAAATTGTAGGGTACTATGGGAATGGCATATGCGAGAGATTTCATAAAACCATGAAGCAAGAGTTCTATGATACTGCTTTTAGGCAAAAGATCTATACCAGCATTAAACAGTTGCAACAAGATGTTGATAGCTGGTTGATGCAATACAACTATCACAGATCTCATTCAGGTAAATATTGTTACGGCAAAACTCCTATGCAGACTTTCATGGACTCAAAGCACATTGCGCTTGAAAAATCTAATGAATCTATGTATAACAACAACACATCTGATAGTCTTAACTTATCTGACAGTCAGATTGATTTGTAGTAGCAGTATGTAAGATCAAATCTTGATTTGTACACATACAAATTTTGTGTACTATAAAACCCGATCCAATCGTTTATTTGTTAATTGTGCAGTTCGCCCTATATTGCATTTACTGGAATTTTGATATAGCTGATATTGTTACTTTCTGGTAACCCAAAGGTACCGGCTCTTAAATTTGCTTGTATAGAAGGAAGTAGTAATTTAGGCACGGCCTTTCCTTCGTTACGTTTATTGCGCGCATTAACGTATTCTTCTTTTGATACATCATCATGAATCAGGATGTTCTTTGCTTTCTGGTCTTTAACCGTTGTAAGCCACGTCACACCTCGCCCCTCAGGCGGGTAATCATGACACAGGAAGATGCGTGTTTCATCGGGTAGACTGAGTATTATTTTGATGGAATCATAGAGCATTGCCGCGCTGCCACCTGGAAAATCAGTGCGCGCCGTCCCAAGGTCAGGCATGAAGATGGTATCACCTACAAAAATCGCATCTTCAATGAGGTAACTAGAGCATGCGGGTGTATGACCCGGTGTATGCAATGTTTTCACATCCACGTTTCCAAGTTTAAAAACCTCACCGTCTTCAAAAAGATGATCGAACTGCGAGGCATCGAGATTGGTGTCTTTGCTAGTATTAAAAATAGGTACCCATAGCGCAAGGACATCTTTTATCTTTGCGCCAATACCAATTTTTCCACCTAGTTTTTTCTTTAAATAGTAAGAGGCTGTAATGTGATCTGCGTGAATATGAGTGTCTAAAATCCATGCAACAGATAGCTTTGCTTCCTTGATATAAGCAATAACTTGATCTGCAGATTTGGTGCTGGTTTTGCCAGAATATTGATCATAATCAAGAACGGAATCAATAATAGCGCATTTTTGCGTGTCTGCGTCGCTTACTACATGCGTAAAAGTTGCTGTATCAGAATCGAAAAAAGTTTTAATGTTAATTGTCATAAATTCCTCATTTTTTTATAAAGTTTTTATAAAATAAATTCTTTTGTGAGTATCGCTATACCAACGACCCATATAAAATATCCAAACGATTTTTTTAAAATTTCTCCATTAATAAATTTGACAATATATAACCCTATCAGCATACCTAAAAGAGATGGGGTTAAATACTTTTTCAAATTACCCCAATCACTTGCTATAAACTGACTCTGATTAGTTACGAAGCCTATAAATGAATTAATTGCGATAATAAATAGCGAAGTTGCTACGGCCTCTCGCATAGCAAAATGCATTAGCAAAACAAGCGTCGGAATAATTAAAAAACCTCCACCAGCGCCAAGCAGCCCCATGATGATTCCTAAAGCTAAACCTATCAGAACAACCTTAGATTTTTTGATATTTTGCTTTTTATGTGAATGATTTTGTATATCAAGGATTGGACGTTTTATCATGAAGTAACCAGCAATCCCCATGAAAATAATCAATAAAATCACGAGCACCTGACCCAGGAGAAGGTGGCCTAGAATATTAGATAAAGTTGGAACAATAAAACGACGCGCCGCAAACACCCCTAGAGCAGATGGTATTAAAAATAATATAGCCTTTCTAAAAAGAATATGATCGCGATAACGAAGTAACCCTATAAACGCCGTAGACCCAACCACAACCAGAGAATAACTTGTTGCAAGAGTTATTGGTACTTGAAGTAGATAAACCAAGATAGGTATCGTCAAAATAGATCCGCCCGCACCAACTAGCCCCAAAGTAATACCCATAACTGCTAGAGCGATATAACCAGATATCTCCATATTTATCTATTCCATGGCATTTTCACAAGTAATCGCGCCATGCCACACCAGCCCGTTACGCCTGCAAACATGAGTCCAGCACCCACAAATCCCGGTATTATATAAAAAATAGGATGGAGCATGGCTCCAAGTAGCGTTCCAAAAAATGCAATAAATCCGCCGATAATTTGGGTTTGTCGATCAAGAGGTAAAATATTAGAGCCTGATCTTTTAACATTAAAACCCGCTTGACTCCAAGCAATAATCCCGCCTTCAAGCGAAGCAACATCTAAATCTGGACTAGTGGTTAAGAGTTTTATGCAAGCATCTGCGCTTCTTTTGCCCGACCTGCAATAAATAACGATAGGTCTTTTGATTGATGGTAATCTCTCTACATTGATTTCATCTAGTGGTATGAGGCATGCGCCATCAATACATTCGGTTTTATGCTCCGTTGGCTCTCGCACGTCAATAAGTAGCACTTCGTCTTTATCAAATCGCTTTTTCAATTCTGAGGCTGTGATAGTTTTCATGAACACCTAACATTAATTTATTTTTCTATTATTTAAAAACAAGAAGAAGCTAAAAACAAGAAGAAGCTAGTATATATGCTGTAGGCTTGCTTTGAACAAAAGGTTTGCACCTCTAGACCTCCAGTAGTATTCCCACCCTCTTATCTTTATTATATCATGTTATGCGTTCAATAAGTAAACGTACTTTAATCGATACCACTTAAACTTTTAGATGTATGTCGCATAGCAAAGTAATTTGCTACAAAACTGTTGACGCATCGTATCAAATGAAGCATACATATGTTGTTAACAAAATATATTTAGGCTGTTAATTTATCATCACTTCCTCGCTTCCAATCTTACCTAAACCCTGAGATGCTATACTATTGGCATGCAAGACATTCTCCAAAATCTGGCGCTGCGATACCTTCTTGCGAGTTTGCTGGCAGTTTAATAGAAATTTTCTCCGCCCTACCAATACTCTTAGATCTGCAATAATACATACTCTTCACCCCCATCTTCCACGCTCTAAAATGAATGGCATGCAGCTGTTCTTTGCTAATATCTGGATGCACAAATACATTAAATGATTGGCTTTGCGAAATATACTGTGCGCGTTGTGCCGCTAGGGCTACCAGGTAGTTCTGGTCAATCTCATGGGCGGTTTTATATACATCTTTCACATGATCAGGCAGGAAGTCTAAGTGCTGCACAGACCCTTCGTGGCATATAATAGAGTTCCATACCTCCTGAGTATTCCGACCCAAATCTTCTAATATTTTAAGTAAGTATTTGTTGTATACTGCAAAAGAGCCGGATAACGTTTTTTGCAAAAAAGCATTAGCCGCATAGGGCTCAATGCCAGGCGAGCTATTGCCAGCAATAATAGAGATAGAAGCAGTAGGAGCGACGGCGGTGGTGTTACTAAACCTGCAAACCACCCCAGCATCTTGCGCATCTAGGCAAGAGGAGCGCTCATTGGCCACGATTAAGTTTGCTCTTTGAGCTTCTGTATGGATGTAGGAGAAAATTTTGTCATTCCATACTTTGGTCATCACTGACTCCAGCGGGATGTTTTTGAGTTGCAAGAAGGAATGGAAACCCATCACCCCAAGCCCAACACTCCTTTCGCGCATTGCAGAATATTTGGCATGTTTCATGGACTCTGGCGCGGAGTGGATAAAATCTTCTAACACATTATCTAAGAAGAACATGATGTCTGGGATAAAATCTTGATTTTGATGCCATGAATCAAAATATTCTAAATTTAACGAAGATAAGCAACAAACCGCCGTCCTTTTGTTATTTAAATGGTCTAGGCCGGTAGGTAGAGTAATTTCGCTACACAGGTTTGAGGTTTTAATAGTGAGTCCCAGTTGTTTTTGCAATTGAGGCATATATCGATTTACTGTGTCGATAAAAACTATATATGGTTCGCCAGTTTCTACTCTCGTAACTAACAATTTAACCCACAGCTCGCGTGCCTTGATGGTTTTAGTTACCTTTTTGGTCATGGGGCTGATTAGGTCAAAGTCCAGTCCATGTTCAACCGCATGCATAAACTTATCTGTTACCATCACGCCATGATGTAGATTCAAAGTTCTGCGATTCACATCGCCACCTGTTGGCCGCCTTAAGTCTATGAACTCCTCTATCTCTGGATGCGAAACGTGTAAGAAGATGGCCGTGCTACCTCTGCGGATAGAACCTTGAGAGATGGCTAAGGTGAGGGAGTCTATTACCTTGCTAAATGGTATGATGCCAGCTGAGTGGCCTTTATTGGCGATAGGCTCATTAATAGCTCGTATATTAGATAAATTACTACCAACGCCACCACCTCTAGATGCTAGCCAAACATTTTCGGTGAGCATGTCTACTATACTTGTTAAATCATCCTCCGCTTCGTTTAGAAAGCAGGAGATGGGTAGCCCGCGATCGGTACCGCCATTGCTTAAGATTGGGGTGGCTGGCATGAACCATAGCTGGCTTATGTAGTTGTATAACCTTTGTGCGTGAGATTGATTATTGGAATAATATATAGCTATTCTAGCAAATAAATCTTGAAAACTTTCGTTTGCACTTAAATAACGATCTTTCAGCACTGTCTTGCCAAATTCAGAGAGCAGCGCATCGCGACTATGATCGATTTGTATGTTGTAGTTTTTGGTAGGGCAAATTTTTGAATTCATAATCTATAGCAATTTGTGTAATGCAATTATTAATTAATTATTAACTGTAAAATCCTTGGATTAGCTTCTGGAATCGAAAAATATTAAACCTTCGCGAGGCTAATAATTACTTGCAAGGAATAGAGTTTTTCGAAAAGAAGTGTATTTCATCAAGGTATTTGTAGATTAAGTATAAGGGCATTCAGGCAATACGCAACACACAAGATGTAGCGTTGACTATCTTCGCAGAAGCCCAGTACATCAAAGAATATATTGCTTTAGTGGGGGTGTAATGCATAGATATGCTAGCAAGATATGGGGGGTAGAATTTATAAAAATTTTTAAGGTAGATGGGATGGTGAGTGTTTTTTGCGCTGTATTGCGGAATAGACTTCTTTTTCACGCTCAACTTATGCGCGGTGAGAGTTTTGTGTTTTCATTCGCTCTTTGCGCTTGTTTATCATGAGTGAGTTTGGAAAGATATTATTGAATCGATGTATCGGAAAACATCAGTGGTAGTCTCATGGATGAGAGAACATGAATTTATAATGAGGTATTGATATGAAACGGAATACGACGAGGGAGATAACTCAACAAGAAAAATCAGAATATCAAGCGAGATACGCTGCATTGCTGAAAAAAACGCAAACCGGAACTCCCGCTGAGGAGTTGGAAGGATATGTTGGCCTGGGCGATATGTTTAGAGAGTTGGGGTATAAGTATGAAGCGCTTAATGCGTATGAAAGAGCTATAGCGCTTGATAGAAACAATCCGGAATTACGCGAGAAGTGCGGTGATATCTATAATGAATGCGGGATGTTAAAGAAAGCAGAAGCAGAGTATTCCGCCGTTCTTGGCGGGAATTTGTCCGGTGTTCGACGTGTTGAGTTAGAAGTAAGAATGACTGAGCTCAAGAATGGAGGTAGATGGAGTTTTGTTGAACCGAAATTTCATCCTCTACCTTGGATCAACCTGGCGCAGGATATAATCGATAATAAGATGAGAGGCGGACGGAGAGTCGCACCATTGGCTGATGCGAATTTTCAAGAGCAGATGAATATAATAGATAATAAGATAAAAACCAACTTGATGCAGAAGTCACGCAATTTTGAGTTAGTTCAGGAAGCAGAGAAACTTTACAAAGAAAAAGAAAAAATGCTGCAAATGCCTTTTGATAAGATGATAGACCCAGAGTTTACGTGAAAACAACTGGAGTTGTGTCGGGAGGAAAGTCAAAGCCTTTTCATGAGTTCGCTGGGTTACGATGATGTGCAAGGCGAAGGGCTCGGAGGAAAGACAGCAGCCACGTCGAAATATCACATGGGGATGCATAATGGTAAGTATGGTGCTACGGAATTTACTGGAGAAAATGTAGAGACCGTATCAAAGCTTAAAAAACTACAGGCAGATTTTACACGCTCAGAGTATGAAGCAAGAAGTTGGGGCGCAGAGGAGAGTACTAGAGCATACGTTAACATGGGTAACATACTCAGAAAGTTGGGGTATGAATACAAAGCGCTTGAAGCCTATAAAAACGCGCAAGTTGTAGGTGAACCAGTGATACAAAACATACGCGTTAGAAATGTTCGAGGAGTTGTAGAGACACCAGAATATGTTGAGCTGAAGAACCTTCAATCGCGATTAATAGAGCTTCAGTACGAAGCTTGTCTAGGCGGTGGTGATGCATGCAGTGCATTAGGCAAACGAGGGGACGTGCAAATATTCTATGATCATGCTCACCATTGGGCCATGCTGGCAATTGTTCTATTGAACAAAAAGGTATTATAAACGACAAGAGGCAAAAACTTAATAAGACAGGTGGAGTAAAATCTGAGGTGCGAGAATTTGATCATCTACCTGTTGTACCAGGAATAATAACGGAAGAAGAGCGGAGATTTCAACAAGTGATGGAGCCTTTGGATGAGAAGATAAGGACTGGGAATGGGAAGAATCCTAGAGATTATATAGAGCGATCTAACGCACTTTTGCAGCTAGCAGAATCTACTGGTTATCAGGAGCAAAAGGAATTGTATCGAAAGGAAGCAATACTGAATATTCAAGAAGCTGATAAACGTGGATTAAAGCATCCTGATTTTAATCTAGTTATAGGTAAAGCGCGAGTTGCGCTGGGATGGGCTACCCTAGAAGAAAAGCGAGCAATAGAGCAAGCAGAAAAACAAGCTCAAGCAGAAAAACAAGCAATTATACTAGACAGAACGGGATAAGTGCGTCCGATCCGATTGCCACACCCACTCCAGAGCGCAAAAAAGAAAGAATATTTGATGAGAGGAGGGCTCCTACTGAAACACGCTCTCTATTGAAACCGCCCACATCACCCACAGAGCAGGCGACGTCAATGGAAAATGCGTTCCAAAACGGACAAAATGCGCAGCATTCGCAAGGCCAAAATCCAACGGGCAGATCTCAATACAATGAAAAAGCGAATGGATTTAAGCGCTAACAGCAACACAAAATGATGAAAAAGGAGCTCAGAGCTAAAAGGCACATGCCCTCCTTTTTCACCTCCTACCCTCACCGCATCTAACACCTAGAGTAACATCACTCGCATCCATTAGACTTCTTGCATAACCTAAAAATGAAAGAGGAATTTTTAGGAAAAATGATGTTGAGCACCGTAGCATACTCTAGTACGTGAGGAGTACAAAGGAGTTTTGACAACAAAATTACCTCACGGAATAGGTTATGCAAGAGGTCTATTTTAAAACCTTGAAACATCGATCCCAAACATAAAACCTACCAGGCCTCTTGTATTTGTTAACGACTTTCTTTGCCCATGATACTTCAAGTTTCTCCAGCAAAATATCAAATTCTTCGCAACTAATGCCAAATAATCTTAAAAAAATTCTTGGATGTTTCCTAATTCTTGTGCGCGATATTGCCATATATGGAGTAGTTTTGTGTTAAAATAAACTCCATATATACCTTCTGTCTTGAAAAATCAAAACCTCTTTCTATCATTAGGCGATATATTCTTACTTACGCAACTGCATCATTGCTTTTGATGCGTAAGCCCTCACGTACTTTAGTACACTTAGGAGTTTTGCGCTCCGTATACTCCTCGCATCTTCTCTTAATTGAGTGAGTTTGGAAAAAGGTCTAATCCATTAAAAACCCACCAACCTGCGCGTCCCACAAATTCTTATATAGCGCACAACCAACCAAGAGTTTTGCGTGTGACCCGTCCCCTACAATCTTTCCTCTATCAAAAACTAATATTCTATCCATATGCAATAAAGTTGAGAGGCGATGTGCTATCACCAAAGTGGTTTTACCTTGCATTAAGTCCCACAAGCTATCCTGAATCAGATTCTCTGTTAGAGAGTCTAGTTGGCTTGTAGCCTCATCTAAAATTAATATAGGTGCATTTTTCAAGATCGCTCTAGCTATAGCAATACGCTGCCTTTGCCCTCCAGATAACTTTACGCCGCGTTCCCCCACTAAGGAATTATATGCATTCGGTAATTTAGTGATAAATTCATGCGCATGCGCCTTCTTTGCTGCCTGTATCACCTCCTCATCGCTCGCATCTTTCTTGCCGCATCGAATGTTCTCCATCAAGCTTCTATGAAAAAGCACCGGATCCTGCGGTATCATATTAATTGCTAAACGTAGCGATTCGCTAGTAACACGCCTAATGTCTTGCTCATCAATCAAAATCGCCCCATCATTAATCTCATATAAACCTAGAATCAGATTAGCAAAAGTCGATTTTCCACTCCCAGAGTAACCTACGAGTCCAACTTTTTGTCCCGCCTTTATTCCTATAGATTTATTCTGAAATAATGGCTCCTCGCCTTTATAATGGAATTTAACGTTACTAAAAATAATTTGCCCGTTAATGCACATCAACTCTTTATCAACATCAAGATTTTTTGACGCGCACGAATCAATGAGAGATGTAAGGCTTTGCTTGCACTTACCATATGCTTGATTAAAATCATCGATTCTAGACATAGTATGCCAGGTAATATACCCTACCTCTATTACGATACCAAGAATGAGAGCAAAATCGCCAGCGCTAACTAAATCTAGGCAATAAAGATGAATTAAAAAATAAGTAGCAAAGGCAATCATCACAGCTATTGTAATGCCCTGCATTGCACACAACATCAGCACGAAATTTTCTTTGGCTCGAAATGCCGCCAACACAGTGCGCAAAAAACCATCCATACGCTCTAATTCTAAAGCGCTACGCGCAAAAGCACGCACATTACTCTGATTCATGAGCACATCCACCAACTGCCCAGATAATTTTGCTTCGCTACGCGCATGCTGGTCTGCAAAGTTAATTAAGCGCCTAGACATTAGATAACTAAAAGTTGTGAAGCAAATAAACCATAAGATGAGAATATAAAAAAATATCATATTCACATTCAGGGTGGTAATAAGAGAGATAATCAGCACAGAAGAGCCGCGAATAAAATCTAAAGAAATGCGATGAACAATGCGCTCGATATTATCTGCTAAGGTGATGATCTGGCTAGTAATACGACCAGACATGTTGTCTTGAAAAAACTGATGTGAACGATCCAGCAAATGTGCCAAAGTAGATCTAATGATCTGATTTTTGATCACACCTTGATATTTTTTGTTGATATACCCTATCCCCCTCCACGTTAAATTACCAAGAATAATAAAGTTTACGGTAATCATGGTTGCTGGCAAAAATAGTATAGAGTCGTTCGTTTTCGCTTCCGGCAATAAATTAATAACTTTTTTAATTAACAGGCTATTTAAAGGCCCCCAAAAACCAGAAAGTACCGCAAACACAATAAAAAGAAAGGCGGCGTATTTATAAGGTCTTAAAAAATACCATATAAAAGAAAACAAAGTATGTGGTAATAAAGTATGCATATTCCTCTTATCTCGCGCGATGCTTTTAATTAAACTTCTTTAGAATTTTGATCGAAACTCTCTGTAAGCAAGAAGTAGCAGGAAGTGCAAGGCAGATAAAGGTGGCAAGTAACGCTTTAAAAGCAATCTATTCCAAATGCTTTTTATACTTCATGATGTAATGTATAGCACTCACCACCGTTAGCGCCGCAGCTGTCCAAATTGCTATCTTACCTACCCAATCCATCCAAGCTAGACCAGAGCCAGCAGAGCCAAGTATTAAGGCCACTAATGCTATCATCTGTATAGCGGTTTTTGCTTTTGCAACCCAGGTTACGTGCATTGCTATATTAAGATGAGCTAGAGCTTCTCTTATACCAGAAATAAAAAATTCTCTGGTAAGAATTAATAAACATGGTATCGGCGACACTTTCTGATGCTTAATAAGCATAATAATAACGCTTACCACCAACAGTTTATCGGCTATGGGGTCAAAGATTCTACCAAAATTAGAGACGGTATGGAGTTTCCGTGCAAGATAACCATCGAGTGCATCTGTGCAACAAGCTGATATGAACAAAATTGCTGCAATTCTATGTGCAACTGGGCGTTGGTCGAAATACATCACTATTACGATTGCTGGCACTGTTACAATACGCAGTATAGTAAGATAATTAGCTATATTTTTTTTCATTTTTAACTACACAAAAGCAATTGAAGGAGCGAGTTCCATAGCATATTTAGCAAAACACAATCCGCTCAATATCACGTGAACCACTAAATAACTGTACTCTTTGCACTATATACTCTCTTTTATAATCTAACAAGAATCTTGAATGTATATCAACTACCTGTAAATACAGCGTCTCCATATATGCACCAGAATCGTGTAGACAGCTACGCCTACCCTTGTTTATTTTCACTGGTCTACACACCAATGCTATATCATCACCCACTATCTTTTGCCAATTCCATACTATTTCAAACAAAAGGGGATGCTGTTTATTCATCACGTCCTTTAATACTTCCTGCAGAGAATATCGTATGTTTTTCATGAAGATTGAACCTCATTCATAATAGCTGTAGTAATAGTTGCTTTGTTTAGACCTAGCGCATCATATACTTGCGATGCTGGCGCTGATATTCCAAAGCTATCTACGCCAAAAAACAAACCTTTGCGACCAATAAACTTATGCCACCCCAAGCTACTAGCAGCTTCTATAGCTACAAGTAATTCTGGTGTATCATGCTCTGTGCAATTATCATGCCCAAGAATAGATGCGATATATTGAGGATCTTGCTCAAAAAATAATTCAAATGATACTACTGAAATAACTTTATAACCAATACCTAGCTGGCGCAGATTATTAGCTACATCTAATGCTAACTGTACCTCTGAGCCACTAGCAAAAATTCTGACTTGTTTGTATCGAAAGCGCTGCTCTGTGCTTTCATTTGCTCCTTGCACTTGCTTTTGATTTGAGCGAGTTTCGAAAATGGGTTTATTAAATTTTTCCAGCAAATAGGCGCCTTTATATGCGAAACATAAAGGATGACTTACCTGAGGTAGCTCTTGTCTGCTTAAAATCAACATCACAGGTCTTGTTGTTTGATTCAAAGCAATCTTCCAACATTCCAACGTTTCGTGAGCGTCGCACGGTCGCAACACTATTAAATTTGGCATAGCACGAAAGGAAGCTAGATGCTCTACTGGTTGATGCGTTGGGCCATCTTGCCCCACCCCTATAGAATCATGAGTCATGATATATATCACCCTCAGAGCCATCAAACTTGCCATTCTAATAGATGGGCGAAGGTAGTCGGAAAATACAAAAAAAGTGCCGCCGATTGGCAGTAGATCGCATAATGCCATGCCATTCATTATAGCGCCCATCGCATGCTCTCGTATACCATAATGCACAAAATTACCATGATAATTTAATTTATCAATTATCTTAGCATTGGGGTTTTTGGCGCAGATGGAAGATGATACATCCGCCGAACCACAAACTATTAAATGTGCAATAGGGGAGTTCTTGCTCATAAGATATTGTAGTATTTTACCAGACGACGTGCGAGTTGCCTCGGGTTTAGATGCATAAGCTATGTCATTAAAACCGTCTAATGCTCTGCTATTTATGTGCAAATCCTCACTCAACTTCATATACGCTCCAACGTTCCGTGCTTTGTATACTCCTTGCATTTGCTTTTGGGTTGCATGAGCTTCAAGAAGAGTTCTGATAGATACATCGTATGATATTGCATTACGCTCCCATATTCGCCTATAACCCCTTAAATCATCATCATTTATTGCAAACGGCTGCATCGGCAAACCATTCTCTTCTTTGAATTGCTCTGCCACTCCTTCACCTAATGGTGAACCGTGAGCTACTTCTGATCCAGCAAGCGCACAGCCCTTGCCTATAACGGTTTTGGCGCATATTATGGTTGGTTCTTCGCTATTTTTTGCTTTTGCTAATGCATCGTATATTTGCTGAAAATCATGCCCATCCACCTGCAAACAATTCCAACCTAACGCTTTAAATTTTAGCTCCTGGTCTTCTGAAATCACCAGGTGCGTAGCGCCATCTATAGAAATGCTATTGCTATCAAAAATTACTATTAGGTTTTCTAGGCGTAAATGGCCAGCGAAAGACATAGCCTCATAAGACAATCCCTCCATGAGACAACCATCGCCAACTATGCAATATATGTTATGATTGTGATTGTTTTTTTTGGCCGCTAATGCCATTCCCACCGCCCCAGCAAGACCCTGGGCTAAAGGACCGGTAGAAATTTCTACAGGATAAGAACTCTTGTTCGCTTCATGCCTTAAATATTCAGGGTGACCTGGGGTGCAAGAATTAATTTGTCGGAAATTTTTGATTTCTTCTAGCGTAAAATGCGAATAACCAGTAAGATAATAAAATGCATATATTAGCATGCAGCCATGGCCAGCAGATAACACTAGTCTATCGCGATCGTGCCAAAGCGGGTCACGCGGATTAAATTTTAAAAATTCATACACCAGCACGCTCATAAAATCCGCCATACCCATAGGCATGCCAGGGTGTCCAGAGGCTGCTTGTTGCACTGCATCTAATGTAAGTGCTCTTATTGCGTTGCTAAAGGCGCGATACTGTAAAATCTGCGAAGGCGTGATGGGCATAATTTCTTACTGTGCTCTGAATTTATTTTATTTTTTCTTTAAATTTTTATTTTAATTGCAAGGATATATAACAAACAAATTAACATAACAGCATTAACAAAAACGATTTTTATTTCTCTAGCGTAGAGTACTTGAAATCACCTTAGCATTCTGTTATAATGCATATTATCGTTTTTATTTTTTCGCCCCGCAAGACTGTTGATAGGCGTTTTTTGGGGTAAAAATAAGGTTAGTTACCAAAGCGTTTGATGTTTTTTTAAATCTATTGAATCAGATGAATAAATGATGAATAGTTACGAACTAGTTTTTATAGTAAGGCAAAATATTTCCAGTACGGAAATAGATAAAATTACGGCAGAGGTTACTGCAATTATAGCAAAGCACCAGGGTTCTGTTGTGCGTTCTGAGTATTGGGGCTTGCGCCATTTAGCTTACAAGATAGGTAATAATAAGAGGGGTCACTACTCTTTTTGCTCTTTTAAGGGCAAAAGGGAGGCAGTTCTTGCTATTAACAAGATCATGCGCGCTAATGAAGATGTAATTAGGCATATGGTACTTAAGAGAGATAAAGTGTTTGATCAACCTTCTTGTATTCTCAAGGAAGGTGGCGGTGATGTGGCGGAAGAAAAAAGCATAGATATTACTGTTGCATATAATAACGCGAGAGCATAAGTTTCTTAGATAGATCTTCAGTATAAAACTAAAAATCTAAGTAAACTAGAAAAAGGCTTCAGTAAAAAGCGCTAGCGCTAGTCCTAGTTCTGGGTTAAAACAAAATACACTAGAGTTAATAATAAACTTACTTATAAACTTACTTGTCATCAGGGTAAAAAACTATGGTTTTTCATAAAAAAAGAGGTGGCGATTCCTTTAAAAGACCGGTCTTCACTAAAAGAAATAATAGATGTCCTTTCTCTGCGCCAGACGCTGTACTGCCGGACTATAAAAATCTTGATCTTTT
Source organism: Candidatus Sarmatiella mevalonica (assembly GCF_016751895.1). Lineage (GTDB taxonomy): Bacteria > Pseudomonadota > Alphaproteobacteria > Rickettsiales > Rickettsiaceae > Sarmatiella > Sarmatiella mevalonica. The sequence goes on along the minus strand of NZ_JACVVM010000012.1, from coordinate 7,788 downwards.
GCTGAAGTTTGTGTCTAATAGAGGGAGGATATTGCCGAGTCGTATTACTGGGGTATCTGCAAAAAGACAGAGGTTGCTAAAACAACAAATAAAAATAGCTCGCTTGCTGGCGCTCATGCCTTTTGTTGGAGACGCGAAGTAGTGATGGATTCATAGCTGTCAATTGATTCAATAAACCCCTTTTTTAAACTCTGCTCTTAGATGGCGGCGCCTCTGTCGTAGCTTTTGCCTCAAAGCCCTTGTTTCTTGGCTTCATACGGTTGGCGCTTCATGTTTTTGTTTTTTCATTGCGCTCTCATGCCCATTTACTCCTGACTTACACGAATCCATAGCGCCCTGCAATCTATGTAAGAATAGGGGCGAAATTAAAGTCGATAAAGGTCCAAACTCTTTTAAATCTATTGAGCTTTATATTTAGCCTGTTTGAAGCAGTTTCTTATATAGATCTACCCTAAATGATATAGCTAAGATCATATAAAATCTTCTGCTTTACCTCCTTCAAGACCCAACTCTTCCAGGTAAATGAGGCTCTAATATGCTCCAAACTCTATCCGATATATCGTGTCGACGATGCGGTGCAGTCATATAAAACAACCTTCAACCTTTAATAAATATGATTCTTTATAACGTACTTTTTATCTTGTGACTACACTATTTAACCTAAGCTCGACGTAAGAGTTAATAATATGCAAGTTAACAAAGAGGGTTGAAGCAACCTGGGGTTAATGATAGAGCACAAGCTTAAACCATCCACTACGAGGTATCGTTCTTGCGCTCATAGAGAATATTTTCTGCGAAATTGATGATTTTTTGCAAGGAATTTTATCCAAATCAATCATATCGTATATTAGACCTCTTTCGAAACTCGCTCAATTAAGAGCAAATGCGAGGAGTATACGAAGCACAGAGCCGCAGCGTACATGAAGTACGTGAGGACTTGCGCATCGACAGCGTCGCCACAGTTGCCATCAGAAGTAGAGTTAGGAAAGAGGTCTATTACCAAACCCAAACCGTAAAACTCGACTATCAAGTTTTTTGACCTTATCTTATAAACCTACTATCCTTACGCATTAAAAATTCATTTAACTATTTTAAAAGGTCATGGAATGATTATTGGGGAAGGGCTTCCATTTATTCGAGATTATGTTGAAGAAATAAATTATGCAATCAAAACACATTCACCTGAGAACAAATTAACACGTCTTCAACGCTATTGGCTTTCATTTGTCAATTCTTTGTGCAAGATTAGGTTTTAGCATGAACACCCCCCAGAAACTTATGCTTAATTCTACCATCATGCAATATTCAGGCTAGACCTGTTGCGACAAGGTTCATGATTTTAAAATTCATAAACAGAAAGATCATCCTCCGATAGATGCCAATATTTATGCTGATTCCGGATATCAGGGGTCAAAGAAACTTTGCAAGAACGTCAAAACACCGATAAAAACACGAAGGAAAAAGCTCTTGAGTTACTGGCAAAAAATATATAATAAGATAATTAGACCTCTTTCCTAACTCTACTCCTGATGGCAACTGTGGCGACGCTGTCGATGCGCAAGTCCTCACGTACTTCATGCATGGCTGCGGCTCTGTGCTTCGTATACTCCTCGCATTTGCGCATCATGAGCGAGTTTCGAAAGAGGTCTATTGTTAAAAGACGTATAAAAGTTGAAAATATTATCGCTCAACTTAAAAACTTTCGCATTTTATCGAATTGTTACCGTAATAAACGCAAGGCGTATAACTTAAAGTTTAATATTATAGCTGGAATTATTAATTTCAAAAATGGATTTTATAATAAAGCATTAGTGATATAAAACGCATCAGCTCTACACCTCACATACTCTGTGTTTTTTTAAGTTCATAACTTACTTTCTTACTTACGCAACGGGTCTAATCTAAGAAGACAAAAGAATTGATTGAATCAGTAAATTGCAGGATCATTTTTTTGTCTCTATATTCACCAGATCTGAATCCAATAGAGAAATTTTGGGCTAATACGACACGATGGATTAAAAATCAAATTACTGAATTTAATCAATTATATGAGGCTATTTCTTATTTCTTTAAAATATCTAATACAACCTAAATTACTATACCTACTTACGCAGTAGGTCTACTTTTGATGGCAACAATGCTTCCTTCCAGGTCTCTTATTTTATAACTTTTTGCAGCCACTCTAGCTCGAGCTTACTCGTTAAAATATCAAATTCTTCTTTTTTCTACGCCAAGCAGTCTTAAAAAAATCTTTGAATGTCTGTTAATCTTGTTGTATGATATTGTTATATCTTCAAACTTATCTCCTACAATCTTACTTACACAGCAGGTCTAGTTAATATGAAGCGGTCAATCAAATCTCTTGCTATTTTAATTAAACTAAAGCAGCGCGAAATAGATGAATTAGTGGTTAAAATTGCCTCTCTAGAAGAGCAAAGATTAGTATTTATGGGAGCTATAGCGGATCTGCGGCAGCAAAGGAAAGATGAGATAGTGCGCTATAGCAGTATCGATGTTGTGCAGTATGGCGTTAATTTTGCTAGTTATCTTGATAGTTTGAAGTTGAGAGAAGATAGATTAAACCTAGAGTTAAAAAATATCGAAAATAGAATCCAGCAGGAGAGGGAGGTTTTATTTGATCATTTTGCTGAATTAAAGAAGTTTGAGCAAGCTATGAAGAATAGAATTACCAAGTATGAAAAGGATTTAGAGCACAAAGCAAATGCGCAGCTTGATGAATTCAATACCAACAAATTCCTGCTAGAACAGAATGAAGAGTAGCGCTCTAAATTCAAACTAGTACAGCTTAATAGAACGTGTTATTGATGCCGAAATTAATTATTATTAATATTTCAATTACCCCTTATGTTTTGCTTTTTACTTACACGGCAGGTCTAATGTTTACGATGCTACTGTTATATACCGTACGTATAGTATACAAATGCAAGAACTGATGGAGGCGCGCCCTTGTAGCTATCAAAAAAGAATCACGCTTTAACTTACGATGAAGCAGTATAGTTAATAGAGTGATAGCGCGCCCTAGTAAATAACAAAAGGAGTGCTTTTCTGGCAAAAAAGAGGAGGTATACTTCAGAAGAACAAAAATTAGAGTAACGTCTGACTGGAAAATCTGCAATCTTTTCAAAGACATATAAGGGCAAAGTGCACGACTTTAAGATTTGCAAGAACAGCATCATATAGCAATAGACACCAGTGGTGATGCGGACTTGGAAATATCAAGGATACATAAGATTTTGCCCTAATGCAAAAACACCTCTTAAGAAGAAGTGAAAGCGATACTTAAGTAGTGTATAAAAGGAATATAATAAGATTGTTGCTAAAAGAATGATAAAAATAGAAAATACGATAACTCAAATTAAAATTTAGTATAATAGCTGGAATATTAAATCTCAAAAATGAATTTCTAAATGCTAAATTTGCAGCTTAGCAGAAACAGCTTATCAAAGCAGCGTCTTCTCCGAGCACAATAACTAAACTTACGCAGTGGGTCTATTGCACAAAAACGCAATATTATTGAGCGCTTCTTTGGTAAATTAAAACTTTGGAACGATTGGTCGCGAAGTTGGTTGCGATAGAAAAAATCGCGCTCTAAGCTGTGAAGAGACTGAACAGTTAATAGATGTAACGGAGCAAATAATTGAAAGGCCTAGCAAGAAACAAAAAGATGATTTTTCTGGTAAGAAACGTAGGTACACGCTTAAGACTGAAATCCTACCACGGCAAGGTTCATGATTTTAAAATTCATAAACAGAAAGATCGTCTTCCGATAGATACCAATATTTATGCTGATTCCGGATATCAGGGGTTAAAGAAACTTTGCAAGAACGTCAAAACACCGATAAAAACACGAAGGAAAAAGCTCTTGAGTTACTGGCAAAAAATATATAATAAGATAATTGTTAAAAGACGTATAAAAGTTGAAAATATTATCGCTCAACTTAAAAACTTTCGCATTTTATCGAATTGTTACCGTAATAAACGCAAGGCTATTAATTTCAAAAATGGATTTTATAATAAAGCATTGGTGGCATAAAACACATCAGCTCTATACCTAACATACTCTGTGTTTTTTTAAGTTCATAGCTTACTTTCTTACTTACGCAACAGGTCTAATGTAGACGCGGGTTAGAAACTTTAATCGCTAATAATTTTCAAACCATTACTTCTGATTATTTTGTCAACTTTTGGGGTTAAAGCGGTATATGCGAATGTTCAGAATTACAGAGGTACAAGCGTTATTACCAAGAGTAAAGTTATTCACGGATTCGTTATATGTTATTGCTATCAAAAATCTTTAATCTTAAGTTTTAATATTCACAATCAAATATAATTTATTAGAGTCATCAAATGACAAGAGTTATTTCAATATTATTTATTACATTAAGAGTTTTTTGCTTTTCCATCTCTATTGGTTCGATAGCTTATGCGGCTGCTACTAGTAGTGAGATCACGCCTGATATCACGTCTGAATTAAACGTAAGCTCTACTGATGCAAATGCATTACTAGATCAAACAGTAGTACAGATGATATGCGATTATCTTACGCAACATAACAAGCTAAGTATTGACTTTACTCAAATTGATTGCAATGGTACAACAAATAGTGGCAAGATTCTCATAGACAAACCATGCAAATTTCGATTGAACTATTATGCCCCTTTTCCCCTCTTAATTATTGGTGATAAAAAGCGCATATCTGTGTATGACTACGATATGGAACAAGTAACCATTCTTGACGCATCCCAAAATATGCTATCTATATTGTTGGATGACACACTTGATCTTGCGAGTCAACAAGAGTTACGTATTAGCAAGGCATTGAGTGACGGTACTATCGCTCAGTTAGAGGTAACAAATGATAGTGTACAAAAGAGCATAGTTTTTGTTTTTGATATAGTTGCTCAAAAACTTACTAAAATAATATTACTAGAAAACGAAATCGAAACTTGTCTAGATGTTATAAACATCAAACCGGTTCAACATTTCAATCAAAAACTTTTTGAGTTTCGTAGTCCACTTCTCTATGGCCCCCCGCGTAGATTAAACAAGCAGCAAATTGAGAAGATGACGGAATTTGCGGAGCAAGATCAGGAATAAAACAACGTGACTCTTGGATTAGGCGATAGTATTAGCGGTACCATAGAACGCATAGTCTTCCAAAATTCGGATAATGGCTTTGCCATACTCAAAATATTAGTTAAAAAACAAGAAGTCACGCTAGTTGCTAAAGTAGACTCGATTCATGTGGGAGAGTATGTCACTGCCACTGGTTACTGGAAGATAGATGCAAAATATGGAAGACAGTTTTGTGCGCACCAAATCACATCTCAAATACCACTAGAACTGCATGCAATAGAGAAATATTTAAGTTCCGGATTAATAAAAGGAATCGGTAGAGTTTTTGCCAAAAAATTAGTGGAAGTTTTTGGCGCTAATATTTTCGACATTATAGAAAATAACATACAAGCTATATCACAAATACAAGGTATTGGCCCATCTAGAGTAGAAAACATCAGCAAAGCATGGCAGGAACAAAAAGAGATACGTAACATCATGCTTTTTTTACGCCAGTACGATATACAAACAACCAAAGCAGGAAGAATATATAAAACCTATGGCGAAAATGCGATAGAAGTTATTAAATCTGATCCGTATAGACTTGCTCAAGATATTCATGGTATTGGTTTTGTCTCGGCCGATAAAATTGCAGAAAAACTAGGTATAGCAGCTGATTCTTTAGTTAGAACCAAAGCGGCAATGAACTACGCGCTACTAGAAGCCAGCACGCAAGGGCATTGCTGTCTCCCTCTACCCATATTATATAAGGAAGTAGAAAAATTGTTAGGCAATATCACTCACGAAAGATTACAAGAAGCCTTAGATGTCGGCTGCAATGGTGGAGATTTGATTTTGGATGAAGTGGAAGGTGCAGAGGCTATTTTCTTACCTCAATATTTCAGATATGAACAGTATATCGCTCATAGAATTAAAGACTTGGCTTGCAAAAAACCAAGATGGGATAGCGAGTTGTTAATGCAAATTGCGCGAGAAGCTGGAGACTGCGCATTATCTGATACACAAAAATGCGCTTTAGAACAAATTATAAAGAGTAGAATTTCAATAGTTACTGGCGGCCCTGGCACTGGTAAAACAACTTTAATTCGTACAGTAATCGAAGTTTTACGGAAGGCTGCGGTATGTGTTAAATTGTGCGCACCCACTGGCAGAGCTGCCAGACGTATGCAGGAGGCAACAGAGTGTGAAGCAGTCACTATTCATCGCCTCATCGGGTTAGGCTCTTTTCAGAAACAAGACATTAAGGGCGATTGTTTAGTAATAGATGAAATGTCTATGGTAGATACTAAACTTTTTTATTTATTATTAAAATCTTGCCCTAATCTTGCAATCATTATGGTGGGTGACGTAGATCAATTGCCATCTGTTGGTCCGGGTAAAGTATTAGAGCATTTGATAGAATCTGATGTAGTATGCAGCATCAAACTTACAGAAGTGTTTAGACAGAGTAAAAAAAGCAAAATTGTAACCAGCGCGCACTTAATTAATCAAGCGAAAATGCCATTGCTGAATAACGAACCAGATTCTGATTTTTACTTTATACATAAAAGTAGCGAAGAAGTGGGCGCTCTTATATCTCATTTGGTCAGCACTCATATACCGAGCAGAAAAGGATTTGATGCCATTAGAGATGTGCAAGTGCTATGCCCTATGCAAAAGGGCGAGAGTGGGGTGCGTAATATGAACCATCTACTACAGAACAAATTAAATCCTAATGCTGCGCATTCTGGTATTATGAGTTATGGACAGATCTTTGCCAAAAATGATAAAGTGATGCAAATAGAAAATAACTATAATAAAGATGTGTATAACGGAGACATAGGTTTTATTCAACTCATCGATCAAAATAATCATACTATTTCAATAGAATTCGATGAACGCATTGTGAACTATGAATACAGCGAGTTAGATCAACTTACCTTAGCATATGCAGTAACGATACATAAATCTCAGGGTTCAGAATATCCTGTAGTGATTATCCCCATGGTAATGCAACACTATGTAATGCTACAAAAAAATCTTTTATATACTGGAGTTACTAGAGGTAAAAAAATGGTTGTGGTAGTAGGCGAAAAGCGGGCTTTAAAACTGTGCGTCACTAACGTTAAACAAAATAAAAGATTTTCAAAATTAAAAGAGTTTTTGCTGTCCTAGATGGTGTCGACCATAGTACCCTACAATTTATGTAGTGAGAGGTAGTAGAAGCGTTTTGAATATAGGGGATTGGAAGTAGTATGAGGATGTATTAGACCTCTCGCATCACCTATTCCGTGGGGTAATTTTGTTGTCAAAGCTCCTTTGCGCTCCTCATATACTAGAGTATGCTGCGGCACTCAACATCATTTTTCCTAAAAATTCCTCTTTCATTTTTAGGTTATGCAAGAGGTCTATTTTCTGATGATGCATCTGATGATGCATAATATACTACTGCAAGCGCTTACATTAGGGGACCGTTGTAAGATGAGATTTTGAAAATTTTGTAGTTAAAATTTTTGTTTGAGTGATTTTATAAGGATTTTGCTATTAAAAACTGCATAGTTTTTTTAGTCAAATCAGAAATTAATCTCATTTTTAGCTGTTTTAGTTTTGTTATAAGCCTAAATAGATGTATTTTTACCTGTTTTATGCAGCAAGGACGGTTAAACGCTTTAAATTAAAACAGATTGCATTCATAAATTCAGCAAATTGATT
>NZ_JACVVM010000011.1 GCF_016751895.1 Candidatus Sarmatiella mevalonica | reverse complement strand
ATTGCAACTAGACCAGCCATAAGCGGCTCTAGCTTCTTTATAATCCGGCTCACTCTTGATTCGTCAATGTTAAACATAAAGCCTATCTGCATCATTGTGCTATAAGTGCGAAGGTACATTAGACCTCTTTCGAAACTCGCTCATGATGCGCAAATGCGAGGAGTATACGAAGCACAGAGCCGCAGCGTACATGAAGTACGTGAGGACTTGCGCATCGGAGCGACGAAGCAGTTGCCATCAGGAGTAGAGTTAGGAAAGAGGTCTAATAATCACGAACAACCTTCTTCACCCCTCGCATTGGCTAATTGTTAATTAAATACTTACGCAAGAGGTCTATTTTTTATCGCATTTCATACACCTCCATTATAGAGGCTAGTTAACGCCCGCTTCCTAGCTTATCCAAAAAAAAGGGGGGGGGCTAATGCATAAACAACCCACCATTCACGTGCAAGGTTTGCCCAGTAACGTAAGCAGCCTCCTGACTAAGCAAAAACATCGCGCACGCCGCCACATCCTCGGGCAATCCTAGACGCTTCATAGGAATCCTTTGCGCAATCATATCCTTTTGGGATTCTGCAAGCTTTTCAGTCATTTGAGAAACAATAAAACCTGGTGCTATAGCATTTACAGTCACACCTCTACTCGCCACTTCTAAAGCCAGAGCTTTAGTCATGCCAATTAAACCCGCCTTCGAAGCGCAATAATTCGCCTGCCCGGGGTTACCTGTGAATGCCACAACGGAGCTGATGTTAATAATGCGCCCATACTCACCCCTAGCCTTAAGCATTTTGGTGAGCATCTCTCTATTTAAAATAAAATTAGCTTTTAAATTCACATCTATTACTCTGTCAAAACTCTCATCCTTCATGCGCATTGCCAATGCATCATCGGTAATGCCTGCGTTACACACCAAGGCATGTATCTGATCAATAGATTGCGCCATATCTTTGATTGCCTGAGTATCTGCAAGATCACAGACCCTCACTTCGCATCTCTCCCTTAAGCTATCAGCAACGCGATCTAGCTTATCTCGGTTAGTACCATGTAAAATTACATGTGCTCCCTGTGCATGAGCTTTCACGGCTATTGCACGGCCTATGTCTCCACTAGCACCAGTTACCAAAACTATTTTATTTTCTAACATGCCTTTATCACCTCAAGTAGTTCCCTCTAAGTAGTTTTTCAGATTAGACCTCTTTCCAAACTCGCTCATAATGAGTAAATGCGAGGAGCATACGAAGCCAAGAGCTACAGCTATACATGAAGTTAAGTGAGGATTCGCGCATCGACGCGCCACCACAGCTACCATCAGAAGTAGAGTTTGAAAAAGAGGTCTATTTTTATTTCAGATTGTTGTCTCAAATTGTTATCCCAAGCTTGTTATTAGTATACTAAAACACCAACGTCCTTCACCTGTTCAGACTCCGCGTCTACTTGCAATTCATCTGTACCAGAATCTGTATTATCTATTATATCGCTAATTACAGAAGGAGTTTTAAGAATAGCAGACATTATTTCTTCGGCGATAGCAGGATTATCTTCTAAAAATTTACGAGCATTTTCCTTACCTTGCCCAATCTTAGAGTCTTTATACGAAAACCACGAACCTGATTTTTCTATTAAATCGCCCCTCACGCCCAGATCAATAATCTCCGCGGCTCTTGAAACACCTTTGCCATACAATATATCAAAGTCTACAGTTCTAAATGGAGGTGCTAGTTTATTCTTCACCACCTTCACTCTCGTTTGGCTACCAATCACATCCTCTCCTTGTTTTAGAGCCCCTATGCGCTTTATTTCAATTCTCACAGAAGCATAAAACGGCAGCGCATTACCCCCAGTGGTAGTTTCCGGATTGCCAAACATCACTCCTATCTTCATCCTAATTTGATTAATGAAAATAACTATACAGTTAGTTTTAGATATAGAACCAGTTAGTTTTCTTAATGCTTGGCTCATCAGCCTTGCCTGCAAACCCACATGAGAGTCGCCCATATCCCCTTCTATCTCCGCCTTTGGCACAAGCGCGGCAACTGAGTCTATAATAATTAAATCCACCCCTCCAGAACGCACCAGTGTGTCGGCAATCTCCAGAGCCTGCTCGCCTGTATCAGGTTGTGATATCAGAAGTTGGTCAATATTCACACCAAGTTTCTTTGCATAAACGGGGTCTAAGGCATGTTCTACATCTATAAAAGCGCAAGTACCACCTGTTTTCTGGGCCTCTGCGATAGCATGCAGAGTTAAGGTGGTTTTGCCAGAACTAGCCGGTCCAAAAATTTCTATAATGCGTCCCTTAGGAAGGCCACCTATACCTAGAGCTAGGTCTAAACCAAGAGAGCCTGTGGAAATAACCTCAATGTCTATATTAGGCCTTTGTCCAAGCCTCATGATAGAGCCTTTGCCATAACTTTTTTCAATTTGAGCTAAAGCCGAAGCTAGAGCCTTGTCTTTATCTGTCGTCATGTATCTTTTATATATATTAATTTAAAAAAGTAATTACTATTAATTAGCGCCAGAACTTATCAAGAAGTGCTAGCATAAAAGAACCTAAGCGTAAAAAACTTTGATTCTCATGCACTATAATGAATAGTAGTGCAATAAACGAAAAAAGCAACTATCAACTCTAAAGCGCAAAGCGGTTGTGCTTATGAGAGGACTCAAAAAAGAGGTTATTGGTTCTTTAACTCATTCGCTCTTCTATATATTTGATTTTTCTTACCATTAGGATAAATATTAAGCACAGAACTCACTATTTCCTTCACGCTCATCTTATTTGCCAGCATTTCTATAATTAACTCATCCATCTCATCTTCTTTCACTATAGGTGTTGCATTAGATATCAAAAGTATCACCTCGCCCTTGATATTCCTCGTACTTAGAGTATTAATCAATGAGCTCAAACTCTCCGTTAATATTTCTTGATGTAATTTCGTAAGTTCTCGCGCTATGGCCGCTTGCGCATCGCCAAAAATTTCCAAGGCGATTTGTAGAGAGGAGACCAGACGGTTTTGCCTTTCAAAAAAGATTAATGTAGTATGTATACCACTTGCCTTTTGAAAGAAATTTCTTCGCGCCTGTTCAGTTTTGGGTATAAAACCCCCAAAATAAAAACTATCCGTAGGCAAAGTGCATAAAGAAAGAGCCATAATGAGTGAGCACGGTCCTGGTATGGCATCTACATGATATCCCTCTTGCTTTAAATCCCTAGCAAGTTTGTATCCAGGGTCTGAAATTAACGGAGTGCCGGCATCACTGATAAGCGATACTATGCAACCAGCTGCGATGAGCTGTTTGATCTGATTTAACGCTATTTTATGGTTATAATCATTGTATGTACCGTATTTTGAGTGTATATTATACCTAGAGAGGAGTTTTTGCGACTCCTGAGTGTTCTCGCATAAAATGAGGTCTGATTGCGCTAGCACCTCCACTGCTCTGAAAGTAATATCTTGCAAATTGCCTATAGGCGTTGATATTAAATATAGCCCCGCCTCATATTGGCGAGTTTTATTAGTATTAAGGCCATGCACCTGATCATTGTTATTTATCATAAATTCAAAAACTTTTTGTAATTATTATCATGCGAGATCTATTAAAACCAAATAGACATCTTTCCAAACTCGCTCTAGGTCAAGAGCAAATGCAAGGAGCGTACGAAGCACAGAACGCTCAGCGTACTAAAGTACATGAGGACTCACGCATCGACAGCAACGCACAGTTGCCGTTAGGAGTAAAGTTATGCAAGAGGTCTAATGCAAGATTTGCCATCTTATGGATTCTTGGATTGTTTATTCTCTACGGATGTCAGAGTAGCCAGCAGGTTGATCGCGCAAGAGCAACAGATATAGATCAAGATAAACATATATCTCCTCAAAATACTAGCACCACAGAGGTTGCAGTGTTGATGCCACTTAGCGGCAAGATGGAGAGGCAAGGCACGCAATACAGCAAACTCATTAGCATGGGCATGGGGGATGCAATTAAAAGCTACGTACACATCACATCTTATGATTTGCATGACGAGGAGCAAATTGAGCAAATTGTTGATAAAATTATTAAGAACAACACTAAAATTGTTATAGGCCCGATATTTAGTAGAATGACTGAGTTTTTGAAGGAAAAGCTGCAAGGGCATGATATAATTATTATGAGCATGTCTAACGATGTAACGTTAGCGCAAGATAATGTGTTTGTATTTGGCCATATACCCTTGCAACAGTTAAGCTGTATGAGCGACTATCTTTTGTCTAATTCATACACTCAGTTCATCACTCTTCTGCCAAAAGACGCATATTCATATAAAATTAATAATTTGCTAAGCGAAACCTTGTCGCAGAATAATGCAAAATTAGTAAGTAAACAGTTTTATTTTGATGACCCCACTTCCATCGAAGATAGTGTAAATTTAGTGAACCAATGGGTGGATGGATTGAATGAGATGGATGAAAACCATTCCCGTCCGGTAGTGTATCTCATAACAGACGAGAAAAATTTGCCAATCATCCTAGATCAGATAGCCGCTCTGAACTTAGATAAAAAAGCATTGATAGCAGGCGATAATAGGCTTGATATGATTTCTACATCAAGCGCAGATTTTATATTTACTGGTAAAATAGATCATTACCAATACTCTCTTGCTAACAAAGCCAAAGCCATTGGCGTCGATCATCTTTCATATATGCATCTTTTAGCGTATGACTTGGGTTATATTGTAGCAAAAGCAATAGGCACTGGCTTCACGCATGATCGCTTTGTGCAGGCGCTGAGCCAGAAATATAATGGTTTTTCTGGTGATATTGAGTTTATAGATAATGTGGCAAAACGTCAGTATCAAATTATCAGGAATCAGCAGGGTAGTTATTTTGTTTTGCGTAAAAGTAGTAGATAAACCACCACACTTCTATTTAAAAATATAGCGAGTAATTTTAAATGTTAACGATTCAAATTATAGGCAAAATAACTCTTCTAGCTTTGCGGCATACTGGTTCTTTTTGCATTTTTGCAAGCCATGCAATTCTGTCAATCTTTTGTATACCTTTGTATATTAAGCAATTATTAAAGCAACTTGCCAGAATAGGTTTTTATTCCATCCCCGTGGTGGCGCTCACCACCTTTTTTTCCGGGGCAGTACTTGCTTTGCAGAGTTATAATAGTTTTGCTAAATTTTCTGCCCAAGATAGTATAGCCACTATAGTAGTGCTTTCTATCACCAAGGAGCTGTCCCCAGTATTAACGAGCCTGATGCTTGCTGGTAGGGTTGGCGCATCCATTGCGGCCGAGATAGGCACTATGAGGGTGAGTGAGCAGATAGATGCGCTTTACACATTATCAGCCGATCCTATGAAATATCTGGTTAAACCTAGATTGCTCGCCATTATCATTAGCCTACCATTGCTTACTTTGATGGGTGATGTGATAGGGGTTTATGGTGGCTATGTTGTTGGGGTGTATAAATTAGGCTTAAGCTCGCATATCTATATAGTTAACACTTTTAAAAGCCTCGTGGTTTCAGATGTTACTGTTGGTTTGATTAAATCTTTAGTGTTTGCGTTAGTGATAGGTTTTGTGAGCTGTTATAATGGATATTTTTGCAAAAATGGCGCTAGGGGAGTGGGAGATGCAACCACGGGCACTGTTGTATCATCTTCTATTTTAATTTTATTAAATAACTATCTGATTGCGAATATTTTCTTTTCATAATCCCATGGGTATTTTAAGGTTTTAAGGTATTTTCACGCATGAATTCTCAATCTTTATATAGCGCATGCCCCACGAAGCATCAAATAGTTGTTAGCAACGTGAGTAAATCTTTTAACGAGTTAGCTGTGCTGCAAAACGTGAGTTTGCAAATACCTAAGGGCTCTTCATTCGTCATTCTTGGTGGCTCTGGTAATGGCAAGTCTGTTTTGATTAAAACAATTATTGGTTTAATTAAACCAAATAACGGAGATATATATTTAGATGACGTGAACTTATGCAAAATTTCATATAAAGAGCGCTTCGCTCTCATGAGTAGATTTGGCTTTATGTTTCAGGGGTGCGCGTTGTTTGACTCAATGACGATTGAGGAAAATGTAACCTTTTTTCTTGCGCATCGTAATAAATTATCTAAAACACAGAGAAGGCAAATAGCTCTACAACAACTTGAGATGGTTGGGCTTTCCGCAAAAGAACTCGCTCTATTTCCATCTGAGCTATCGGGTGGAATGCAAAAACGCGTAGCTCTAGCTCGCGCCATTTGTCATCAGCCAGAGATTATTTTTTTTGATGAGCCAACTGCGGGTTTAGACCCAATTATGTCGGAAACTATTAATGAATTAATTCAAAAAATTACTCAAAAGCTAAAAACTACAGCTATTACCATCACGCATGATCTTTGCAGTATGTTTAAGATTGCGACTCATGTAGCTTTTTTAAATAACCGCACCATAGAATGGCAAGGGCGGTTGGAAGAATTAAAAACAGCACAAAATACTGCGCTACAAAACTTTATCAAAGCCAGAGGGTGGAAGGATGGATAATGCTATTTTACTTCCTTTTCTGTGTCTAGCATCTCTTGATCCTCTATTATTTCGGAAATCTGCGCCCCATCATGCACCTTGGTGAGCCCTTCCAAAACAATAACTTCTCCTATAGCTAACCCTTGCGCCATTACCTCTTGTTCTTGCATCCCTTTCGCCTCCTCTTTCGTTGCTAGTTCTTCTTTTATTACCACCTCCTTTTTTGCTGTTGGTTGCTGCTCTACCTGCGTGTTGTTTTGCGAAGGGTAATTCTTAATCTCCACAAATCTATTTAATTTTGTACCAATATCAATATAAATCTTACGCGCAACCTTCTGCCCTTTATCATCTTCGCTTATTTTATAAAGAAAGTATCCGTTATCATCCTGCATAAGGCATTGCTCTGGCACGCACATAGCCTTATGATGATTAAAATTAATTTCGATTTGTGCATAACCGCCACTAGGCGCGATCATCTGGTTTGCGATCGCCTTTAGCAAAAAAGTACCGTTGTTTGACAGGGAATTGCCGATAAAATCAATCTTTAATTCTATCAATTCTCCAGCGTCATTTTGAGAATCAGCTTGAGTTTGGCGTTGGGAGGGGTGCGGAAGAGCTTTGCAACGACTCTGATTATTAATCTTGCCATACATGGCCTGTGGTAACTCCATTAATATTGTTTGAGCATCGTCACACATTAAAGTGAATAAGTAATCACCTTTTTGTATATTATCTCCTACCAACAATCTCCCACCTCCTATCTTAGCATCATATGGAGCGGTGATGATCATAGAGTGATAAACTTTTAATTGCTCAACTTGTTTAAGTTGAGCCGCTGCATACTGGCTATAAACAGTATCTAGCTTTTCTTGACTGATATATTTCTTATCAAACAAATCTAATTGGCGCTTATAGTTTTCGCTAATAGCTTTTGTGTCACTCTCTATCTGCGCTTTGAGTCTTTCAGCTATTTGTTGATCTATAACAAGAATCACATCTCCAGCAACCACATGAGGTTTATTTACGATATAATCTACATTACCATTGACTTGCGCGTAATATTCGCGATTTTTGAGATTTTTGCACTCACCTATAACCTTAAGGGAGTCGTAGAACTCCATTTCCTGGACTTTTGTTACAACAATCGCCAGGGCGTTTGTAGCGTAAAGAATAATTGCCAAGAGCAGACATGGCTTTTTGATTGACCAAGGCGCAGTCTCTGCTACCCATTCATTCCGCAAATTCACTCGATTCTCTCTTCGCAAAGACATGGCAATCTTATCAAAATAATAAATTAATTAATAAATATAATAACCTTATTTAATCTTGATTAAAGTGATTTTTCTTTGTACGGAAGAAAGCAGGTACATCATTCACATCAGAGTCAATCTGCATCTTATTATGATATCTAACAGTCTCTGATTGGTGATGGTTCTGGGTCTGTTCTTTATTAGTAAATGAATTAATAACTTTACTTAAAAAAGATTTTTTTGCTGGGGGGTGAGGATAACTGCCGTAAGCAAATTGTCCATGATGCTGAGCAGCAGAAGTTTCGTAGCCATGACGCTCTGCATGATACTCTTCGCTTTTGTCATATCCATCACGCGCATCATCCTCTATATTGGGAATATAACTATTAAACACTGGCACTTCTTCTATTGGCTCGGCAAACTGCATTTTTTTACTAGTAACAGTAGCACTTTTCTTCTCCTGCACTTCTATTCCTAGCTGTTCTAATAAATTAGCATCAATGCCAGTTGCTATAACAGAAACCCTAATCACCCCCTCTAAACTATCATCAAAAGTAGAGCCTACTATCACATTTGCATCATCATTATTCACCGCCTCGCGAATCCTATTTGCTGCCGAGTCTACTTCGAAAAGAGTCATATCTAAACCACCAGTGATATTAATTAGCACACCCTTAGCACCATTCATAGAATTATGCGCAAGCAGTGGATTAGAAATAGCGCTGTCTGCAGCAGCCGTCGCTCTGTCCTCGCTATCAGATTGGCCCGTACCCATCACAGCTTCGCCCATTTGACTCATAACAGCTTTAATGTCTGCAAAATCTAGATTAATCAAGCCTGGTTTAATAATTAAATCAGTAATACAGCGCACGCCATCATATAACACATTATCTGCCATTTTAAAAGCATCAGCGAAGGTTGTGTGGGTATTAGCAACTTTAAATAAATTCTGATTAGGAATTACTATTAGGGTGTCTACCACCTTCTTTAGCTCAATCAACCCTTTATTTGCGATTTTTGCTCTATGCGCACCCTCAAAGTCAAAAGGTCTGGTAACAACTGCAACGGTTAAGATGCCCATTTCTTTAGCGATGCGAGCTATCACTGGAGCTGCGCCAGTACCAGTGCCGCCACCCATACCAGCGGTAATGAAAACCATATTGCTTTTTGCCAAAAAACTCTGTATCTCTTGCAATGATTCTTCCGCTGCAAGCCCCCCAACCTCAGGAGAGGCTCCGGCACCTAGACCCTTTGTAGCATTTGCCCCGAGTTGAATTTTATGTTCCGCCAAGGAGTGTTCTAAACTCTGAGCATCGGTATTAGCTACCACGAAGGTTGCGCCTAGCAAGTTAGCCTGTATCATATTATTTACTGCATTGGTGCCAGCACCCCCTACGCCTAGCACAACTATTACAGGCTTCAGATCTATCTGCTCAACTGCCTTTAAATTTATTGCCATAAACTTTGTTCTAAAAGATATTATTTAAAATAAATCAATAAAAATTTATAAGAAACAATAAACTTTTGCCTCCCATAATTTATCTTTATTGTTTTGAAGAACATATTAAGCTATCATGCATCCTTCATCAAGGGTATTTTATAGTTTTGTGCGTAATTTTATGATATATATTTATTTAAAACCCGTATTTATTAAATTTATAAGGAGGTTTAATAATTTTTTCTCATGAAACACAAATTGATTTTAACCGGTGATAGGCCAACCGGCGCTTTACATCTTGGGCATTATGTTGGATCATTAGCAAGCAGAGTGAAGCTGCAAGAGCAATATCAGCAGTATATTATGCTCGCTGATGTGCAGGCTTTAACAGATAATTTTCAAAACCCACAGAAAGTAATAGATAACGTATATGAGGTAGCGAAAGATTATTTGGCTGTTGGTATAGACCCAAACAAAAGCACTATTTTTATTCAATCACAAATACCAGAAATTGCCGAGTTAACGATGTACTATCTTAATTTAGTTACTCTAGCTAGATTACGTCGCAATCCTACTGTAAAAACTGAGATGGCACAAAAATCATTTGAAGCGCAAACAATTCCGATGGGGTTTTTGTGTTATCCAATAAATCAGGCTGCTGATATCACTATTTTTCAAGCAAATTTAGTGCCGGTTGGAGAGGATCAATTACCTATGTTAGAACAAACAAACGAGATAGTGCGTAGTTTTAATAGAATTTACGATACTTCCTGCTTAGTAGAGTGCGAGGCGTACTTAAGCGAAAATACTAGATTAGTTGGTATAGACGGCAAAAATAAAGCAAGTAAATCATTAAATAATGCTATCTTCTTATCTGATGACGAAGCGCAAATTAAAAGCAAAGTATTTGCGATGTTTACTGATCCTAACCATATAAAAATCACAGATCCTGGCAATGTTGAAGGTAATGTTGTGTTTGCTTACCTTGATGCTTTTCACGAAAACAAAGAGGAGGTGGCCGAACTAAAGACGCATTATAGCAAGGGTGGTTTAGGAGACGTAACTATTAAAAATATTTTGAATCAAACTTTGCAACAGTTTATAGCACCTATACGTGAGCGCAAGAAAAAAATTCATATCGATGACGTGAAGCAAATGCTACATAATGGAGGTGCGCAGGCAGCTATAAGGGCTAAAGCGACTATTGCGCAAGTGAGGAGCGGCATAGGGATAAACTATTTTGAGTAGTGACTTTTCTGTTACTATTGACAAGCGTAGTGAAGTGTTTAGGATTGCTTTATCTGCTGAGCTACTGGAGCGTTACTTTTTATTCACATAATATGTTTAGGATTGCAATCGTGATTTTTCGCGAAACTGTCGAAATAGCTATTATCTTAGCTATGATATTGGCTGTGACTAGAAATATCAAAAACTCTAAAATATTCGTTTTGTCCGGCGTGATTTTGGGAGTGACCGTATCTTCCCTTTTCGCTCTATTTATACAGAATTTCTCCACAGCATTTAGTGGCCTTGGAGATGAAGTTGTTGATGCTTTTGTTATGTTAGTTTCTTCTCTTGTAACTACCTGGACTGTACTGTGGATGAATGAGAAATATACTCCCGATGCCTTTTGTAGTTTGCGTTCATCTAGTAATATGCCGCTAGCTATTACTTCTTTGGTGAGTGTGCTATTGATCAGAGAAGCGATAGAGATTATAATGCTAGTGTATAGTGTATCGGCGGTTACAGATATCTCGGTTGATCAGTATATTGTTAGCGTTTTTATTGGCTTTATATGCGCAGCCCTGGTGGGGTTGTTGGTGTATCGTAGTTCAGAGATTATCTCTAAAAATGCGTTAATAAAAATTGCATCTTGGTGTTTAACCATTTTGTCTGCAGTCTTGGCTTCTGAAGCCGCCGCGATTTTTTCTTCGCTTGGCATGATTGAGATTTACCATAATAAACCATTATGGAATTCATCTATCTTTATTAGCAATGAAAGTTATTTGGGGCATATTTTAAGATCTGTTGTTGGCTATGTAGCAAATCCGAATGCTGCGCAGGTTTTAGGGTATCTATCACCATTTGTGATAATACAAGTTAGTAGGCTGGTTTCTAGCTTTAGGCGCAAGAATCAGGTGAAAATTTGAGATTCTCCCTTTTAAAATAAATTTCTTAACTCCGTCTCGGCATGAAAAAATTGAAAATAATTCAAATTAAAACAATGTTAATAAAGTGCTAAGGTTGCTTAAATTACTTTCAGAGTTGGTTCCATTAGTTGTGTTTTTTGTCTGCTATCATTATGAAGGCATACAGAATGCAGCGATATACATGTTTATTGCTTCGTTAGTTGTTGTGTGCGTGGTGTATATCATAGAGCGCAAAGTGCCAACCTTCTCCATTATTTCTACCGTGGTGCTTTTGCTTTCTGCTCTCCTGAGTATAGCAACTGGCAATACCATGTTTATTAAAATGAAACCTACAGTATTGTATTTGCTGTTTGGCTCAGCATTCTACCTCAGCGCATTCAGAAAAAAACCATTCTTGCAATTTATGCTAAAAGAGGTGGCTGACCTTTCGTTAAAAGCATGGGTAACGTTAAGTTATAGATTTGCCTGGTTTTTTATTGCAATGGCTCTCTTAAATGAGGTGATGTGGCGCAGCTGTGAGGAGGGTACATGGGTTAAGTTTAAAGTTTTTGGCGCCATTCCAATTACTCTGCTTTTTACCTTTTCGCAAATCCCATTTTTACTAAAACATAGAACAGATCACAAGGGTTAATAGTGAATAAATTACGGAAAAACGTTGGCTTCATTTTTTTTGCAGCAATTACCGGTAATATATTAGAGTATTACGACTTTACAGTCTATTCGGTTTTCTCTTCAAATATAGGTAAGACTTTTTTTACTAATCAATCTGAATTTATGCAGATTCTGCTTAGTTTAATGGTTTTTGCAGTTGGTTTTGTTACAAGGCCTCTGGGTGGCTTGCTGTTTGGATATATAGGCGATAAATATGGCAGAAGAATCGCATTGATTCTTTCTATGGCCGGTATGACTATCCCCACATTCGTTATAGGCCTTACTCCTTCAGCCTCTGCTATCGGAAACTATGCCCCGGCAATATTAATAGTAATGCGACTAATGCAGGGTTTGTGCATTAGCGGAGAAGGAGCTGGTGCTGCCGTGTTTATCTTAGAACATCATAATCATTTAAAACCTGGTACGACTGCCGGTATAGTGCATGGCTCTAATATTTTAGGTACTCTTATCGCGTCTGTTGTTGGTATAGCAATAGAGAGCTATTGGCCAAATGCAAGCCATGCTTGGCGCTTTGCTTTTATTTTAGGTGGTGCAATGGGTTTGTTTGGCTTTTACTTGAGAATCAAAGTGGCCGAAACCCCAATATTTCTCATGCTCAATAGTAAAAAACGCGAGGTGTCCGAAACCTTCTCTGTCTTGCTTAAGTCCGCTACGCCATCTCTTTTTCTTACCTTCTGTGTTGGTGGGGTTGCTAGTAGCGTGCTTTACCTAGTAAAAACTTACGTCAATGTATTTTACTCTAATGTAATGCATTTTGATAATAAAATTGCCCTTACTTATCTTCTTTACGCTTCGTTAGTGTCTATGTTTTTTATGCCACTAGCTGGTTTTACTGCAGATTGCGTAGGCAAAACCAAAACAATAGTTGCCTCGGCTCTGCTAGTGCTTTGCTTGTCTCTCCCTACTTTGTTGTGGATGTCATCTTGTTCTGTTTTTTATCAAATTCTAGCCTTAACTATGCTTGGGGCACTGGGTGGCATGATTTCTGGTTCGGCATATATCTTTATTATATCTTTGTTTAAACCAGAGCAAAGATTTTTAGGCGTGGCGTTTAGCTATAACCTAGGTATCGCAATTTTTGGAGGTACATCACCCATTATATCGCGTTGGTTAGTAGAGAAAACTCATCTATTCTATTCTCCTGCCTTTTACATCATGGGCACTTCCTCAGTTTTTCTTTTGATATTATTTCTGATGCGATCAAAGGTATTTGATGGGATTAGTCAAGCAAAATAATCGCTCTAACTACTTTCGCGGCGTTGTGACAGAGGTAGTGGTGGCATGGGTTTATTTTGCCTCTGGGTATAAGATTTTAGCTCGCCGCTATAGAACCCAGGTAGGTGAAGTGGATATTATCGCAGAAAAAGACAATACTTTAAATTTTATAGAAGTGAAACTGCGAGCGTGCATTAGTGGTCCAGACAGCCCGTTGCCGCTAAAACAGCAAAAAAGGATAGCCCGCGCCGCCTATCATTTTCTCTCACAACACCACATGTATAGTGGCTATAACGTTAGCTTTGATTTTGCTATGGCCAGCAGTATGAGAAATATTAATATCATACAAAATGCATGGCAGTGTGACGATTGGGACTTATGCGCTAGCATCTAAAAACAGCGTAGTCTTGAAAAGGGTTTAACGAGAAAATACATGTATTTCTGTATAGATAATTAACTATCAATCATGATTAATCTGAATTATGACAGAAACTAGAAAATTTGATGCGCAAGTCGATAAACTGCTACATCTGGTAATACATTCCCTATATTCAAATAAAGAAATTTTCTTGCGGGAATTAATTTCCAATGCATCCGATGCCTGCGATAAACTACGCTATCTTTCGCAAACAGACGAATCTGTCTTAGAAAACGATCCTGACCCATGGATTAAGGTGCTATTGGACAAGGATGCTAAAACCATTACGATACAAGACAATGGAATTGGGATGAACCAGGATGAGTTGATTAATAACTTAGGAACGATAGCAAATTCTGGCACTCAAAAATTTCTAGACCAAATCTCAAAGGACGAAAAGAATAGTAGTAATTTAATAGGTCAATTTGGCGTTGGATTTTATTCTTGCTTTATGGTTGCTAGCAAAGTGTCTGTGCTTTCAAGAAAAGCTAAAGAAGAGCGGGCTTTCTGCTGGTCTTCTGACGGAAAAGGAGAATATTCAGTCTCTGAGGCCATGAACGATGTGCCAAGAGGTACAAAAATAATTTTGCATCTTGATGAACATGAGGAATTTTTAGATCTTTTTAGAATAAAACAAATCATCAAACTCTATTCCGACCATATTTTAGTACCAATTTTTGTAGGTAGAACGGAAGATGCGCACGAACCAATACAAATTAATTCTTCTTGCGCAATTTGGTCTAAAAGCAAAGCGGAGATCACGCAGAAGCAGTATACTGAATTTTATCGCAGCATTGCTAATGCATCAGATGAGCCATGGGTAGTGATGCATAACAAAAATGAAGGAAATGAGACGGACTTTACTAATTTATTATTTATACCATCTACAAGGCCTCATGCACTTTTCCATCCCGATCGCAAAAGATGTGTGAAGTTATGCATTAAGCGTGTGTTTATAGCAGATGATAATGTAGATTTAATACCGCATTATTTAAGGTTTTTATATGGTGTTGTGGACGCGCAAGATTTGCCATTAAATATTAGTAGAGAATGGTTGCAGCAAAATAAAGCGATACACACCATTAACCAAACCATTACGCGCAAAGTATTATTTGAACTAAAAAGAAGGAAGAATGATGAAGATTATTTAATATTTTGGAATAATTTTGGTGCGGTGCTCAAAGAAGGATTGTGCGAGCCCGCGTCAGATCATCAACTTATTTTAGATACGTGTCTTTTTTATAGCGCCATTCAGCAAAAACCAATTACTCTTGCGCAATATACCCAGGAGTTAGGTGAAGGGGGAGTGATATACTACCTTGTAGGCCCAGATTTAGAGCAACTTCAAAACAGTCCGCAAATAGAAAAATTAATAAAACATAACAAAGATGTGTTATTGCTTACAGATCCAGTTGATGATTTCTGGACCAATATTGTGTTTAAGTATGGCGAGTATGAGCTCCAGCCGGCTAACGCTAAAGGTTTGAAGGTGGGAGCG
The DNA here is from genome assembly GCF_016751895.1 of Candidatus Sarmatiella mevalonica. GTDB lineage: Bacteria > Pseudomonadota > Alphaproteobacteria > Rickettsiales > Rickettsiaceae > Sarmatiella > Sarmatiella mevalonica. Next base: position 7,739 of record NZ_JACVVM010000011.1, on the reverse strand, counting down.
GATGATGCAAAAGAAAACTCCGACACAAGAGACGAAGGGGTGTTGAACGAGTTTAAAAAGATCCTTAGCTCCCATGTGTCGGAAGTGCGTTTCTCTGATAAGTTAGTAAGCAGCCCAGCGTGTTTAGTTACGGAGGAAGGCAGGATGAGCAGCAGAATGCATCGTCTGCTTGCGGAGCAAAGGGGTGGCGCTTTGCCATTAGAAAAAATTCTAGAAATTAATGCTAATCATAAATTGATAGAGAGGGTGGGGCAGTTGATGGATGGTAAGAAAGCTAATGCTAAAAATAAAACAAAAGATAACGCAGAGCTCAAGGAGAGCCTGATATGGCTGGTATTCGATCAAGCTTGTCTTTTAGATGGAGAGTTACCTCGCAATACTGCTAGTTTTGTTAAAAGAATGAATCAAATGTTAGAAATGTTATAGGTTCTTGCAAATGAATTTAAACTATCGTATGATGAACTATGTAGTCTAGAATGTTGGTTAATGCATGAGCGTTTTTACACGTTATTCATTGCACAGAACCATGGTTTAGATTTATCACGAAATTGTTTTTAAGGCTTCTTTGTCTTTGTATAGTTGTTTGCAAATTGCTTCAAAAAGCCTTATTAACAAACTTTGCGGGTGTGGCGGAACTGGTAGACGCACTAGATTTAGGTTCTAGCGCCGAGAGGCGTGGGGGTTCAAGTCCCTCCACCCGTACCACTCTTTTGATAACATTTCATAAGAAGCTTTTGTATAACTAGACAATACTGTTTTTCATTGTCTTTCGCGTAGCTTTCTCGTTATTTTCCGTTCCTGCTATTAATTTCATTACAAAAACTATATAATTTTTATTGTCTTTTTCTTTATATATCCAATATCATCTTTATTAACATGCAAGTTACTGAATTAGAAAATACTGATACCACTCTCAAAATTAAAGTGTCATTTACTTCGCAAGAGTTAGATTCTGAAGTTGAGCGGCAATTACAAGAGATTACTAAAACTTTAAAAAAGCCTGGATTTAGACCTGGTAAAGTGCCCATGTCTATTGTACGGAAACAATACGAGCCAGCAGTAAGACAAGACTCAATACAATCTAAAATTTCTAGTAGTGTTCAAGATATAGCGCAAGAGCGCAATCTTCATCTTTTTGCATCACCCGAAATTAGAAATGTACAGCAAGTAGGTGGTTTGGAATTTGAAGTAGAGTATCATGTAAACCCTCAAATTCCGCATCAGTTATTTTCTAGTATTGTTCTGCAATTTCCAACCCTTAAACCGAGTGAAGATGAACTAAATGGGTTTAAGACCGACTGGTTGCATAATGTTGCGCAGGAGTATGACCATGCCGAGGAAGGGCGCTCTACTCAGCAGTTCGATAAGATTTCATTAGACTTCACTGGTTTTATAGACGGAGTGGAGTTTGACAACGGCAAGGCGCAAGATTTTGCATTAGTGCTTGGGAGTAAATCGATGATTCCGGGTTTTGAAGAGCAATTGATGAACAGAAAGCAAGATGAAAAGGGTAGTTTTACAGTTACCTTTCCAATCGACTATAATGCGAAAAATTTGCGCGGTAAGGAAGCAGTGTTCGAGTTTCATGTCAAAGATATTCAGGTACCTCGTTATTTGCAAATAACTGATGAGTTGCTTGAAAAACATAATATTACGCTTCAAGAATTAGAGGTAAAGTTAACAGACGCCATCCAAAAAACTTCAGCTGCGGCCATAAGAGATTTTAAAACATTAAAATTATTTGATACCTTGGAGGAAAAATTGAATTTTGCCGTTTCGCAAAAGCTTTTGGACAAAGAGATATCGAAGGTAAAACAAAGCGCTTTGCAGAAGGATACTAGAGTTGATGAGCAAGTGGCAAGTAATGAGATGGACGAAGAAGAGATGAAAAGAATAGCTCTGCGTCGTTTGCGCATTGCTATGTTGATTTCGCGCTATGCAAGCGAGCATAATGTGCAAATCACTCAACAGGAATTAGTTATGACTTTGTTTACGCAGTTGAGTATAAAATTTGGCCAAGAGATGGCGCTAAAGTTACTTGATAGTTTGGCATCTAATGACGCTCTGATGCAGAATGTTGCATACAGTGCATTAGAAACAAAAGTGATTGATATCATTTTAGATAAAGAAGTAAAAGCGGAGCAATTACTTTTTAGTAACGTACAAGAATTACGGCGGTTCTTAACAGAGAATTCCGAACGTAATGATGCGCAAAAATGATAGGTGGCGCTTAGGCTTTAAAATAGCACGGCGTTAATAAGAGGGCGAGTTAGTTGAATAATGTAAATATAGATGGGCAAAAGATGTTTCATGAAATAGTAAAGGAGATTGATTTTTTAGATACGCAGCTTCGAATAAGCACTGGCAAAATCGCAAACCAAGCCAATGGTTCGGTAGTGGTACAAATGGGAGAGTCGGTGGTGTTATGCACGGTGGTGTCTGATTTTAAAACTCACAAAGATCTGGATTTTTTTCCTTTAACTGTCACATATCGTGAGATGTTCTATAGTGCTGGCAAAATACCAGGCGGTTTTGTAAAGAGAGAAGGAAAGAGTTCCGAAAGGGAGGTATTGGTTTCTAGGTTAATAGATAGACCTTTGCGCCCCTTATTTGCAGATTCTTTTCTTTATGATACGCAAGTGGTATGTACAGTACTTTCTTATGACGCGAATTATAATACTGACATCTTATCTGTAATTGGCGCATCTGCTGCTTTAGCCATCTCTGATATTCCAGTGCTAGACACTATCGCTGCAATGAGAGTAGGCATGATAGATGATAAGTTTGTGCTGAATCCAACGCACGCGCAGCTACAAAATAGCAAGTTAGACTTAGTGTTAGCCGGTACAGCAGAATATGTAATGATGGTGGAGTGCGAAGCTAATATTCTATCGCAAGAGCAAATATTAGAGGCTATAGAGTGTGGCCATAGCGCTATACAGCCAGTTATTCAGGGTATAAAGGATATGGCAAGAAAAGTGGCGAAAGTGAAGAAGGCGCTACCAGAAGAACGCGCCTTACCGTCATTGTATCGTCAAATTGAGCAAGAAATTAGCGCTGACATCTTGAAAGGTTTTGAGGTGTCAATGAAACAAGATCGATATGCATACTTTCACGATCTACGAGCTCAAGTGATAGAAAAGTTTACCTCGCTAGAGGATGAGGTAACCATTAAGCGTTGGTTTAATAATATTAAATCTCACATTATGCGCCTCATGATAGCGAATAATAAAAAACGCGTAGGTGGTCGTGGCTTTGCCGAGATTCGCCCAATTCATACAGAAGTTGGTATTTTGCCAAAAACTCATGGTTCAGCGCTGTTTACACGAGGCGAGACGCAGAGTTTAGTGGTAACAACTCTTGGAGTTGGTCAAGATGAGCAAATAGTGGATAGTTTAGATGGAGAGTATAAGGAACATTTTTTATTAAACTATATTTTTCCGCCTTATTCTGTGGGAGAGGTTGGTGCGCTTAAGGCGCCTAGCAGAAGGGAGGTAGGGCATGCCAAGCTCGCATGGAGAGCGCTACGTCAAGTAACTCCAACTAAAGATCAATTTCCTTACACAACAAGGGTTGTGTCGGAGATTACAGCTTGCAATGGTTCTTCTTCTATGGCCACTATATGTGGCGCTTCAATGTCTATGATGGATGCGGGCGTGCCATTAAAAGAGCCGGTGGCTGGCATTGCAATGGGGTTAATTAAAGTAGACTCGCAGATGGCCATCATCTCTGATATTACGGGCGAAGAAGATGCTTTAGGTGATATGGATTTAAAAGTTGCAGCTACTAAAAGTGGCCTTTGCGCTCTACAGATGGACATTAAGGTGCCAGGCATTACATTGCAAATCATTAAACAGGCTTTGCAGCAAGCGCAAGATGGAATAAAACAGATTCTTGCAGCCATGAATGAGAGTATTGCGCTGCATAGGCCGGAGATTAGCAAAAACGCTCCAGTGGTTCGTAGTATTAGCATCCCAAAAGATAGAATTGGAGAATTGATAGGTCCTGGTGGCAAGATTATCAAACAGATTTGTGAGATGAGTAATAGTAAAATTGATATAGGCTCCGGAGGGGAAGTGTTAATTTTTGCTAATACCGCGCATGATTCTGAAAAAGCATGTAGCATTATTCAAAATTTATTGTTCGAACCTGTAGTTGGCGCATCTTTTACTGGAAAAGTAGTAAAGATTATAGATCGTGGCGCATTTGTTAATTACACTCTAGGGCGTGATGGGTTTTTGCCCGCTCAGGCTTTATTAACCAAACATGAAACTTCTTTGCACGAAGTGTTACGGGAAGGTCAGGAGGTGAAGGTGGTGATAGCTGGAACTGAGCATGGTAAAGTAAAGCTACGCCTTGAAAAACAACAGCAACCAACAGAAAACATGAATAGTGCTCATCGTCAACCTATTAATTTTATAAAAAAACGAGAAGCTGGTCAGGGATCTGCGGCTGGGCATGAAGTGATCGAAAAGAAACATTTTAAATAGATTAATTAACGTAGAATGCGATATAGTTGCTTTTTATTAAACTATCAAGTGTTGTTTTTTGATTTTATACTAAACTCACTTATTTTTTTCTATTCTCTTTATGAATAGATATTGCAAGGGCATGATATTTGTTGTACTCTTGAGTGTGTTAGAGCTTAAAGGAGGCTTGGCTTGGCTAACCTGGCAGTTGATAGTATTGTGTATGTTATCCTGGCTGATCTCTGAAGTAAAATTTTTAAAAATCTAATCATTTATTTAGCAAGATCCAATAGACTTCTTTTCGAAACTCGTCATGATGGGCAAATGCGAGGAGCGTACGAAGTGCAGATCTTTGAGCGTACGTGAGGTACGTGAGGGTTTCGAATCGACAGCGCCACCGCAGTTTGTATGAAGGAGTGTAGTTTCTTGAAGAAGTCGAATCTAAAATTAAATATAAATTAAATTAATATAGAGTTTATTCCTTATGTTGAAGTCATTAAAAGTTATATATCTGTTATCAGTAGTGTTATTTTGCTCTTCTGTTCAGGCAACTGGCGCTGGTGCTGGTGGTGTTGTTCTGGCTAAGTATAAAGGTGGCGAAGTTACTGCTGCACAGATAGAGCAAGAATTTAGAGCCATGCTAGATTCGCAAGAAGCTACTAAAGGTAAAACTTTTGCTCAGCTCGATAAAAACGTTCAAGACGCTTTGTTGAGAGCATTTTTGAATGCAGTTGTTTTACAGAAGGAAGCTCAAGGGTTAAAGCTAGAATCTGATCCTAGCTTTCAGGATAAGCTTGAGAATAGTCGCAAGCAATTGGTGCAGTCAGAAGTTTTGCAAAGATATATAGCGGATGCCATCAATGAGAAGATGATAGACCAAGAGTACGAAGCTCTTGTGCAAAATCTAAAAGGCCAGAAGCAAGTAGAAGTTTCTCATATTTTGGTAGTGTCTAAGGAGGACGCGGAGAAGGTGAAGAAGGAAATTGCCGCTGGTCAAAAATTCTCTGATGTAGCGAAAAAATATTCAAAAGACGAAGCTAGCGCGAAAAATGGCGGTAAAATTGGTTATATCTTGAGAGATCAAGTGCCTGCTGAGTTTGCTAAAGAAGCTTTCTCGTTAAACAAAGGTCAGGTTTCCGCTCCTTTTCAGACCCAGTTTGGCTGGCATATTATTCAGGTTCATGGTGACCAACCTGCTACTCCTCCTACCAAAGCTGATGCAAAGCCAGGTTTGTTGGCAAACTTGAATAAGAGCGCTGTAGAGGCTTACCTGAAGAAGTTGTATGAGAAGTTTGATGTAAAAATCGAAGCTGACACATCCAAAGGTAAGGGTGGATCTGAAGAGTCTAAAGGCGCAGAGAAGGAGTAAGAGTGAGGCGGAGCTAGGCGCGGAATAGAGCGGAGTGAGCTAGAAGGCTAGTAAAAGAGGATTTCGCGAGAGAAAAACAATTCTTCTGCTTGTCAAATCTCCCGGTGGTTGCCCTGCAATTTATGTAGTGAGAGGTAGTAGAAGCGGCTTGAATATAGGGGATTGAAAAGTAGTATAAGGATGTATTTTCTGGTGATGCAGATGCATAATATACTACTTCAAGTGCTTATATTAAACCTTTCTTGAAAAAAAATCAAGGATAGAATGTTTTGTCGAAATGATGATTAGCCTAATTGAAAATTGTTCAGTTAGCACCAAAAATATGGATTTTGGCATCAGGGGTAACACTAAGCATAGTTCTAAAACCCAGAGAACATGTAGGTTTCTTAAAAATCAACCTTTTAACTACAACGCAATCGCAGAGTTTATTTTTAGTATATTTTGCTGCAATGAATACATAATTTCCTTGGATCGCACATGTTGGAAATTCGGCAAAAAAGACATTAGACCTCTTGCATAACCCCTTTGTACTCCTCGTATATTCCTCCTTCATTTTTAGGTTATGCAAGAGGTCTATTAATATATTATTCTTGGTAATAGTTTTTGGTAGGATTTCCGTACCGATTTATTGGCATCAGCTTGACCATCGCGTGGAGTGTGCGATAGCGCTTTAATGAAAGAAATGATGCGGTTTATTAATCAATTTAGAGCAAAAAACGTTAATACTTACTAGCCGATCGTGAGTTTATGAGCAAAGAATAGCTGGATTTCCTTATAGAAAGACAGATTGACTTTTCTATTCCGTTAAAAGGATACGAAGATTCGCATTGAAAACCTTGCAAACTAAAGCAGCAGGCCAGAGCTTTAAGCATCTACAACAGTTTGAATATGTTGAGGTTGAAGCAGTTTTATGGGATCACTTAGAACCAGTCACGTAAAACCACGTGATAAGTTTTGCATCATAATTTTTGTAAAAGCCAATTGTACAAAAGCCTTAGCTGAAGAGGTGGTTATTCCGTAATCTTTTGATAATCTTCTAAAGTTACCAAGCCAAGCGAATGAGCGCTCTACAAGCCATCTCCACTGTCGCACCTGAAAGCAATTAGTGCCAGCTTTAGGCTTAACAATGGTAAGTAAACTACCGCGAGTGTGAGTATAAAACCACTTCTGTAAATCTCTTTGGTAACATTGGTCAGCTAAAATCCTTACTAACCTTGGAAATTTTTCCTTTAGACCAAATAATACTCTTTTTGCACAGTTGCTATCATGAGGGGTTGTGCTGTGGACATCGATATTCATAGGATAATTAGGGTATCTACAACTATATGACGCTTCCTACCTGCTACCTTTGCCTCCGTCATATCCCTTTTCTTCATTAGACCTCTTTCGAAACTCATTTATACTAGCTCCATGTTATAAATAGTTGCAATCAAATTGAATCTGAGGCCAAACCTTTTTTGTCTGTTTCTGTATTTGTCAGATATGATTTTAAATCGTTTAATCATGCCGATAACATTTTCATTAACCACTCTTTCACTGGCAAGCTCTTGATTCTTCTCCTTATCCTCTTTTGTTAACGGATTTTTCTTAGAACCAGTCACGCAAAAGGTTGAAGTATTGGAGGGACATCGTTATGATTGGCATCAAAGGGAGGATATGAGATGTCAACGAGCTATACGAGTGATTTAACAGATGAAGAATGAGCCGTAGTCGAAAAGATAATTTACAAAAGAAGGGGGAAACAAGGCAGGCCGCCCCCTAGGGATGCCAGACGTTTATGGGATGGTATATTTTACATTACCAAAAATGGCTGTTTCTGGAGGGATTTACCCAAAGATTTTGGTCCCTGGAAAAGGGTATTTAATTACTTTAATCGGTTAAAACATAGGGGAATACTTGAA